>NZ_GG698602.1:830000-1130000 GCF_000160055.1 Dialister invisus DSM 15470
TTTTGTCTTGCCTTGCTTACTCAAATTCTTTGCGGTTTCCTTTTTTTCTTGAAACTCGCACATCGGCTTTTTTCTCGCTGTACTGTTCAGTTTTCAAAGAACCATCGCTCTAAGCGACTTCATTACTTTAGCACGGCCATTTCCTTCTGTCAAGCATTCTTTTGAATCCTTTTGAAAAAATGGAACCGGACGCCGCAAGAATATGTCCCTGTCAGCAAAATGAATTATAGCAAGTCTTTTTTCTTTCGTCAAACACTCATTTTTCCAATTTCATTATTTCTTTCTCTGCTGCCCGCATGGATTTTCCTCTGCTTTCATAAAAGCGATAAAAAGGTTCTATTTCTTTATTCATTTCATCAGATTAAGAATACGCTTATAAGGTAAACAAGGCTCCTTATTCCAACGAACATATATTGTGTATTCACTTAGGTTATATTTTTACATAAAAGGACTGTCTTTTTTATGTGTACACGGTGTATTTCCATTTTTTCGCGACTTCTTTTTCCATATCGTTTATAATAGGAGCAAGGAGGTATTTTATGAAAAAGATATTATTTACTCTTGCCGCTGTGATAATTACCGCAGGAACAGCTTATGCCAGCTGGCAGGAAGGCTCCACTTCCAGCCTGGCGGTTTCCGGAGGTGAAGCGGCCATCCAGATTAATCTTTCTGCAGAGCAGCGTCTCGGCATTAATCTGAACGCGGTAAATGACGGAAAGGCGGATGCTGTTTTTTCAACAGCGATCAATGAATCCAATCTGATTCTTTCCGATCTCCCTGTCGCGTTGTATGGAGAAAACGGAAGGAAAGATGCTTCTGTCTCCATAACTCAATTTGTGCAAACGGATAACGGAAAGCGTTTTTATGTCTTCCAGACGGGCGACATTAAAGGGCTCCGCATTGTATCCTACCAAAAGGGGGAATTTACTCTTGCCTTCGACGGTTCTTCCCTTACGGGAGAAGAGGGCGACGGAACACTGGAGATCACAAAGAAGGATCTTCTTCTCCATGTTGATCCGCCGGCAGGCAGCAGCCATTCATCGGCAGGCGGTCCAGTTTATGTCCTTACTTTTAATAAGGCAACCGGTATGTTTACTGCCGCAATGCGTTAATCGGCATTATAAAAGGATATGTCTCCGGGATGTCCCCAAGGCATATCCTTTTCAATTTACTTTTTCGCTTTTGATGTTTTTCCCGTTTTTTCTTCTTTGGCTGTTTTTTGCTTTTCCGCCTGTTCTGCATCTTTCGCCTTTCTCTTCTTCGCTTTTTTCCGTTTCTTTTCCTTCTTCCTTTTCAATAGTTCTTTCTCCTCGGTATTATCGGCTGCATCGCTTCCTTCAGTCATTTCTTCAGCAGCTTCTTCTGCCGCTTCCATTTCCGCCAATTTCCCCGATTCACCGTCAGCAGCTTCCTGCTTTGCAAGAATATCATTATCCGTCTCCACGGACACATCGCTTTCACTCATAGCAGGCAGAGTAACGATGAAGGTGGCCCCTTCTCCTTCTGTGCTGGAAATAGTGAGACTGCCTTTATGTTTCTCTACAATATGCTTGCAGATGGCAAGTCCCAGTCCGCTGCCGCCGGTGAATTTATTTCTGCTCTCCTCTGCCCTGTAAAAGCGTTCAAAAATACGGTTCTGTTTATCTACGGGGATACCGATTCCCGTATCGGAAACGGTCATGACCATTTCTCCGTTTTCCGCCGCCAGTTTCACCGTTACATGGCCGCCTTCATGATTATATTTCACCGCATTATCCAAAAGATTCATCGCCAGCTCGGATAAAAGAGCGGCATTCCCGTAGACATGGACAGGCTTCATGTCCAGCTCGACAACTATATTCTTCTTATCAGCCTGCGGTTTGATGAGTTCGGCGGCATAGCGGACAAGTCCCGCAACTTCTACGGGCTTCCATTTGATCGTGGTTTCTGTTTCTTCCACTTTTGACAAGTGCATGATAGTGTCAATCAAGGACATCATCCGATGGGATTCATCCAAAATTCGTCTGCCGAAAACTTTCAAATCCTCTTCACTTTGGTACATACCGCTGGAGATAATTTCCGCGAACCCGCTGATAGATGTCAAAGGTGTTTTTAATTCATGGGAAACGTTCGCCGAAAATTCCCGGCGCATGCGTTCCGCCATGTAATTTGCCGTCATATCGCTGAGAACAAGGAGCAGCCCTTCTTCCCCATCAGTCAGTTCCGTTTTTGCCGTAGTCATCCGGAATGGATTCCCAAAGAGCGTCATCGTATACTCGCGGGAACGTTCAGAACGATAGGCACGTCCGACAGCGCGAAGAAAATCTTCATCATGATAGAGAAAGGAAATGCGGCGGAAGCGCTTGTCTTTTTCCACATGAAATATTTCTTTTACCCGCTCATTATAATCGACAATCTCTTTCCGGCTGTTCAAAAGAATAATCCCATCAGAAATAGTATCCAAAATGGTACGGGTCGTATTTCTTTCTTCTTCAATATCTTCCAAATAGTTTTCTATTTCATCATGCTGTTCTTCCACCTTGTTGATGAGGGGCATAAGTTCTTCATATTCATCAGGCAGCCTGCCTATCTCTTTTCCCGCCATAATGTCCTGTATGATATTTCCCAGGCCGCGGATGGGACTCAGGATACGATTTGTTTCATGTTCCGCCGCAGCAAGGCATCCCACGGAAAAAACAAGAAGGAAAAGGATGACTTCAGGAATAAAATCAGACGCAACAAAAAAAGAAATTGTTTTTGATTTGGAAAAACGAAGAATGGTATCATCGGCCGTACGGTACGCTACATAACTTTTCGGATGCTCATCAGACGATTTATGAACGACTTCCCCGGATCCCTCCCGGATCGCCTGCCGGACTTCGGGCATCTCGAGATAGTTCCTTCCAAGAGTTTCATCGGTATCGTAAAGGATGCTCCCTTTATCCGTAAGCCATACGATATGGATGTCCTTATTATTTCCATCATAAATAGCATCAAGGTATGCCTTGCTTTCAGGAGCCTTCTCCATAGATACCGCGGCGGCGGCCGTCTGCGCCACACGCGCCAGTTCACGGTCCGCCTGTTCCTGCATGCTTTGATAATGGAGGATAATTGCCAGTAAAAATGCGAGTGCTACTGAAATAACACCCATCATTAAAAGACTTTTATGTATTCTTGCTCTCATAAACTGCACCTGCTTTAAATTATTATTTATGTACCTTTCATGTTGTTATTATACTACCAATTCCGTCTGTTCACGGCAAGAATAGAAATCCCCTGTATAATAAATAGAGGAAAAGAGGTTATTTTATGAAAATACAAATTCCTGACGACTTTGATCCGGAAAAAATCATACGGAGCGGACAATGTTTTCGTGCCTCCGCACAGCCCGACGGTTCCTTCCATTTCATCACAGGGAAAAACACGTTGTCTCTGTCCCCGCTTGGAACGGATACCTGGGAAGCGGACTGCACCCCTTACGTATGGAAGCGGGTGTGGGCTCCTTATTTTGATTTATCTGTTTCTTATAAGTCGCTCAGACGCTCCATCCCCGCAAAAGATCATTTTCTTAGGGCTGCGGCCGGATATGGAAAAGGTATCCGCATCTTGCGGCAGGATCCTTTTGAAATGCTCATCACCTTTATCATCTCCCAAAGGAAATCCATTCCCGCTATACGGAGTTCCGTGGACAAACTTTGTCTTGCCGCAGGAAAGGAAATTACAAAAAACGGGCGGACTTTTTACACATTTCCCTCCCCGTCAGCACTCGGGAAATTATCTGTCAATGAATTGAAAAACTGTTCTCTCGGGTACCGGGCCGCCTATATTCATGCCACAGCCCGCATGATTGCGAGAGAAAAGATCAGCTTCACCGAAATGGAAACATTGTCTGATAAGGAACTCACGGAAAAACTTCTTCTGTTTCCCGGAGCAGGCATCAAAGTGGTAAATTGTATTTCCCTATTCGCTTACCACCGCACGGCAGCCGCACCTGTAGATGTGTGGATCGGGCGGGTCATTCAGAAACATTATGGCGGAGTCAGCCCGTTCCCATCTTATGGCCATGCAGCAGGCATTTTTCAGCAGTATATGTTCTTCTATGCGCAGGCAAAGAAATTAAAATAGAAAAAAAGACGAACATTTCTGTCCGTCATTTACAGCAGGCATCATTTAAAGCGGACACCTGCTTTTTTTAATTGTTTGAAGATGTACTTTATCGTGTGATAGAGCGTCTCCCCGTCTTCAGCGGTAATCCGCTTTTCGTCATAAAGATCTAAATCCCGATAGTAACAGCTGAGTTTCCCGCTTAGGTCTTCTAATGTCTCTCCGTCATCACAGCGGCTAAATTCACCGGAGCCTCCCCGAAAAACCTCTTCCGCCATTTCCCGTTCTTCTTCACGATACTTTTCCAATTCTTTCCGAAGCGCCTCATTTTCTGCTTCCGTTCTGCGCAGCCGTTCCTGCAAACCATCTGCTAAGCCTTCCATCGTCTTAATCATTTCCTTGGCTGCCGCCAGTGCCGTGTCTTTCATGTAATCCTCCTTTACATATCTTCTGCGATGGCATCCCATCGTTCATAAAGTTTTGCCAGCTTTTCTTCCGCGTCCTTATACTCTTCCGTAATGGCGGCATAATTTTCAGGCTCGCTATTCATACGGAAAGTATACATTTTCACGGTCGCTTCCTGCCGTGCAATTTCCATTTCCACCTGCTCCAGCTTTTTTGCTGCCGCTATGGAAATTTCCCTCTTTTCTGCCTTTTTCGGTTCCGCCTTGGATACTGTCATTTTGGCAGGCGTCTTGGCAGTCTTTGCATTTCCCCTGTCCTTTTCAAATTCTTCCAGGTCTTTTTTCTTTTCTTTATAGTAAGTGTAGTTGCCAAGGTACTCAGTAAGCCTGCCATTGTCCAGTTCCAGTGTGCGCGTCACAACTTTATCAAGAAAATACCGGTCATGAGAAACGATCAGACAGGTTCCGCCGAAAGCCTGTATGGCTTCTTCCATGATTTCCCTCGTAGGAATATCCAGATGATTTGTCGGTTCATCAAGGATGAGAAAGTTCGGCCGTTTCAGAAAGAGACATAACAAGGACAGCCTCGCCTTTTCACCGCCGGAAAGAAGAGATATTTTTTTGAAAACATCTTCTCCCCGAAAAAGGAACATGCCCAGTACATTTCTTGCTTCCGCTTCGCCATAATTGAAAAGATCCCGCACCTCATCAATAACGGTTCGATCCGGTGAAAGCCACTCCTGCTCCTGGGAGTAGTAACCCACCTGTACATGGCTGCCCATGTGGATAAGCGTTTTCTCTCCCGCCAGTTCCCCTGTAATCATTTTCAGGAGGGTCGTCTTCCCCGCACCGTTCGGTCCGATAAGTCCTACCGTCTCCCCTTTTTTTATATGCATTTCTATATCTTTAAATAAAGGAGTCCCATTATATCCTGCCGTACCATGAAGGATATCAAGAACCTTATCCGCACAGTCATCAGGCGGTGTGAAATGAAAACGAAGTGTGGCCTGCCGGTTCGGTTTTTCCAGCCGTTCCAAGCGGTTCAGCTGCAACTGCCGTCCCCGTGCCTGTTTTGATTTGATCCCCGCTTTGTATCTTCTTATGTATTCTTCCGTTTCACGGATATGCTCCTGCTGCTTTTCATACGCTTTTTCATAAGCTACCGTTTCCCGTGTCTTCGTATCCATATACCGCGTATAGCCGCCGCGGTAAGAATGAATGCGGTGATTCTCCAGATCGATAATGCCTGTCGCCGCAGCATCAAGAAAGTAACGGTCATGAGAAATCATAAGCACGCCTCCTTTATAGGAGCGAAGATAATCCTCCAGCCATTCCAGCATGCCCATGTCCAAATGGTTTGTCGGTTCGTCAAGAAGAAGGAAATCCGGATGACGCACGAAAGCAGCCGCCAAATTAATCCTGACCTTCTGACCGCCGGAAAAAGAATGAATATCCCGATCCCAGTCCTCTTCCGTAAAACCGAGACCCGTTAAAATTTTTTTCGTGGCAGATTCATAATCATAACCGCCGAGAAATTCAAAACGGGCTTCCGTTTTTCCATATTCCAAAACAAGATCAGCGTCATCTTTATGAAATTCCAATTCGGCTGCCAGCCGTTCCATTCTGTCTTTATAAAAGAGAACGTCTTTCCATGCTTCTTCCATTTCATCACGTATCGTTTCACCGGCATAATCGAAATCCTGGCGAAGGTAGCCGATTACTGCACCATCACTGGCTTTTATCGTTCCCCGGTCAGCCTCTTCCCTTCCCATGATACATTTCAGGAGTGTCGTTTTCCCTGCGCCGTTCGCCCCTACAAGCCCAATATGTTCGCCGCTTTTCAATTCGAAAGAAACATTTTCAAAAACGCTGTTAATGCCAAAATATTTAGTTAAACCATTGACTCTAAGTACTGCCATATTTCCCTTATCTTCCTATAAAAGCGGTTCATCTGTCCAGTATTTCCGCTTTTATGATGATGACTATTTCCGACTCCTCCACGGATCGGCTCTTGCTCTGGAAAAGTTTTCCCAGTAAGGGGATATCTCCCAGAATAGGAACTTTCCTAAAGGTTTTATTTTCTTCCTTATCTATCAGACCCCCGATAGTAAGCATATCGCCCGACCGGAGACGGACCAGCGTATTTGCCTGGCGGGTAATGATACGGTAAGCCCGCATTTCAGGCACAAGGTACGGCGTGGAAACCTCAGCATTCACATTTGCGGTGATTTCCCCGTCCGCACTGATTCGCGGCGTGTAGGTAAGCTTGATGCCTGCGTCGCGGTATTCCGTGGTCGTTGTCCGAACGCCGTTATCCACGTGCTCCACGATAACCGGAATTTTATTTCCTATAAGTATTTCCGCTTCCCGCCCGTTCATGGTGACCACATTCGGCCGGGCAAGGATTCTCGCTTTGCCTGTAGAAACAAGAGCATTCAGGTTAGCCCTGAAAAAAGCGGTGTAGGGATGCCCTGCCACGGATCTGCCGTAGGAAATACCTGCGTAGCCTTCAGGAATCTTCACATTCCATCCGTTATGTTCGATATTCCGCATCCGCGGATTTCCATTTTTATCATACTTTATATTTCCCGCATCATCGGTGACATACCGCTGTTCATTCCAGCTTTCCCTGCGATACTCGCCGCTGCCGGTAAGAGCTTTAAAATCCCAGTCGATCCCAAGTTCTTTGGAATGGGATCGGTTCACGGCAATAACTTCCGCCTCTACTTTTACCTGTTTTTCAGGAACATCCAGAGAGCGGAGAACCGCAGCGGTTTCCATGATTTCCAAAGGTGTTCCGCTCAGAATGACCGCGTTTGCCGTCTGGTTATATGCTACATGGACGCTGTCAGAAAGCTGGCGAAGCCCTTCCGCCACTTCTTTCGCTTCCGCATAAGACAATTTATAGGATTTCGTTGCTCTTCCCCCATTTTTCATAGCGGATTCACCAACGACGATAAGCGTGCTTCCTTCTTCCCGCGCTATGAGCCCCTGGGAAACCAGCATGGCATGGAGCGCTTCTTTCGGCGTGACATGATCTAAATCAGCCGTCACACTTCCTGTAACTGTACCGCCGAAGACAATATTTTTCCCTGTAAGTTCCGCCAGACTCCGGAGGACCTCCTGGATAGGCGCATTCTTTACATGAAGACTGAAATCGGAAGGTTCTTTTTCTTCCGTAACAGCATGTTTCGTTAAATAACTTTTTGCCTTTTCCTCTTTTCGTCCTTCCATGGATTGGCGGAGTGTCGCTTCCATCGTTTCGTGAGCACTCGTTTCCAGTTTCATCTCCGGCATTCTGTTTTCCGCATTGACAAAAAAAGGGAAACAGAAAAACAGAGTGCCTACGAATAAAAAGGCGGTATGTCTCAAGGCAGTTCCAAAAAAAGATTCCCTGCTGCCGATGATAACTGGACTGTTTTTTCTCCGATTGAAACGACTGACCATATATCCACCCGATCCCCTTTCCGAACTGTAACTGATTCTCCATTCACGGCAAGCATGGCCCGCCGGTTCCCTCCATACTCCATGACTCCCTGTAAAACCGGGGCGAGATGGATAGTCCCCGTTGTCCCTTCTGCTGCCGGCATCTGCGGCGCTTCTTCATTCTCCCTCTTTGAATCATAAGACCGCACCGCATAAAACGGATCTTTCAACGGTTTTCCCCGCAAATAAAGAGCCGCGTCATATTTTTTAACGCCGCCCGATATTTTTCCAAATTTCATTTCACTTTCATTTACAGCAGCAGGAGTTGTACCGTTTGCCTCTTCAGGAATAACGGTTGACGCTTTACCGACACCAAGAATGCCCCACACCGTTAAAACGGCCGCCACTGCCCCTGTCACCGGGACTATCCATTTCCTGCGCGCCCCCTCCATAACCTCATGCCTCTTTCATATATTTTTGTAAATACTTGCAGAGAATTTTCTTGTAATCCTCCACCCCCGGCTGGTCGTATGTATTGATATCCGCCATAGCACCTTCATAGGCGGTAGCAAGGAAAAAGAAGTACATCAGCATTCCTATATGGAATTCTGTCAGCTTTTCAATTTCTATCGCGCAGCTCATCCTTTCTTCCTGTGCCAGAGCCTCCTGATTAGACCGGGCAGCGGCATTAAGCAGCATCCCCAAATCCACCATTCCGCCTGCGCGGCCGTCATCACAAAAGAAATCCGCTTTATCGGGAAGATTTCTCACGGAAATAAACTGTACAATTTTATTCTTCTTCCCCTGCTGGTGTTCCTGCGTAAGGGAATGCATATCTGTCGTACCTACACAGGCAACCGGAATGCGGCCGTTGTAAATGATATTCCCATGGGTATCAAATTTTTTCCCCAAAGACTCTCCCAGCAACTGGGCATACCACCAGCCTAACGCACGGAGGCCTGCACCATAAGGCATAATGACCTCTGCTGCCACTCCATACTCTTTCATGGCGATAAACTTGACCGCAGCCAGCATAAGTGCCGGGTTATCCGAAATTTTCCCCCGGCAATGCTCTTCCACAAATCTCGCACCGTCAAGAAAAGCCCTTATATCCAGACCGACCAACTTCCCCCAGACCAAACCGACTTGGGAAAAGACACTGAAACGGCCGCCGATACCTTCAGGCACGGCAAACTGTTCCCATCCTTCCCGTTCGGCCAATTCATGGAGCTTACCGGTATTTCTGTCAGTGACTGTAATAAAAGAAAGCTCGCAAAAATCGGATAATTCCCGTCTCAATACATGGAAAGCCGCCATCGGTTCCACAGTTGTCCCCGACTTGGAAATTATCAGGAGCAGCACTCTCAATTTACGGCCGCAGCGGTCCCGTTCCCTTCGAAGCTGGCGGACGAGATCCATAAGCGCTGCCGGGTCGGCATTCTGTCCCGCAAAGAATACCTGCGGGTACCCGTTTCTTTCCCTGCGGGAACGCATATTCCAGTACGGACCATAAAAAATATCAAAAATCGCCTGATTTCCCAGATAAGATCCTCCTATCCCGATAGAAATCAGAACATCCTGTTCTTTCCCGATTCCGTCCAGCCGTTCCAGCCGCAGCCGCTCTTCTGCTGTCATGAGAACGTTTTCATCTAAAATATAAGGAAGGCGGGAAAAAAGAACCGCTTTGCCTCCCGGGCCTTTTCCCGTTTCTCTTATCCGCTGTACACGCTTTTCCGCATTGGAAATAACTGCTTCATAATTTTGCAGATCTTCCGCATTTACATTCCATTTACTGCCAAAAATATATTGTAAATCGACATCTAAATGTTTGTCTAAAGAAAATTTCATTCCAGCCCCTATAGCGATGACCCCAATCAGAATCTAAAATCTTTCGGCATGATCATAAATGTTGTTTTCTTTTCCACCGTGTCATACCGGATCCATCCATAGAATGAATGCATATCCCGGTAGTAAGTATAATAGCGGTGATCCACATTACCATTTTTCGCATCAATCGTCCAGGAAACGCTTACAGCATCTTTGGGTGTAAGTTCGAGTCTGAATCCTATATCAATCGGTTTCGTCGTACTGAACGTATCATAAAGATACGGCGTATATCCCGTGATCGCACGATTTGTATAATTGATCCATCCGGAAACCGCTCTGTATCCTCCCATAAGCCCCACGGAATAGTATTTATTTTCACGTATCTCATTTTGGTATCCGTAGTAATCTTTGGCAATCCCTGCTCTCCAGTTAAAAGTCAGAAACCTGCCCAGCTTTATGGGATCACCGGAAATATACACGTCGAAGCCTTTATAACTGCCCTTACGGTTACCGCCTGCCCTTTCCTCATCCCAATAACCGATCTCTCCGTTTATACCTGCATAGAAGGGCGATTTAAACAGGTAATACCGATTAGACTTAAACTCAAGGGACGGTCGCTTTTTAATCCATAAACCGCCCTCATCATTGATGGAACTTTCTTCTTCAGCATAATGGAAATTGAACCACCCGAAAGGTGTGCTGTAGCTAAAACCGACATCCGGCTTGTATCCTGATTTCGTGTACCATTCATTGCGGATATAAAAATACAGATCGTCATTATGCGCTACAGGTAATTCAAGCCCATTATGCCATCCCCATCCGTTATCGCTGTCATACTTCGGGCGGGGAAGGAGCGACCACGGGCTGGTCGCATTGTCATTTTTCAAAGAAGCCCTGTACTGGGGAAAAGAAATAAGGGTTGTATTCTTCACCTTTAATTTCACATCATAAGCCGTGTAATGATCTCCCGGATAAATTTCGATGGTATCTGCTTCAATCCGATAGTCAGGTACTTTGGCGACAGCATGCTTCGTCGTGAAGTAGCCTCTATCCGCGACCATTTTATTGTCCTTACGATAATAAGTCCCTTTATCCCCTTTAAAATAGTAAAGGCCTGAATCCCAGCCTGAAAAGTCATAGAACTTTCCTATGGATGCGGCACCGTCATATTCCGCCCACTGTGCCGTCATATCAGTAGTGGGATTTTTCCAGTGTACTTCTCCCGGAATAACATACTGCTGGGTAACCGTATTTCCATAGACATATTCTGTAGTGTACTGATCCATCATCTGGCGCATATCAATACGCCCCTCCGCCATAACATCTCCTGTAGAATGGTTATAACGGATATAGTCCGCAGTAAAAGTTAAAGGATGTTCAGGAGAAATCCCGGTATCTTTTGCCTTCTTCCCTTTTTTTGCTGCCGAAGACGGGGAATCGGATTCTACCGGTTCCTTTGTTTTTGCATTGTTCCGATTTACAAGAACTTCCGCAGGACGAATCGGGCGCACTACGCCCTTATGATCCTCATCGACGACGAACCCTTCTTCATAAGTTATATCGCCTGCCGCCGAAACATATCCTTCCGGACCCGTTCCCAGAAAAAGGGCACACCCTAAAATCAATGCCCTTTTTAATTTCGATTTATTCATTTCTTACAATAACTACTGATGCATTTTCTTCTCCTTCATCAGCAGCCTTTTCCGCTGTCCCGGAAACATCCGCTTTTGTCTCTTCCGCATCAGATTTTACTGTTTTTGTCTTGGTATCTATTTCATCTCCGTCCTCATTGACGAACTTCAATTTATTCCGCATATTTTCCACAGTATTCACAGAAGAACCGGCATCAGAGGCCATTGTACTCCCTGCCTCTCCGGCAACAGCCGACTTGGCCACTCTCTTGCGAAGTACCATGTTCGGTGCGCCGGAAGCGGTAACAAGACCTTTCGTGGTAACATCTTTCTGCGTTTGTATATACAATTCAGATCCTGCAGGAAGTTCCACATCTTTGCCTTTAACAAAAAAACCGCCTACCAGGCCGACCGGCCCCAGCGCCAATGCGCCGATAGTAGAAGCGCCTACGGCAGCAGCTTCCATCTTCAGCTTATCTTTTGCTTCCGGTCCGAGAACGGTCGGAATCGGTTCATCATCCAAAGAAAATACCTGATCAAATGAAATATCCAGTTTACCGCTGCGTCCAAAGCTCTTCGGCCGGGATACTTTCGTCACCACGCCGCTTCCTCTGGAACCGCGGGGCAGCACAAGAATGTCACCAACCTTCACATCTTCCTGCACGGTAAATTCTACAGGGTCACCCACAAGGTTTGTTTTGCTGCTGATATTATCATTTAAAGAAATCTTGAATACCGTCTTTTCAGGAAGAACAACATCCTTCATTTCCGAATGTTGATCTCCATAAATAGCTTTTTCCAATTCCGCGGTACGCTTATCCAATGCGCCTGATTTCACGCTGCCGAAAACGCTTTTTTCCATATCACCGATACGGCCGGCAAGCGGTTCCCGCTTAATTTCATCAGTCAGGTAGTACTCCAGGGCATTCGTCCGGGAAGAGATGGACGGTGCAGCATCATTACCGCTGTTTACCACATCAGCATAAAGATTTCCGACCCGGTCATCAAGACCCACGCCTGTCGAACTGCCTGTGCCATAAATTAAATTATCGGCGGAAGTAATCCGTTCGGTAAGGGAGCCGCTGCGCGTTTCCCCATAAAGGACATCTTCCACCCGTTCCATACGTCCGTTCAGGGTCGTCGGTTCGGCTGCTGCTTCCGGAAATACGAGTAACAAAGAAATACCTGCTGCAAGAATAGATTTTTTCATGCTGAGTCCTCCGATTAAACTCTTACATCAATAACGGCGGAAACACCTACGCCCTGTACACGGCTGAAACTGGTCGGGTTCTTACTATCCATAGGAATTAGACCTTTGATGCGGAAAAGCTTGTTATTCCAGCTGATTTCAAGCTGGCCTACCGCTTCCACCTTTTCCACCTGGTCCGCATCGCCGATAACCTGTGCTGCTCCGATATATCCTCTGTTACCGATACTGACGATAGGAACAACCTTTGTAGCATAGTTCGTACCTGCGCCTTCTTTCATCATAACAGAATTGATGGCACTGTTCAGCGATTCACCATACTTATCCACAAGGAACCCTATACCGCCTACTTTCACAATACCGCCGAGAATACTGCCCAATCCGGATGCAGAAACCCCGGAAAACACACCTGTACCAATCATGGCAGCCGCCATAAGGGCGACTCCAACTCTTTTTATATGCATAATCAATTCCTCCTTCATACAAAATGCATCAAAAACGATGCCTGTATTTTGATTCCATTACCCCTATAATACTTATTTTATTATAAGTTAAAAGAAGTCTCTGCGCAAACAGAAACCTCTTGTCATCCTCTTCTTTCTTTATTTCATCTTATCAGGTAGCGGATAAGCCTTCCGCTTTCCTTGCCGCTTTTGTTCCCGGCTGATGCATGACTTTCGGAGCTTTCAACTTATTATATGCCTGAATCATCATCGCACATTCCACACGCTTCTTTTGAATTTCACAGGTAATCCCGTAAGGCTTATGAATATCCCCGGCATAAGCTTCATTATTTGCATGGCAGCCGCCGGAGCAGAAGAATTTCGCCCAGCAGTCCACACATTCAGGCTTGCTGAACACATGGTTCACACGGAAATCGCGCATCATCTTCATGTTCTTAAGTCCCTCAAAAACATTGCCGATCACATATCCTTCACGACCGACAAACTGGTGGCACGGGTAAATATCTCCATTGGGCACGACCGCCAGATATTCATGCCCCGCTCCACATCCGCGAAGACGCTTCGGCAGGCAGGGGCCTCTCCAAAGATCCATATTGAAATGGAAGAAAAAAAAGGGATTTCCTTCCTCTTCACGCTTGATGAAAAACTTCGCCAATTTATCATATTCATCCTTCACCCGAGGCAGATCCGACTCTTTGATGGAATAATCCGCCGTGTCATCGCCGACAACCGGTTCCATAGAAACCGCGGGAAATCCATGATTGAGCATATCTTCCACATCAGTAGTGAAATCCAGATTCTGCCTGGTGAAAGTACCGCGGACATAGTATTCTTCTCCATTGCGATGCTTGATGCAGTACTGGAGATTTTTCATAATGCGATCATAAGTACCTTCATTATTCACACCGGGACGCATGGAGTCATGCATTTCCTTACGGCCGTCCAGTGACAGGATCAGGCTGATATGGTTATCCGTCAGATACTTCACCTTCTCCTTATCCAGAAGCATTCCGTTCGTCGTAAGAGACATCTTGATTTTTTTATTGTGTTTCTTCTCCTGCTGGCGAACATAGGTCACCGTCTGCTGCACCACATGCCAGTTCATGAGCGGTTCACCGCCGAAAAAGTCCAGCTCGCAATGTTCACGGTGTCCGCTGTGGGCAATCAGAAAATCAACAGCCCGGCGCGCCACATCGAAGCTCATGAGCATACGCCACTGTCCATATCCTCCCTGTCCGGCAAAGCAGTACTTGCAGCGGAGATTGCAGTCGTGGGCGATATTGATACACAGCGCCTTGACAATCGGTTTATCTTCGATCGCCATTTCATAATTCTTGTCCATAGGCGCATAAAGAGACTGAGCCCTGATGAGTTCATCCAAATCATCCATGACTTCATTCAGCTCTTCAGCACCGTATTCTTTTTCGAGAGCGGACAAAGTTTCTTCTCTGCCTTCTCCTTTATAAAACTCCAGAACCCTGTATGTCACATCATCAACGACATGGACAATGCCGCTGTTCACATCCATGACGATATTCATATCATTTTGACGGAAACGATGAATCATGGGCTTTACATTATAATCCATGAATTTTTCTGAGCCCCCAAAAGAAATATTTCCCTACAACAATTGAAAAACTCCCGACCATAAGATCGGGAGCATGGCCGTTCCTTACGCTTCTTCAGCTTCTTCCTGTTCCGTACAGAGCAGGTTGCCGATAGTGCAGCTGGTCTTGCATGCAGACTGACAGGAAGTCTGGCATTCGCTGCAGCCTTCAAATTTGATGGAGTCCTGCAGAGAAGAGCTGTTAATCGTAACGATGTGTTTAGACATAATGTCACCTCCCGAAACAACCTTTACTTTGATTATAATAGCACAGAAAATGCGGAAAGCACAATATATAACTTCGATTTCCCTTAAAAAAGCGACCAAATTCCGTAGATGGCACCTGCAGGCAGGAGCATTGCCGCAAGAACTGCGCCTAAACATCCGTCTTTTCTCCCGTTCACCATGAGCCATTCATCAGCAATTTGTTTCATTTCGCGGAATTCTCTGTCCATTTCCTTAATGAGTTTCCACAGCTCCCGGCAATCGGCTTCGGACATCTCTTTAGAGTCATCCGTCTTTACACCTCTTTCTTCTTTCGACGGCATGTTTTTCTTCGCCGCTTCTTCCGCTTCCTTCATTTCATCAAGAATATGATCCCGCCAGTCTCCCGATTTTTCTTCTTCCTTTTCGGGAACAATTTCCTTCGGCTCTTCCTCCGCAATATCCACTGCTTTCGCTGCCCCTTGATCCACAGCTTTCAGGAGCACTTTTTTCAGCTTGTCCAAATCTTCCGAATATTTATGGACAGCCGCATCCCAAAGAGCGGAATCGATACGCTGTCGAAAATCGTAAAGTGAGCCCCGTGTCGCCTGATCCAAAAGAAACTTCGTCTGGTCCATATCAAAAAAGATATCTCCTACGTCTTCTTTATTTTGAAATTTCTTTTTTCCCATTTTCACGCAGTACATAAACGTACCGATATGCGCCCGCAAAAGGCCGATCGGACTGGCGGATTCATTACTTCTGTCAAAAAAGCCCATGGTCAGCTCCTCATTTGAATTATTTTTTATTATAAAGGATTCCCCGAAATACCGCAAAAGAAAAAGACTCTCCGCTCCGGAAAGTCCCTCAAAAAATGGAGCGGGTGAAGGGAATCGAACCCTCGTAACCAGCTTGGAAGGCTGGCGCTCTACCATTGAGCTACACCCGCATGTGGTCGGAGCAGCAGGATTTGAACCTGCGACCCCTTGGTCCCGAACCAAGTGCGCTACCAAACTGCGCTATGCCCCGGCAACGTAGTTTATTATAGCCATATTTTTCTTTCCTGTCAATGCGCTTCGGAAAGAAATCCGCCAAAGTGCTTCCTCTGATTGCCGCAGTCTTTTTATCCTTTTCATTTATGCTATTCTGCCGGCATAGCATTTTGTTTCATCAGCCTTTCGGAAATATGCTTTCCTTCTTCCGTCATGGCAAGACCTGCAAGGCTGGTTTCACGAAGGGACACAGGCATAAGGCGCCCGATTCTTCCCATAGCGTCAATCACATCATCAGGAGGGATGACGGAACGGATCCCCATCATTGCCATTTCCACCGCCACAAGGGCATGTACCGCATGGAATCCGTTTCTTTTCACGCAGGGAACCTCCACAAGACCCGCCACAGGATCACAGGCAAGCCCCAAAATATTTTTCATCGCCAGCGCCATAGCGTTCCCCATTTCCTCTGTCGTACCATGGAGTAAATCCACTGCCGCAGCCGCAGCCATCGCCGCCGCTGTGCCGCATTCCGCCTGGCAGCCGCCAACTGCCCCCGAAATCGAAGCATTCTCCGCAGTAATCCGTCCGATGGCTCCCGCTGTAAATAACGCGCAGGTCACATCATTGAGAGTAGAATTTTCTTCTTCCGCCACTGCCGCCAAAACAGCCGGTACAATCCCGCAGGATCCTGCTGTCGGACACGCCACGATACGGAACATTTTAGCATTTGCTTCCGCTGTTGCTATAGCATAAGCACAGGCACGGCGGCATACAGGACTCAAAAAACGGCTTTCCCGCATGAAAATGGCATTGGCATCACCACCCACAAGTCCGCTGGCAGATTTTTTCGTATCCGCCAGTCCGCGCTGGATAGACTGACGGAAAACGGGAATGGTCTTTTTCATCTTTTCCCATACTTCATCAAAGTCTTTTCCGCTTTCTTCCGACTCCAGCCGGCATGCAATAACACCGGGAGAGCAATGGTTTTCTTCTGCCAACGCAAAAAGTTCCTTTACGGAATGATATGTTTTCATAATACCCTGCCTTAAATAATATCCAGTGTCATAACACTGTTGATATTTTTATTTCCTTCTTTGATCCTGCAAATAACAGATTCGGGAACCTTTTGGTCGGAATGGATGATCATCACCGCTTCCGTTCCTTTCCCTTTGCGGAATACGCGCATATTGGAAATATTCACATGTTCTTCTGCAAGAATCTTCCCTACATCGGCAACAATACCGGGCACGTCATTATGATTGGTGAGGAGTGTATACTCCTCACCCGTGATTTCCACAGGGAACCCGTCAATTTCCGTAATCATGACACGGCCGCCGCCTAAGGACCGCCCTACCACTGTCGCCATTCTTCCACTTTTCCCCTTCATTTTGATTTCCGCCACATTGGGATGTCCCATATCCAGGGAAGATGCCTGAAAGGAAACGGAAAGCCCCCGTTCCTCCGCGGTAGTAATCGCATCACGGATCGTGCCGCTGTCGGGCGCATAGCCCATAAGACCCGCCACGAGCGCCTTATCCGTACCGTGCCCCTTTCCTGTGGTTGCAAAAGAACCGTACAGCGTAATCTCCGCTGAAACCGGTTCGTCATTTAATATTTCCCGTGCTATTTTTCCAATACGCGCGGCGCCTGCCGTATGTGAGCTGGAAGGACCGATCATGACCGGTCCTATAATATCAAATATCCCCATCTTCCACCTGTCGTTTTAAAATCTTATTATTCTATACGTCATTAAAGCATTTTAATCATCCGTATTCAACAAGGATAACCAAAATGCTTTTCCATGCATATAATTTCTTATATTCTTACATCCAATGGGACAAGTCAAACTCCTCGCCGATGGTTGCCTTGATGCAGGCACGGGCGATGTACATCCCCATAAGGGTCAGCGAAGATCTGCGGAGCAGACTGGTGTCCCATACTTCCTGCATACTTGCCAGGTCGGGAGAAATCTTTTCCAGGATGTATGATAATTCCTTTCTGTCATAATCCACCGGACGGGAATGGAGAACTTTCAGAAGGTAAGTCTTGTCTTCCTCTTTGGTAATCCCCATATCAGCACAAAAATCCGCAAAGAGGGAATCATCCACCACCGCCGGTTTATAGTATGAATTGTACAGACTGGGGACAAGAGCATCTTCAGGCCAGTCGGATTTCACGGAAGAAAGTTCGCTCTTCATGGCGCCGCGGTAAGCAAAAACAAGAGGGTATGAATCATGAAGCACCCTGCCAAAAGAGATTTCTCTGTTTTCCAAAGAGACACAGCGAATATATTCCATCTGCTGATAACCGCTGTATTCATCAGGCAGCTCCTTAAGAAACGGAGTAATATACTTTCTCGTGTACTTACGGAAGGCCTCCATATCCACATTATCCGTATTCCTTGAATAATGAAAAAGAAGAAGGAGCGACAACGCATTGAATTGTGTTTCTTCCATGCGGGGCATCGCTTTCAGCGCATCATAGGCAAGGGTTGTCCTCGTTTCGGAACGGCGGCCCCTGGCCACATCCGCAAATGCATCGGTCACCATGGAAAGAACCGTATCGTTCGGCATCAGCACATACGTACGCTGGGCGTTCTGTAACGCTTCCTGTACCATGATATGTGTCAGACTGTCTGCCATATCTTCAGGATCCATATCCATATTACGGATTAAGTGTCCAGTTACCATCCTTGTATCTTGTTCCACGACAGAAGAAACCGCGCCGTACCGGTTCAGGAAATGCCGGACAAACCGTTCTTCCAGAGATTGGAGTGTCGGTGTGCCTTCCAAAATCTCAGGAGCTTTTTCCGCGGTAAAGGCAGATACCTTCCCGGAAGGCATTTTAGCAGGCGGCAGCGTTTTTTCCAGTTCACCCCGGTCGAAAACACGGGTAGCGCCATCAGCACCCATAGCGGCATCAGCCTTTTTTACAATTTCCTTTACAGGCAAAATCTGTGTAGTCTCACCGGCGGATTTTCCGGCACCAGCTGATTTTTTCCTCAAAGGAAATTCTGCGGTCGTCTCAGGCACTGCCTGCCGGACCGGCACCTTTTTACGGCGGGGACGCACGGGAATTTCCGCGGTCACTTCCGCTTTCACCCCGGCGTGCCGCGATTTACCGCCAACGCCGTACACTATAAACCGGCATACAATAAAAAACAGGATAGCAACTGCAGCTACCACCATATAAGGCACAATAAACATGAGTACTCCTTACACATTATAAAATACGCTTAAATTTTATCATATTTCTATAGGCCGTTCAATGATATGACAAGCACCGCCTGTTATAATAAGAATAAAGGAGACACCATGGACACAACGATTACACTGCCGGCGGGAGGGAAACTGCATGCATCACGTTCCCACCTTTGTCTGGCTTTTGAAAAAACACGTTTTTCCCTTTCCACTGCCATTTACGGCGGCGGTTTTAAAGAAATCAATTATGCAGTCAACCAGAAACTGGAAACCTTTTATCCATCGGAAGATCGATTTCCCGGAGGGTCTGTCCCTGAATTTTTACGTCTTTCCATTTTGGAAAACGGATATGATCCGGCAAAGGCCTGCGCCCTTCTTACAGCGGCAAAGATGGAATGGCGTTCCGTGAAAACATTTTCCCATAAGGAGCTTCTTCTTGACGCAGTTACTACGGGCGGTGCGGAAAAAACGGCGGCCCGCGCAGGTTCTCCGCCGCTCTATACAGAAAAAGACGGTCACTTCTTTCCTGTAGGTACGATCAATATCATGATCAGTCTGAATATTTCCCTTCCTTCCGCCATCATGACGCGGGCCATCATAACGATCACTGAAGGGAAGACGGCAGCCCTGCAGGATCTGGGTATCGCCGATGTGAATAACGGCCTGCCTGCTACTGGAACGGGAACGGACGGCATCACGCTCATCACCGATCCGGATGCCCCGCGTTATACGGACGCAGGCACTTTCTCCGTCCTCGGTTCGCTTCTCGCTTCCGCAGCGTATGAAACAGTCCGCGAATGTCTGGAGCTCTATGACAAGCCATGGAACCGGGATGATTCTCTCGCTACGCCGCCCGCCGTCGATTTGTCCCGCTTAAGGAATAAAGAATGCGGTCATTAGACAAATATTTCCCCTTTTGTTATGATGGGACATATATTTGATGATAAAAGGAGTTGGTTAAGGCTATGCCATATGACGAGCGATCGATCAATGAACTGTATGAATCCGCGGAAATTACCCCCATGGGAATCCAGTTGGAAGTGAACGCGGAAATATTCACCACGATTTACAATCTGCTTTCCAATATGAGAAGTGAAGAAGGAATCCAACAGGAGGATGAAAAACGCCTTCTCCATTTATGGCGGAAAACGGTTCGCGCCATGGCCAAGGTGGAACTCCGCAAAGGTCATGGGATTTCTATGGAAAAACAGATTGAAATGCTCAAAGAGGCATATGCCATCGAAACGAAGTACACGGCAGACCAGCTTTTTTCTTCCGTGAGCTCCTCCAAACTGACAAAAGAAGAGTTGGAAGAAGTCCGACGTTTTTCCGCCGAAGAGATGAATACCCTTTTCAACTCGGTTATCTGGCCTGCCATGATAAAGGGCAAAACAGGGGCGCAGGAGAATCCGACAGCCTTCATTATCGCAGGCCAGCCAGGTTCCGGAAAGACACGGATGTCCTCCGTGATCATCGATGACTACGACGGCGACATTATCCAGTCCATGAGTGACAACTTCCGCGGGTTTCATCCCCGGGCAAAAGAAGTTTTTCAGAAATACGGACGCTATTGTACCTATTTTTCCACAAAGGAAGGGAAATATCTTTCTGACTTAGCCATGCGGAAAGCAGCAGAAGAGAAGTATCACATTCTCCAGGAAGGCTCTCTTGATGACTCCGCCCACACCATGGCGCTCATCAGTTATCTGAAAGAAAAAGGATATACTATCTGCGTACTTCTCCGTGCCTGCCCGAAGAAAGACAGCTGGAAAGCCATCCACCAGCTTTACCTGCAGCAGCGGTTAAAAGCGCCGGGCCTGTCCAGACTCATTTCAAAAGAACAGCATGATAAGGCCTGTCTCTCTTTCCTGTCAGCCACCAATGATTTGATTGACCAAAACCTCATGGACCGGCTCATTATCAAAAGTCCGAAAGGCCTTCTGTATGACAGCGATGATATGCCGACAGAGCGGGTAAGCGACGTCCTGTCCAAACGTATCGGCAAGTAAAATGGGAGCGGGGAAACCTGCTCTTTTTTATGAAAGGAATGTATGAATTCTTCCGCCAAAAATCTATTATTGGAAAAAGCACGCTCCCTCCTGCTGGACGCCGTAGGATGCATGTCCTGCCCTATCGCCCCCCAGCTTTCCGAAAAACTGGAAAAAGCGGGTCCCGTTCCTTTCGCGCCGGCGGAGATAGAAAAGCGGCTGGCGCCTGAAGAAATTCTCGCGGATACGAAGTCCATCGCTGTCATTCTCTTCCCTTACCGGTACCCCGAGGAAAAGAATGCAAATATCGCCCTTTATGCACGAGCCAAAGATTATCACCACGTTGTCCGCGCGTATCTTGCAAAAATTATCGGATATATGGAAGAGCAGTATCCCAATGAAAAATTCCATGCGATTACCGATACATCCCCCATGGCAGACCGCTGGCTCGCTTACCAGGCAGGACTCGGTTTTTTCGGCAGGAACCACTGCCTCATACATCCGAAGTACGGTTCTTACTTTACCATCGGAGCCATACTGACCACTTTGGCACTTCCTCCGGACACCCCGCTTGCAATGAACTGCGGCAGCTGCACCCGCTGTTTCGCGGCATGCCCCGGAAAAGCGCTTTCCCACGAACGGTTCAATCCGTGGCGATGCAAATCGTACCTCACGCAAAAGAAAGAAGTCTTAAATGAAGAAGAAAAAAATATTCTTCGTAAGACGCCGCTTATCTTCGGATGTGATGAGTGCCAGAAATGCTGTCCCTTTAATGAAAATGCAGCATACTCTCCCCTTCCGGAAACGGGTGCAGACCGGATCCCCCGTCTGGAAAGAGAAACACTGGAACAGATTTCAAACCGCCGATTTACAAAAGAATATGGAGAATATGCTTTTTCCTGGCGGGGCAGGCCCGTCTTACTCCGAAATATGGATATCATCGATAAAAAATAAATCACCTTCTTCACTGTATCGTGAATCGGGTGATTTATTTTTTATTGCGTTTTATATATTTCAGAAAGAAAACAGGTTAATCTGTTCTTCTTCCGGCATACCGTGGAGGATTCCCATTTCATCCATAGTATCGATAATGCTCTGGCTTACCTTGCCTCGCTTTTTCAAATCTTCTTTCGACGTAAAGGGATGTTCCCTGCGGGCTTCAACAATTTCCTTTGCTACCGTATTTCCCAAAGCGGGAATGCAATTGAACGGAGGGCGGAGTGCGCCGTCTTCCATGAGAAATTCAGAAGCGGATGATTTATTCAAGTCGATAGGCAGGAACTTCAAACCGCGAAGATACATTTCCGCCGCTGCCTCAATAACTGTGGCACTCCCTTTTTCCACCGCCGTTGGGTGAGGTAGCGAATTAATCCGCGCCAGCTCTGCCGACTGGGACGCCAGTCCTCTTAAAATAACCGCCGCATTGAATGCGCCTTCCGCCCGAATAGTGAAGTAAGCCGCATAGTAAGCAAGAGGTTCATACACCTTGAACCAGGCGATACGGAACGCCATCATAACGTAAGCCACCGCATGGGCTCTTGGGAAAAGGTAGGAAATTTTCAGGCATGAGTCAATGAACCACTGCGGTACCCGGGCATCTTCCAATTCTTTCCGGTTGTTGGAATTTCCTTTTTCCAGCCCCTTACCCTTACGCACGTTTTCCATGACTTTGAAAGCAGTCAGCGGTTTTACATGATGTTCAATCAGGTAGTTCATGATATCATCGCGCGTGGAAATCGCTTCTTCCAGTTTGACCTTGCCTGACGTAATCAAATCCCGCGCATTATTCAGCCACACGTTCGTCCCGTGAGAAAAGCCGGAAATGCGGACAAGCTCGGAGAAATTTTTGGGCCGCGTATCCTCCAGCATACCGCGGACAAAAGGTGTGCCGAATTCGGGAAGGCCAATCGCCCCCACGGTAATCCCCTTGTCCCCCACCGCCGCTTTCAACTGTTCCGACGTAATGCCGAGAGCATCCGGCGAGCTGAAAAGGGACAGCGTTTTTTCATCATTGAAAGGAATGTGAAGCGGATCGATGCCCGTGATATCCTGAAGCATACGTATGACTTTCGGATCATCGTGGCCCAGAATATCCAGTTTCAGCATGCGTCCTGAAATAGAATGGTAATCAAAATGGGTGGTGATGGTACCCGGAATTTTTTCTCCCGTTTCATCTTTCAGCCATCTTTTATTGGCGGCATATTGGAGTGGCGTGAAATTGTGGATATCCATATCCCGGGGACAGACCATGATACCGGCGGGATGCTGCCCTGTGGTCCGTTTTACCCCTGCCACGCCGGCAGATAATTTTTCTATAAAAATATCATTGAATGTCAGCCCGCGGTTTTCCGCGTACCGTTTGACGAATCCGAAAGCTGTCTTATCCTGGATCCCCGCAATCGTTCCTGCGCGGAATACATTATCCCGCCCGAAGAGTTCTTCGGTGTACTTATGGGCCACCGCCTGGTCGTCGCCGGAGGAAAAATTCAGATCGATATCAGGCACTTTGTCTCCGTCAAATCCCAGGAAAACGGCAAACGGGATATTGTGCCCATCCTTATTTAATTCCGTGCCGCAGTTCGGGCATTTCTTATCTGCCAGATCAAAACCGCCGCCGACGGAACCGTCAGTAAAGAATTGGTTCCAGTGGCAATGGGGGCACACATAGTGGGGCGGAAGCGGATTCACTTCCGTGATGCCTGCCAGTGTCGCCACAAAAGAAGACCCGACAGAACCCCGGGATCCCACCAGGTAGCCGCGGTCGTTAGAATGCTTGACGAGTTTATGGGCGATGTAGTATAGGACGCCATAGCCGTGATTAATGATCGGTGTCAGCTCCAAATCAAGCCTGTCCCGGATGATTTCCGGCAGCGGTTCTCCATAAAGCTCCACCGCTTTCTCATAGCACATGGCTTTCAGCTTATCATCGGCACCGGCAATTTTCGGATTGTACGATTTCCATTCTTCCGCCAGCGGTTCAATGACCTCGCACTGCTCCGCCACTCGGCGGGTATTCGTGATGACGATCTCCTCCGCTTTTTCTTTCGGCAGATAGCTGAATTCCTCCAGCATTTCCTCCGTCGTCCGAAGGTATACCGGCGGATGGG
This sequence comes from Dialister invisus DSM 15470, assembly GCF_000160055.1. NCBI lineage: Bacteria > Bacillati > Bacillota > Negativicutes > Veillonellales > Veillonellaceae > Dialister > Dialister invisus. Next base: position 854,143 of record NZ_GG698602.1, read on the forward strand.
ATTCTATTTTCCCCGGTTTTTCCCAGTTGGACAAAAGGATATCTCTGTCCCGCGCGTATTCGGCAAAAAGGTAGTGGGCATCAGATGTGGCGCATACAGGAATCCCCGCTTTTTCTCCTATTTCAATAACTTTCTTGTTCAGCTCCTGCAAATCTTTTTTCGTCGTGATGGCAGCATACTTATCTTCATACAGCAGGAATTCATTGTTTCCCAGCGGCTGCACTTCCAGATAATCATAGAATTTCGCCAGACGGATCAGTTCTTCATCGCTGTCTCCGTTCAAAACGGCACGGAAAAATTCACCCATGACACAGGCGGAACCATACATCAGTCCGTCCCTGAATTCCTCAAGGAGCGGACGGGGCAGAAGAGGACGCTTGCGGTAGTATTTCAGATGGGACAGCGTCACAAGACGGTACAAATTGCGGAGCCCCGTGATATTTTTTGCCAGCAGGATAATATGGCTGTACTGCTGCCGGTCACTGTCAATATCTTCAGGCACTTCATCGATCAGATAACCTTCCATGCCGTAGATGACTTTTTGCCCGTATTTTGCCGCCAATGTTTGTATTTGGGGAAATGCCTGAATGACGCCGTGATCCGTAATCGCCACGGCAGGATGCTTCCACTTTGCCGCCGTCCTGATGATCTCTTCATTATCGATGAGTCCGTCCAAACTCATTTTCGTATGAAGATGGAGTTCCACACGCGGTGTTTCGGCCATATCCTCATGGTTGATTTCTTTCTCTTTCCCTTGTTCCATCTGGGAAATATTCAGCACAAGGCCGCCGGTAAATTTATCAAGCTGCACATTCCCCCTGACTTTTACTGTCATATTCTTTTTTACACCGGTCAGCTTTTGTGCGTCTTCCTTCTTTTCAAAAAACTTTTTGCAAAGGATTCCGTCCGTCTCATCAGCCAGCTTCATGGTAAACAGACACCTGTTTTCACGGAGTTCTCGGCACTCACAGCCAATGACAGTTCCCTGTACGACGATACCGCCCTGTTCTTCCCGGATCGTACTGATATCCGATATTTTCCCTTTAATATGTGATCTGCCTAAAAGGATGCCGTCCGTTCTCTTCTCTCCGGAAGCGGATAATTGGAAAGCGGAAGCAGGAAGCACGCTCGCTAAAGACGGCAATTCGCTCGAAAAAGAAATGCCTGCCGTTTGAGAAAGTGCAGGCCTGTCTTCCACCGGCGGAGCTGCAGCCATAGCTGCCTGCACATCACGGATAGAAGGCAGCTTGAAAACAGGTTCAGAATCAGCCTCCCCTTCCGGCGAATCTTCTGTCCTATGCATATCCATACCGCCATCCGGATTTCCAGCACCATACATCTCACTGAATTCTTCTTCCGGAAGAGACGCATCACCTATAGTCATTAAAAGGGGACAGACTTCTTCCGTCACATCATCCCCATTCAAATAAATATTCCTCAAACAGCGGATTTCATCGCTCATGGCTTTCAATACCTGAAGAGCCGCGTTTCTGTCATCGGCCTGAATGTACCAAGCCTGGCATTCTGTATCCACTTCCATTAAAGTAATGACTGAACCTTTCTGCTTTGATTTCAGCCGATACTTTCCCATCGTAATCCCTCCAATATGCAGCAGAACGCCTCAGTTCCCCAAAGGGATTATGACGGCTTTCTGCTCTTCTTTATTCTCTTTATCTCTTTTGTTCTTTTCCGTTGTTTTCCTGCCGGCATCCTGCCGTTCCTTCGCTTTCTTTTCAGCGTCAGCCTTCTTTTCGGCTTCTGCTTTTTTCGGATCTTTATTGTATGTAATCACAGTATCTACGGGATCATAGTATGACGGGAAACTTCTTTCGTAAACACGTCCGTCCGCCCAGCGGGCATACTGGAGGATTTCCGCATCATATCCTTCATGTCCGTATTCTACCGTCTTTTCTTCCGTCTGCACGGGATCCACCTTTTCCTGCGTATTGAATCCTATCGCGCCCGAATACTCAAGCAGAACGCGGGATTCCTCCGGTTTATCCTCCCTGGTGCCGATGATCCAGCATGTCACCGCGCCCGGTTCATACTTCGTATATACGTAAACCGGATTTTTAAAATTATTTATAAATTGAAAATCCAGGTCCCCATAAGAAACAGTAGCATCCTGTCCTATGGGCACATACGATGCCGGTGAAAAATGAGGACTCCGTTCTGTCACTTCCATTCCCGAAAGAAGCACCGCATTAAAAAGAGTCGTACTCACCTGGCACACGCCGCCGCCATAACCGGGCTGCGGCTTTCCATTCACAATGACAGGCGCTTCCAAGTATCCCTTGTCCGGAGACCGTTCTCCTGTAGCATCGTTATAGGAAAATACGGTACCCGGATCCACTACAGACCCTCTGATAGCTTCCGCCGCTAATTCGATATTTCTGCTTCTGTTGGGACTTTCCCCAAAATTCGTCGTATAAACACCGAGAACCGTATTAAAATTTTTCAACCGCTCCTTTGTCAGCATCGGCATCTTTTCTTCCGTCACGGGAATTTCCACAGCATCCGTATCTTCACTGACAAGGGCATTTCCTACGATTTCCACAAGTTTCGGCCGATCAAAAACAAGATAAGGTACGCCCTCAGTAAATTCCACTGTCCCGTCATCTTTTATGACAGGCATAGCCTCTTTCGGCGTCTGCCCATACTTCACGGCAAGTTCATCCACTTTCGTGCAAAGCGTTTCCCTGTCATAAAGCGGAACCACCCCTACTACATCACCGTAAATGACTGCTTTCCAGCGGGTGATCCAGTCAGAAAGCAGATTTTCCGTTTTCCCCAACCGCAAAAGCTCATCTGCCCTGCTTTTATCAAAATGCACGTTTAAATCCTTATATGACCACTCTTCATGAACCGCGCCATGGTTAAGTGCCAGTTTTTTTGCGGCAAGCTCTTCATTCTTTTCCCGAAAAAACTCCTCCAGCCGGACTTTCCCCATGCCGCCTACCGCGGTACCGTTCAGGCGAACGCCGGGAATAACCGTATCTTTCCCCGCCCAGACAAAAGGAGCTGCTCCGGCAAGAACAGCAGCCGACACAAAAATACCCCAGAAAACTTTTACAGCTTTATACATATCCGCCTCTCTCATTTACGCATACAATAACGCAGCAGCAACTCTTTTACCGTTTGCGCGCTTCCTTCACGAATTCCCCAATGATACTCAAATATATTCAGCAGCATCCATTCCGCATCTTCTTCAGAAACAAAGCGGGCATCCTTCTCCAGATTTTTCCACGCCCATTGGTTCGTCACCCCTGCCGCTTTCTGTATCTGCGGCAAGGGTGCATGGTTCCGCTGCATTTCTTTCAGTATTTTTATTTTTCTGAATTTAGCGGAAATAAACCCCAGATTTTTAATTGTTTCCGACACATCCGTAAACACATGATCGGTATTCTCCATAACGGCAGACGCATTTTTGGCAATCAGGGCATCAGTAAACTTAAAAATCCCCTGATCCATATACTCAGGCAAAGCGTATTCCAGAAGCTTTTTCGAAATACCGGTCCTGTTTCCTGCCATTAATACGATTTTATCACATTCTGTTTGAAGAAAAGGGCGGGAAATCGTCTCCCAGGAACCGATAACTTCTTCCATATACGCCCGTGCTTCCGGCTCCACCCGCTTCCCGCAGTCCATGAGCATCCGCGCCATGACGGACGCGCCCTCCCGCGGCGCTAAAAGACTGCATTCTTCACTCCCGCAGACAGAAAGTAACGTTTTAGAGGCCTTCGTTCTTTTATCTAAAGCGCCGTCTACCGTAAAAATCGCCAATATATCGGGTGTCAACTCTTTCAGTATATTTATGAAACCGTTAAATTCATTTTCTTCCTTTTTATCTTTCGGCGGCCTTTTTATAAAAAAAGGATTCTCCATGACCACTGCCGTCTTTACGGCAAAGAGGGACTGCCCTTCCAGATAACTCCTGTAAAGGTCATAATTCCCCGGAGAATCAAGCACCGTCACCTCGGGTATTTCTCCATGAAAATAATCACGGATGATTTCCTCTCTCCGCAATCCGATAGTAACCGAGTCATTACCGTATAAAATTTTGCAATTGGATAAGATTTGTTTTACTGCCATTATTTCCGTCCCATCTTTCCTGCAATAACCGCCATCCGTCTTTTTCCCATATCAATTCCGCCATCCCTTCGTTCTCCGTATATGCTACGGGACAATTGCAGAGATAAAAAACATCTTTGTCCTCACCGGCGAATCGCCCGCCGCCGCCATATACTGCCGCTTCAGGTCTTAATCTGCCCAGTTCCTTTTCCGATACGCCGCGGCGGAAACCGTTCGATCCTCCCACCCATGCAGTGTGTGGGGAATCTCCTTCACTGAAATTCTTATTTCCTGCAAAGTATACATCCCACGAACCTTTTCCCACACGAAGGGCACTTCCGTTTGTTATGACTGTCAATCCGTTTTTTAAGCGCAGGCGCGACGGCGATAGGTTTCTGACTGTTCCTTTGAAATCTTTTATAAGGAAAGGTGCAAGCGTTTCCGCTTTTCCTCCGACCGCCCATATCTCTTTTATTCTTGTATCCATTTCAAACGGGACAGGCTTCTTCACCTCTTCCAGATTGAGAAGAAGCACGTCTATATCAAAAATTCCATGGTACCCCAAGATTGAATCCAATTCGCGTCCGCTTGCCGCCGAAGGAATCCCGCTGCTTTTATAATACACGATCTTCGCGTCACCGGAGATAAGTACCGTCCCCGTATCTACTCCCAAATCAGGCGCCAGCAGAACGGTCTCCCGGCGCGCCGCCCATTCTGCCAACAAAAGAATCGCCCCTGCAAAAATGATACCGGCAAGAAGATATTGCCCTTTCCGTTCCCATTTTCTTTTGAAACAGAAAACCGCCACTCCTATATAATACAAAATCCCTTCGGCAAGGGAAAGACTGCCCGCTTCAAAAGACGCTTCCGGCAGTGAAGAAATAAATCCATTCAACCGCAGCGCCGCCCAGAGGAAGTAATCGGCAAACTGCAGGATTCCTCCTGCCAGAGGCATCAAAAGAAAAGAAGAGAGCGCCGCCAAAAGTCCCCCAATGATCACCCATTCCAAAAGCGGCACAACGATCAGGTTGGCAGGTATGAAATATAGCGGGAAGCTATGAAAATTATACAAAATAATGGGAAGCACGAGGATTTGGGCCGCCGTAGAAAGAGCACAGCCTTCACAGATCCGGGGCGGAATTTTTCCTAATAGGGCAAGCGCATGCCGAAGCGGTTCATAAAAAAGCAGTATTCCTGCCGACGCGCAGACGGAAAGCTGGAAGCTGATATCAAAAAGGAAATAGGGGTTCCACAAGAGCATCCCCGCCACTGCCGCTCCCAGAAGATTGAGCGCCGTCCTCCCCCGTTCCAGAAGGACACCGATCACGGCAAGAATTCCCATGAGGGACGCGCGGATCACAGGAGGCACAAAGCCTGACATAGCGGCATACACGAGCACAAGAAGCACAGCGGGAACCACCGTTACCTTCATGGAAAGTCCCAGCCACTTCCCAAGGAAATATAAAAAACCGAAAAGCAGCGCGATGTGAGAACCGGAAACGGACAAGATGTGAATAATGCCGGTCACTGAAAAAGAATGGATGATGTCTTTGGGAATTTCTGAATAGTGTCCGCCGAAAAGAAGTGTCATCAGAACAGGAAGGCGTACAGGATCCATGTAGGAAGCAAAAAAACATGCCAACCGTTCCCTCATCGTTTCCGCCCAGCGCGTCACCCTATACTCCCCGGTTTCTCCTACAGGGCGGATACGGCTGTTCTCCTTGCTGTAAATTCGTCCTAAGAGATGCCCGCTTTCGTAGCGCTTTTCCAGATCGATTTTCCCCGGATTCTTATATAAACGGAGGGGCCGCAGCTTTCCTTCCGCTTCCAGTGCAGTTCCGACAGGATATTTATTCTCAACGGCAAAGTCATACAGGTACACTGTTCCTGAAATGCTTTTTTCTTCTCCATCGGCATAACGGATTTTCCTCAGATCAATAAGATACCGGGTATATCCGTCCTCCCCTTTGTACACAAGAGGTTCCTCTGCAACGATGCCGCAGAAGGTTCCTTCACTGCCCACAATGTACTGTGACTGCTGTCTCCATATTTCTTCTGCCATTTCCATACGGACCGCACCGGCAGCACATAAAAAAAGAGCGCCGCATACCCACACAACACCTGTTTTCCCGAAAACTCTCCCTGAAAGGATACCCATCAAAGACAAAAATAAAAAGAGTCCTCCCCCAAAAAGAGAAAACTCAAAAAAAGACGCAAAAAATATCCCTGCAGCCAAAAAGGAAGCACACCAAAGAAATATATATTTCCGTTTCATAAGGTAATCCGCTCTGACACTTTGGCGTACTTCCCCTCCCCGATGGTGGGTACCTCTTTCAATTCCTCTTTTGAGCGGAACCCGCCATGTTCGTTTCTGTATTCAATAATTTTATCTGCCGTCTTGGCTCCAATGCCGGGAAGTGTTTCCAGCTCCGTTCCCGAGGCATGATTAATATTCACCAAACCGGCTGCGGCGGGAGTCGTCCGTTCCGGATTGAGAGGAATATAGACCCTCATAGCATCTTCAACGGGTTCTGCCATATTGACGCCTTCCATATCCGCATAAGGAAGAACGTTTCCGGCAGCCTGCACCGCGTCATACACGCGGCTCCCCCGCTGCAGTTCATAGACACCCGGTTCTTTCACGGCGCCTACGACATATACGAGGACACGGCTTTCTTCATTTGCGTTTCCGCTTTCCGTTATTTCCGCAACCACGGAATCTTCTCCGGAGCGTTTCCCATCATCACTCCACACAAAAAATCCGACAAGAGCCGGTATGATAAAGGCAAGGGCGCAAAGAAGCACCTGCTTTCTGTTCATACTTCCCATCGTCGGACTCCGTTTCCTTCTTACACCATGAATAATACAGATAAACGTATTCCAAAAAGCTGAAATCTTTTATTTCTGTTCTTCCCTGGCAGCTGCCGTGTTGGAATCAATCAAGCTCTGGCGGTTCTTCTTCAAGGTATCCAGCATGTTTTCCATATTCGTTTCCACGTATTTCAAAACATCAGTCGCGTAGGTAACGGAACTGCTGCGCAATTCCTCGGCGGAATGGTTGGCGGAAGTCACCACTTCATTGGCCCTTTCCTGTGCCTGTTTTACCAATTCGCTCTCTTCGGTAATCCTTGCGATGTAATCTTTCGCCTGAGCAATGGTGTCATCCGCTTTTTTCTCTGCATCCAGAAGAATTCTTTCCTTATCGGCGACGATACGGCGGGCACTTTCCAATTCATTGGGAAGCGACTGGTTAATCGCGTCAATCAGTCGTTCGATTTCATCTTTGTCTACCATTTTCTTGTTGGAGAACGGTACTTCGGTTGCGCTGTCAATAACATTTTCAAGTTCTTCAAGCAATTTTCTTGTATCCATTTTACAACCTCATTTCTTAAGTAACTTTAATTTTTTCTCTATCATAGCTTCCACATAAGGGGGAACCATCTGTGACACATCACCGTTAAAATATGCCAATTCCCTCACACCGGTGGAGGACAGGTATGAATATCGTCCGTCTGTCATGAAAAAAGCGGTTTCCAACGTAGGATCAATCTTCTTAATCATGAGCGCCCGCTGAAATTCATATTCGAAATCACTGAACGCCCGCAGGCCACGAATAATAAGATGGCAGTTTTTACTGGCAGCATACACATTGAGCAACCCCGTCGATGTATCTACTTCTACATTGGGGATATCCTTCGTCGTTTCACGAAGCATATCCAGCCGTTCTTCAATAGAAAAAAGGGACGCTTTTTTAGATGGATTCACAAACACCGTGACAATTAATTTATCTACAAGTACGGCGCTTCTCTTAATGATGTCCAAATGGCCATAAGTAACGGGATCATAACTGCCCGGACAAATAGCGATTTTCATGAACCTTCTCCCTCAGAACCCCGGCAAAGGAGGTAAGTAACAACCATATTTCCCACTTTCTTTTCTTTCCATACCGAACATTTCTCCCCCAAACGGGTCATATCCGGCGGTTCTTCTATAGAATGCTCTGCAATAATAATAGCATTCTCAGCAGGAATCCTGCAAGCGAAAATCAAAGCAAGAATTTGATCAATATAGCCCTTCCCGTAAGGAGGATCCATAAACAAATAATCATACCTGTTCCCTGCAAGCTTTGCCAAAGAACGGCTGACATCGCCGGGTAAAACATCCGCCCTGTTTTCCACATGGCATTTCACCGCATTCTCACGGATAAGCTTACATGTCGCCTTATCCAAAAATGTCGCATGTGCCGCGCCCCGGCTCAAAGCTTCCAGCCCCATCGCGCCGGTTCCTGCAAAAATATCAAGCACACGGGTATCTTTCATTCCCACATTGGCAAGCACATTGAATATACTTTCACGTACCCGCCCGAGCGTAGGCCGGGTCATCCCTTTCCCCACAGGCGACAGCAAGGCTGTCCCTTTCGCGCTTCCTCCAATGATTCTCATTTTTCATTCCGTTTCAAGGATGATGTTCTTATTTCCCATCAGTTTTCAAAAAATATACTGCTTGAAATACCAATTGGAAATTTATTAAATTATACCACAATGTGGCAAACGGCTCATATATTTATACTATGATTCCCCGCCCGGTTTTTATCAGGGCTCCAGATACGTCTCAATTTCCGCCTTTTTCGCACGGGTCATCAAATTTTCCAAGGCTTCCTGCGCCGTGTGTTCCCCTTCCAGAAGGCGGCACACTTCTTCAGTAATCGGCATATCGATATGTTCGCGCCTTGCGATTTCATTCACAAGGAAAGCCGTGCGCATTCCTTCCACCACCATGTGGGTTCCTTCGCAGATTTCTTTTGCGGTCTTTCCTTTCCCCAACATAAGGCCCGCCCTGTGATTGCGGCTGTGGGTACTGGTACATGTAGCAACAAGGTCGCCCATTCCCGATAAGCCGAAAAAAGTTTCCCGGCGGGCGCCGAAATGCACACCAAATCTTGCCATTTCCACAAGCCCCCGTGTCATAAGCGCAGCACGACAATTATCGCCAAGGCCTATTCCGTCCTGCACACCGCAGGCAAGAGCTACGATATTTTTCAATGCGCCGCCGTATTCTACGCCGCGGATATCATCACTGCGGTATACACGGAACACGGGCCGCATGAAAACATCCTGCACAATCTGTACAGCTTCCGGCACTTCTGATGCCGCCACGGTTGCCGCCGGAAGACCGAAACCCACTTCTTCCGCATGATTCGGTCCGGATAAAACAACAATCCGGTCCGTTACGGAAGAAAACTTTTCTGAAATGATTTCCGATAAACGATGGCCCGCTTCATCGGCAAGACCTTTAGAAGCACATACTGCAACAGCATTTTTCTTCATAAAAGGCGCCATAGCTTCCGCCGTTATTTCTACCGCTTTAGACGGAGTAGACAACACCACGCAGTCCGCACCGGATACAGCTTTTTCCAGATCACTCGTAATTTTTACATGGACCGGAATGCGGACCCCCGGCAAATATTCTTTATTCTCTCTTGTTTCCTTCAATTCCCGTGCCGCTTCTTCCCTGCGGCAGTACAGTTCCAAATCATCATGGCGGGCGGCAAGCGATGTAACCATCGCCGTCCCCCATCCGCCGGAACCGATCATGGCTATTTTCACTGCGATTCCTTCTTTCCCTGTATAATCGGTTTTTCTTCTCCCCGCAAAAGTCTTTCGATATTTTCCTTATGTTTTACCACAACAATGAGAGCCGCCGCCAGACTGAATACCACATACTCCCAAGGTTCTCCCAAAACCCAAATAACAATCGGTACCACCGGTGCACCCGCGATTGAGGCGAGCGAAACGATTTTCTTCCATCGAAAAACAATGAGCCAGACAATAAATGATGCAATCGTCGCCGGCGCACAGATATACGCAAAGGCTCCCACACCGCAGGCTACCCCTTTGCCGCTCTTAAACTTAAGGAAAATGGACCAGTCATTCCCAATAATTGCGAAAAGCGCACATAAGAGAACCGTTGTCGGTTCGGGCATTCCCAGATGAACAGCAATAACCCCTTTCATGAAATCACAGAAAAACACCGCCAGACCCGCTTTCATTCCAAGTGTACGGTACGCGTTTGTTGCTCCGATATTTCTGCTTCCCGTCTTCTTCAAATCGACGCCGTAGAAGATCCGCCCGATAAGATATCCTGACGGAACCGCACCGATAAGATAGGCAAAAAGTACGATTACAACCGTTTCCATCATAATTCGTCACCGTCTTTCTTGCTCCGCAGCACGATACGGATTGGTGTCCCCTCAAAAGAAAAGGCTGCGCGAAGGCGGTTTTCTATAAAACGGACATAAGAAAAATGAATCAGGTTCGCGTCATTCACAAACATGACGAAAGTCGGCGGACGGATCCCCACCTGCGTCATATAATAAATTTTCGCCACACGGCCGGCATGGGCAGGAGGCGGATTCACAATTTTCGCATCATCCAGCAAATCATTCAGAACTGCCGTAGACACCCGCATGGACTGCTGCTCCGCCACATTGTAAATCATATCGCCGAGGCGCTGGATGCGCTGCTTTGTCAGAGCCGATCCAAAAAGCATGGGGATATAAGGAGCAAAAGGAAGGCCGTCACGTACCTGCCTTTCCAATTCCACCATGGTATTCGTCTCTTTGGGAATCATATCCCACTTATTCACCATAAGGATAAGTCCTTTGCCAGCCTCATGGATATACCCGATAATCTTTTTATCCTGTTCCGTAAGCATATCGTTCGCATCAAGGACAAAAATCGCCACATCGCAATTATCAATTGCACGAATCGAACGGATAACACTGTACTTTTCCAGAGGTTCGTCAATCTTTCCTTTCTTACGCATCCCTGCCGTATCTACAAGAATGAAAGTCTTCCCTTTGTATTTCCATACGGAATCCACAGCGTCACGAGTAGTTCCCATTTCATCAGCCACAAGAGAACGCTCATAGCCGAGAAGAGAATTGATCAGCGTCGATTTCCCTACATTCGGACGCCCCACGATCGCCGTGCGGATGATATCGGGAGAATCATATTCCTCACGAGGCGGAAATCCTTCCGAAATCTTATCCAGCAAATCACCGAATCCCAGATGGTTTACAGCGGATACCGGCATGGGATCGCCGATTCCCAGGGAATAAAACTCATACGTATCCATTTTCTGATTTTCACTGTCCACTTTATTCACGCAGAGTACCACGGGCTTTCCCGTACGCCTAAGCATTCCTGCAATCGTCTGATCATCCTCCTGCACACCGACACGGGCATCGACGACAAAAAGAATCACATCTGCCTCTTCCATGGCAAGCTGCGCCTGCTGGCGGATACCATCGGATATCTGATCCGCTTCATCACGAAACTCAATACCGCCCGTGTCAATCATGGTAAACTCACGATCCAGCCAGCGCACGTCACAGTAAATACGATCCCGCGTCACACCGGGGATATCTTCAACAATTGATACACGCTTCTGGGCAAGGCCGTTAATAATCGTAGATTTTCCCACATTCGGGCGTCCTACTATAGCAACAAGAGGCTTGCTCATCTTATCCTCCACTTTTACATAACTTGTTTCGGGCATAACTTCCCATTTAATACTATTCTAAAAATTGTATGCCCAACCATAGATACTGTCAAGTATTGTCAAGTCAAAGCAGCTTTCTGCTGAAATAAATACCACTACAAAGGAATGAATATTTTTTATAAAGAGTATTTCCTATACGTATTTCTATAATACGTCATGCATCAGAAAAGACTGCCTAAAAAATTTTTTAATCTTTTTAACTCACCCCTTTACATCGATATTTTTCTATGTTATAGTATGCATAGAAAGTTTTAGATACTTAAGAGTTTATAAAAAAGGAGATTTATCATGAAATTATCAAAGAAACTTTTAAAAGCGCTTGTTGAACAGGTAAACATGGAATTTGCATCCGGCTACCTCTATCGTTCCATGTCCCACGACATGAAAAACCTGGCACTGAACGGCTATGCAAAATGGCTGGACAAACAGTATGAAGAAGAAAGAGAACACGCCCTGAAACTCATTGCTTACATTGAAGACAGAGACGGTACCGTCGACTTCCTTCCGATTGAAGGCGTCAAGAAACACTACGACAATCCGCTGGATGTCGCTAAAGACTCTCTGGCTCACGAAGAAGCTGTTTCCGCTTCCATCCGCAGCCTTGTTAAACTTGCCCGCGAAGAAGGCGATCTGGAAACCGAAATTTTCCTCCAGTGGTACGTCACCGAACAGATTGAAGAAGAAGTCAACGCCCGCGACAACATCACGGGATTCGAAAAAGCACAGGAAGGCGCCGCTCTCCTCTACATGTTCGATAACCACCTGGGCAACAGATAATACTTTACTGAAAATTGAATAAAACAAAAAAGAGCTGTGAAAGGGACGATCCCGATTCGCAGCTCTTTTATTACTCATAAAACCGTCACAAAAGGAGCTGCAAAAAGAAACTCATCTTTTCACAACTCCTTTTCTTCATTCATCAGTCTGTTTTATTCCACATCAACGGCATCAGGACGGCCTGCATCATCCAGTCCCAGATATTCCACGCCTTTCACATGTCCGTCATAGGACAGGGTCACGAGGTACTGAAGCACCTTGCCGTCGAAAATCTCATCGTCCATCATCACCGCCATCACGAAGCTGTCAGGACGATAGGCGCGGGTAGTGTCTTCCTGTTCCGGATCATAAAGGAAAACAAATTCCTCCCCATCGTATTCCGCACTGCCGTATACACGCTTCAGTTCGGAAACATAATACTTGTCCACGCCGTCAACAATCATGTTCTTTTCATTTAAAAATTCCATTATTATCACCTCTTTGCCCATTATAACAAAAACCGGCCTGCCTTTTACAGGACTTTTTATTCGTCAGGACTTACAGATTTCCTTATAACGAAAAAAGTAAGGAAATAAAAGGCAAGTAAAGATACTCAATCAATCCGTAGAGTGCAGCACCGGCAGCGAGTCCCACAACAGCCCCGTTGATTCGGATGCCTTCCAGTTCCTTGTGGACTTTCGCTTCAATAAATTCATTCAGGTCGCTATCTTTGAATTTCTTCAGGATATCTGCGGTGACGGAAGAAATATGGGGATATTCTTTTTCCAAAATATTTCCTCCCAAAGCTCTGGCGCTCTCATCAATGCCGGCACGGAGTTCTTTGTTTTCCGCCACGCTTCGGAGAGCATTGTGGAGCATAGTTCGCAATTTCGGGACGAAACATTTTTCAAATTGATCTCCTGCCGCCCATTTTTCATAAAGACTGTTGTATAGGGCATCTGCTTTTTCTTCCACAGAAACAGATTGATAGAGTTCTTCCGCAAAATGGGCAAGGGCTTTTTCCGCTTCTTCTGTTTTCAGGAAGGCTTCTACAGCAGCATTCCATTCTTTCAGGAGTGTTTTGTGAAAAGGGTGGATATCCACGCGCCACAGTTCGATTCGTTCTGACAGCGCCGCAAGGAAAGCTTCCGCCATGTCTTCATAGTCTACGGTATTTGTAAACTTTGCAAAGCTATAAACGAGCCTTTCCAAAAATCCGCGCTCCCGATTTTCTCCCAATTTTTCCAGTTTGTCTGTGATCATCTGCTTCATTTGGTTCGATTTGACGGCACGCTGTGCTTCTTCAAGGAGCTTATCCAGAAGCTGCTCCACATAGTTTCCTTCCAGCGCTTTTTTTCTGAGATAAGCAGCAAGGTTGCCTTTTGCGTTGTCCACGCCTTGCCTGATCCAGCAGGACAAGTCTTTCTTATGGTCTTCCATGAATCCCAGAAGAAGTTCGCCGCCGCTCCGGGCAAGGTCGATTTCGATGTCTTTCACAGAGCCTTCTGCTTCTTTTTCAATGAATTGAATGAGGGAAAAATTTTTCAGCAAGTCAGTAAAAGTTTCTTTCCCCACCAGTTTTCCTTCCACCGTTTCCTGAAGCCGCCGGAGAACGGCTTCCCTGTTAGCAGGAATAAGCGGTTTAAAAAGAGGAAGATGAAGTCTGTTCCGGAAAAGGGCTTCTACGGCAAACCAGTCGGCAAAACAGCCGATGAGACAGGACTGGGCAAGGAAGTAAAAAAGGCCTGCCAAAGGATTTTCACAGAAACAGTGAACTCCTACGGCGATTACGAAAAGAATGGCTGATGCCAGGAAGATGCGGTCCGCCGTTTTATATCTTTTCATCAGAAAATCCCTCCCGCCCATACCGCAAGATAGAAGAGCAGTCCTGCCATACCGCCGATGATGGTACCGTTAATCCGGATAGCCTGCACTTCATTTTCGACACTGTTCTTTGCCATGCTTGCCATCTTTCTGCCGTCGTAAGGAGAGAGCGCTTTGGTGACACCGCCGGCAATTTTTTCATGGAGCCAGCCGACGTGGCGCCTGCATTGTTTTAAGAGGAATTTATCGTTTCTTTCCTTTTTTTCAGGATTCCCCAACTCATTTTTTACAAGGTCCAGTATTTTTCCTGCCAGAAATTTTTCCGCATTTTCCTGATGGCTGTCCCAAAGGTTTTCAAAGAAGTCTTTCCTGTTTTCCAAAAGACTTGCAAGATTAGCGGACACCCATGTATTGATTTCCTCCTGCAGTTTTTTATCTTCTGTAAGCCGTTTAAGAAAGCTGTCATAGCTCTTTCCAAGGGCGCACCTTACTTCGCTTCCGGGATCAACGATGGAATCCGCCAGATTCCACACCTGCTCCTGAATAAGGCGGATATTTTCCGTTTCTTCTCTTTCAACAAAGCTCTCCAGCAAACCGCGGAACCACCCCCTGTCCCTGTACTTCGCCCAGGCGCTTTGATAGAGCCGTCTTACTTCTGTCTGGGTAAAGCGGTTCTGAAGGAATCCTTTCGCTTCTTTCGCAAGTACTTGGGCAAGTACCTGTTTTCCTTCATAGTTTTTCAATGTGTAAAGAGCAAAAGCGATACGGTCTGCCCAATTTTCTTTTTGAATAGCACTTTTCCCTTCCCGAAGAAGCAGATTCCAGAGCTTGCCTTTATCCACGGCAAGAATGCCACAGCGGCAGGCAGATTCCAGTAAAGGCAGGAGAAGTTCTTCCTGTTTTTCAATTTGGGCAAGAATAAGCTCACAGCTTAAATTCTTTTCCAAAAAATCTTCCAGCAGTTCTTCTGTAAACAGTTCTTTCCCTACCATGTCCCGCGCCATGTCCACGATTTGGTCCCGCCGTCTGGCAATGATGTCAGTGCGGCAGGAAATCCCCAGCGGTTTTCCGAAAAGGGAAGATACGGCAAAAAGGTCGGCAATTCCTCCTACGGAAGCAGCAAAGGCCATATGGAAAAGTCCGCCGCCAAGCAAGCCGGTTTCTTTAAATGGCGCCGCAAGCAGGCAGATTAATACAGTACCCGCCAAAAGTCCGTCAGCTTTCTTTTTTCTGTCCATGGTTTTCCTTCCTGTTTTTTTACATTATATCCCACCGTCCATGGAAATAAAAATAGGAACGCTGTTACACGTTCCCGATGACAATAATTATTTGCCCGCTTCTTCCAAAGCACGCTGCGCCGCATCGAAAAACTGCTTATAGGAAAGGGTAGCACCGGAGATGCCATCGACTTTATTCAACTCCTGTTTCTGCAGCAGCGCTTCCGCATAAGTTTTATTTGCTTTCAATGCAAGCTGGGCTTTGTTGTAATAAACCTTATTTTCTATTTTTCCGTTTGTTTTTCCATAATCCTCCCCTTTCCGTTTTCCGTCTTTCAGGAAGCCGTCAAAAGTAGCTGCCGTGATTTTATGGTCTTTCACCGTAATGGAAATAATGGAATACTCTCCTTCTCCATTTGCGGCGCTCTTTCCTTCAAAGGTACCGTCTTTCGCCTTGGAAAGGAGCCCTTTCGTGTCCACTTTCGGCGGTTTATATTGGGTCAGCCCCGATTTTGTGCTGCCTTCGGACGCAGGCGCTTCTTTGGTATCACCGCAGCCGCTGAGCAGCGTCGCTGCCACCAGGCCGGCTGCAGCCGCAGCGCCATATTTCTTTAAATTTTTCATGCTTTTTCTTCTTCTCCTCCTTCACGCATATGTCCATGCTCGATGATAACGATCCGTTTTGCCGCTTTGCCGACATGGTCGGAATGGGTAACGGTAATGATGGTATGCCCTTCTTCATTGAGTTCACGGAAAAGGTTCATGACCAGTTTTTCATTTTTCTCATCCAGATTTCCTGTCGGTTCATCGGCAAGAATGAGGACCGGATAATTGATCAAAGCTCTTGCGATACACACGCGCTGCTGTTCGCCGCCGGAAAGCTCGCTCGGCAGGTGACCCGCCCTGTCTTCAAGACCGACACGGGCCAGGGCTTCCATGGCTTCTTTCTTGTCGGGAATGCTGTGATAGTATTGGGCGACCATCAAATTTTCCACAGCCGTCAGATAGGGAATCAGATGGAACTGCTGAAACACCATGCCGATTTTATCACGCCGGATCTGTGTCAGTTCGTTTTTGGACACTTCATTCAGATTGATTCCGTCAAGGATGACTTCCCCCGAAGTGTGTTTATCCATACAGCCGATGATATTCATCAGCGTGGTTTTTCCTGAACCGGACGGCCCCATGACGGCGAGCCAGTCTCCTTTTTCCACGGTCAGGTTGATATGTTCCAGTGCAGGAACACGCCCGCCGTAGAGCATGCCCACATCGGTTAATTTTAAAAGACTCATCATACGCTCCTTATTCACCACGCAGGACGATGGCCGGCTCCACTTTTACAGCGGTTCGTACAGGCAGCATCGTCGCCACAGCTGTCACTACAATGGAAAGAATAATCGTCATAATCGCAATGGGAAATGAAACTTCAAGACTCCTGCCAAAAACATTGACTCCGACGGCAAGAGCAAAAAGATATCCGCATCCTGTGCCGATTATTCCGCCGATAAAGCCGAGCATACAGCTTTCTCCGAAAAACTCTCCTGCTATATTTCTGTTCGTTGCCCCAAGGGCTTTCTTCAAACCGATTTCACGGCGCCGTTCAGAAACGACTTCGGTCATCGTCGTTCCCACACAGACAAGCGTCAGAAGAAGAACAACTACCGTAACGAGCAGAACAAGGGCCTGCAGTTTGCCGAGGACGGTCTGTTCCGATGCGGCAATCTGCTTTACTGTCTGCGGATGGACATCGGGTGTTTCGGCCGCCATACGGGCCGCAAGAGCTTCCAGGTCTCCTGAATTCGCCACAACACTCACCTGTACCATACTCAGAAGATTCGGCTTTCCCAGAAAATCCCAAAGGCTCTTAATATCCACATAGGCAAATTGTTCTTCTTTGCCTCCGGTGCGGACAATGCCCGAAACAGTATATGTTTCTTCCTTCGTTCCGTCGCCAAGCGCTACGATAACCTGCGACCCCGGTTTCGCCTGAAAGCGTTCGGACAGCTCATAGCCAAGGAGTATTTCTTTGGAATTTTCTTTCGGCATTTCTCCATTGATCTGCCAGTAGGGGCTTGCCTTTCTGATCTCATTGAAATCAGTGCCGCCGGTAAGTACGGGTGACTCATTAATCTTCAAACGTTCATAAAGGAAAGGCGCCGCACCGATTATTTCTTTGTCTTTCAGCATATCATAAACGGGAGCGACAGCCGCCTCCTCCATGGTTGCTTTCCCGTTGGCGGGAAGCAGGAGGAGATTTGCACCGTATGCGCGGAATTCACGCCCCATCTGCTCGGGTACTTCTTTATATACCGTGATCATGCCCGAAATAATTGTCGCACCGATAGCCACCGCCAAAAGGGCAATAAACATTCTCAGCTTTCTCCGCAGAAGCGCATTTGTCACCATGACCAGGTACATATGTAATCGTTTTATATTCATAGGAATCACCTGCCATGGAGAACAATTGCCGGACGGAGCCTGAGAATCGAACGAATCGCAGGCAGACTGCCAAGCAGGATCATAAGAATCAGAAGCACGATGAGAATCGGAATGACAATCAGGTTCACCGCAATACCCGATCCGAAAACGGCATGACCGATAATCTGCGCAAAGCCGATCCCTACAAAATAGCCTAAGATACCACCCGCCAGACCTGCCATAAAAATTTCTGACAGGACTAGGATGATTACCGAAACATCCGTTGCGCCGAGGGCCTTCAGCAGCCCCAGTTCCCTGCTTCTTTCCATGATATTTGCGCTGACCAGGTTAGAAACCCCCATGGTGGCAGAAAGCAGGGAAAGGACAGTGATGAGAAGCATAAGAAGCTGTGTCTTATCCAGAATACGCCCTTCCGATTCGGCAATCTGCCGGACAGGACGGGCCACGGAACCGTGGATGACCTCTTCGATCTGATAAGCGATGGAGCTTACATATGAAGTACAATACCAGATTTCATATTCTTTGATAGAAAGGCTTTTCGGATTGGCAGCGGCACGGCGGGCCAATTCGTTTTCGGGTGTCGTCATGGCGCTGACAGTGACGGTATCCACCTTTCCTTCCAGACCGAGAGCTTTCTGCACAGCCGGAAGATACGCGATAATTTCACCGTCTTCTTCACCGCCGCCGGTAAGAATGCCTGAAACGGTAAATGAACCTTTTGTTCCATCCTTATTAGTATAGTAAAGGGTGTCTCCCTTTTTTACATGCAGGGAAGCCGCCAGATCCTTCCCCACAAGAACGGAATTTTCTTCTTTTTCTTCAGGCCATTCTCCATCTACCTGCCACCAGGACTTGAGATATTGCTCTCCTGTAACGAAAACTTCACCGGTGGGAAGATCCATCTTATGATCAAACCATGTGCCTGAAACAGGAACAGATACACCGTTGTCCAACGTGACATGGCCGTTCAGATGGGGAGACAGGGCGACAATGTTATTTGTCCAAAAGATAGTCTTGATTTGCCCCAGGTCAGATTCTTTCAAGTATTCTTTCGGTGCCGATTCATCGTCCAGCCCGTAAATATCTTTCAGAATGGAGGAATTTTTTGACGTCACCGTGATATTTGCGCCAAAGGCTTTCAGTTCCTGATTCACCTTTTCTCCTACGTCAAACATGACATTCAGCATTGCCGTTGCCAGTGAAATGCCGAGGGCTACGGTAAGCGCCACGAAAAGAAGCTGGCGCCCCTGCCGGAGTATGGCGCCTTTTACCATTTGCCAGAACAATTATATCCTCCTTTCTGCTAACGGAAATACTTCGCCGCGGCATCCAGCTCTTTCTGCTCGATCCGGATCTGTCCGTTCCCTACTCCATATTTTACGGGAATCGGGTTGCAGCCGCCGGGAAGTCCGATTGTTTGCTTATTCATAACCACATCGCAAAGTTTGCAGACGATTTGTCCTTCTCTTTCAATATAGCCTGTCGGCCCGCAGATTTCACAGCAGTCCAGTCCGACTCCGTAAGCGGAGCCGCCTTTCAGCACCACGATGAAACGCACTTGCGTCCCTTTCTTCGTCCGATAGGCAAAACGGTGGAGATGTCCGTCATTCACCTTATTGATATCAATGCTCACCATCTGATCCTTTGCGGTAACGGACACCGCAGGAACCAATTCTTCCTTTTTGTTTGCATAAGCACTGCCCACGCTGGAAAGAATGATCATCACGATGAGCGCGCCTACGGAAGCCTTGCCCCAGCGCTTTTTATGTATATCGTCTGCTACGATTTTCCTATACTGTGCAGGATTGCAGCCTGCCGGCCTCGCCGGGCATTTCTGTGAAAACAATGCGGCAGGAACCGCAAAGACCACGATAAACACAATGAAAATAAACCAGTCCTGGTGATCAATAACCGGTGCCATCACCTTGATCAGGTACCGTGCAGGAAGAATTCCCCTTGCCATCAGAATCTGGACAAGATAAATAATCTGCTGAATTAAAAGCGCCGCCACCTGTATAAGAAATACAGTATACAGCCGTTTGTCGTTCAGCGATTTTGCCGCATGGTAAATGAGCCAGCTCCCCACGACAGCAATAAATAATCCTGTAGCAAATCCGAGCATGCGGATAAGCATTTCCGCAGAAAACGGATTATTCACATTCAGTACGGTGGTCACGGGAATGAGCCATATTTCCATGCCGTAGTACATCGTAAGAGCCAGTACGTTGATAATGACGCCCTTTTTAAAAATGCCAAGCCGCTTCATGAATTTTTCGGATGAACCGAGAAGCACACCTGCCAGAATAAGTTCGCTGATAATGGCGAAAAATGCCATCAATCCCTCAAACCCTTCACGGCTGACCGCATTTCTTGTCCCCTGTTTGGCCGCCATGATGAAGACAGAGCCCCAAAATCCCCAATAAGCAGCTTTTCTGAAAGTTTTGCGAAGATTCCCTCCGTCACAACTGTACAGAATAGCAAGCAGCACTGCCAGCGGCGTCATAAGCGCAGTACCGAATTCCATGGCGGGAATAAGCTGCTGCAGAAACATTTGAAACTGCATCATGAGAATTCCTTTCGAATAATCACAAAAAGAAACGGCTGCAAGTAAATCCCCGGGACAGACCGGATAAAGAAATTTTTCCGCAGCGCAGATATTATATTTCTTTATTGTCCTGCCGCCCGGGGATTTCTTTACAGCATCTTGAAAACATCACTTGGGAAAGACCGTTCCGCCTGCTTTCCTTCTTACATTACCAATTGCGCGGAACGTAGTCGAAAGTCCATTTCATGACGACCGGTTCTTCCCAGAAATGACCGGTAACGCCTGTTTCCTTATCTACATGGAGGCTGTAATTCTGACGTGCCGGGCTGTCAATGGAAAATTCGCATTCATATGTACCTGCGCCAAGAAGCTTCAGGTTTGCGCCGTAGTGCGGGCCGTCATCAGCGCTCATCGGCATGAATACGCCTTCAATAGACTCGCCGGTCTGCACTTTGGTCAGTTTATAGTGGACGGTGAGGTACGGGATCCATTCTCCGATACCGAAGCCGCATTCGTTGCCTTCCGTGGCATGGATATCGGTCTCCATATGGATATCCGCCTTATCCGCTGCCAGCATGGAGCCTTCCGGTTCCATCTGTACAGGCTGGAAATATACGAGGGCCACTTTGAAGTGGTTGACGGTATCTTCCTGTTCATCGCCGATCGGATATTCCTGGAATCCTGCGGAAGCCGTCATGCCTCCCGCCAATAATGCAGCGGCAGCAAGTCCTGCGGTAAAAACTTTTTTGAAACTGTTCATTTTAACACTCTCCTTATAAAAAAATGGAAAAATAATTGTATATAAATGAGGCGCCTGGAGATCAAGCCCCCAATTATAACCCTGCTTAGGATCCTTCTTATTCCTCTGAAGAGTCCGAAAGAAATATTTACGCACGCTTTCTTCCACGGACAATCAGCGTGATACCTGCAGCAATAAGAAGCGCAAGCTGGAGCCCCACAGACTCATAAGTCGGATAAAGGCCAAGCCAGTCAATATTTGGGAACCAGGAAGCGGTAATTACCGTCTGGGGAACAAGCTGGGCTTCCTGCAAAGAGCTGATTCCGCCGCCGGCGAAGCTGACAGCCATAAGGTACATCAGAATACTTGTGATGATAAAGAAAGGACGGAGCGGTATACGGAACAGCCCCAGACGGATAACGGCAAAAATAACAGCAAGAACCGCACATCCGGTCCCGAATCCGAACCAAATCATATCAGTATCCCCTGAAGCGCCGTTAAAAAGCGCCTGGTAGAAAAGAATCACTTCCGCCCCTTCACGGTACACCGCAAGGAACGCCGCCAGCCCGAGAGCCCTCGCTTTTCCTGTGGTAATGGTCGTTTTCATCATACTTTCTATATATTTCTTCCATTCATCGCCTTTTGCCTTTCCGCCCATCCAAAATCCGACGGACAGAAGAACAGCGACAGCAATAAGGGCCGTCACGCCTTCAATAGCTTCTCTTGACGCGCCGCCGGTAAACTTACCGAGGATAACGCTGAAAATATAAGCAGTGATAAAGCTTGCCGCCACAGCAGCAATGGAATAGTTGTAAACGGTGCCGAGGTATTTTTTATTTCCCGACTTCGCCAGATACGCCATAATCGCTACAAGAACGAGAATCGCTTCCATCCCTTCGCGAAGCATGATCAGGAATGCCGGCCAGAAAGAAGTCCACCGCCCGCCGCCTGCCCCTTTGCTGTCAAGAGACTCGATATCATTTTTCATCATAGAAAGAAGTTTATCGGCTTCTCCGCGAACCGCATCTTTACCCCTATTTTCACGAATCGCTTTTTTCAGCTCGCTGTACTGATATTCCGTCAGGTTGGCGTTCTTCGAAGAAATAGTCGTCCTGATTGCTTTTTCCAGCCCGTCATTTTCGTAAACCCCATAGTAAGAATCATTGATTATTTTTTTCGCGCCTTCTAAATCGCCGTTATTATATTGTTCGACGCCCTTATTGATCATCTGCTCCACATGGGCATAGACCTGCATCCAGTTCTGTGCCGCTTCGGCAGGCAGTGCCGCAGTCAGCAAGAGAAACAGCGCTGCTGCGATACTATATAAAAATTTCATCGTTCTTTTTTTCATCTGCTCCTCCCTCTTTAATCACATCATCCGCCGATTTCCCGGATGAACTATGTATTCCTGTCAATTTGATCTTTCATCTTTTCCGGCGGCAGATTGAACGGTATACGGATCAATTTGATACATTCCATGGGCTGTCCTTTCGAGTCGAGCGCCGGTTTGAACGTCCAGCGGCGGCAGAACGCCATCGCCAGCTCATCCACACCGCGCCGCCCTGAAGTAACCGCCACCTTTGTCTTCTTTACCTTCCCATCTTCTCCGATCGTCGTAAACACACGGACAACGCCTTTAAATGTATACATTCCTTCCGGCGGATAAGAATCCACGATGATTTTCGGCGGCTGACCCATCGTATGCGTACTGCCGTCACCTTTTTTCTTCACCACGATAGTACTTGATATTTTTTTCTTCGGATCTTTTTTTGCGTCTTCAATTTGTTGCTGGAATTTCTTCACCGCATCTTTTTCATTTTCCGCAACGATCGGTTCAGTATCCGCCTTTTCTTCGGGAACGTCGGCTTCCGTCTCTTCCAAAGGTTCCGGTTCCGTATCGGGAGGCGGGTTTTCCCGTTCCTCCATAACTTTCACGATATCCGTTTCCGCTGCCGGCTCATTAGAAATATCCGCCGCTTTTATATTTTCCAGCCCTTTGCCGGGAAGTGCCTCTCCTACAAGAGAACCTCCCTCCGCACCATCTTCATAGCCGGGATCTTTCGTTTCTTCCCCCTCACCGCTTTGCGGTGCATCTTCCAATTCAATGGTTGTTCCCACTTCCGACGCGACTTCCTCCGCCGATCCGTCCAGCAGCGGCCTTACCAATATCAGTCCGCCAAAGACGGCACCATGGAGACCAAGCGCCAGAAGAATAACGACAAGCCAGTTCGTACGATAATGCATAACTACCTCTTCCCCGATTCTGCTGCCAGGGAGACATGGCGCGCTCCCGCGGCCTTCAACGAATCAAGCACACTTGTAATATCCGCATAATTCGTATCCCTGTCCCCGCGGATGACGAATATGGTCTCCGGCTTTTCCGCAAGCGTTTTCTTTACCCTTTCGGAAATACCAGCCGTCGGTTTTGCATCCATATCATAAAAGACATGGCCCGCCTTATTCACCGTGACAGAAACCACTGTCGGCTTCGTTTCCGATCGCGCCGCCTGCGCTGCAGGCAAATTAACAGGAAGCGTATTCAGATGAACCATATAAATCGTGCTCACCATGAAAAATACCAGCAGGAAGAGCATGATATCAATCATCGGGATAATGATGACCTCCGGCTGCGAGAGCAGATGGAAATTCCGCTTCCCCCTCATCAGATGCCTCTCCTTCTGCCCTCCGAAGAGATGATGGCGTCCGCTTTTTCTATAACGGTCAAAATATCATCCATCTTTTGCGCAAAAACGGTATGGACAACAAGAGCGAAAATAGCGACACAAAGACCTGCCGCCGTTGCGATAAGCGCTTCGCCAATCCCCCCGGTGATAGCCATCGGCTGGCCCGCCTGTAAATTGAAAATCTGGAAAGAACTGATCATACCCGCAATCGTTCCCAAAAGCCCCAAAAGGGGGGATAACGTGACAATCATAGATAAATAATTTAAATGGGCTCGAAGTTCGGCGGCGGCCGTACTGTACGCCGTATCCAATGCCAGCCGCAAATCCTTTCCTTCCGCCGCGGCACGAATGCCTTCCTGCGCCACAAAAGCAGCCGCATTGTCTTCCTGCGCCGCATCGGCATAAGCGTCATTCCAACTTTTATTTAAAAGCATATCAGGCAGGTTATCCACAAAGATTCCCAGATTTTTTCCTGCCCGGTGATAAAACATGCCCCGCTCGATCATAATGACTGCCGTGCATATAGAGCAGAGCAGCAGCGCGTACATAACGGGGCCGCCCGACTTAAATACGTCAATAACTTCCATGACACTCTCCTTCATATTCATGCCGTATGAGAGCCCGCCGATCCGCGTCTTTCGTAAGTATACGGACACGGTCGCTGATTCCCTCCGTCACGTAGGCCTGTAAATCTTCCGTGATAAAAATACCTTCCAGCCGGGGAATCCGTTCCAGCCACTCCCGCACCTTATCAAGACCGCCGGCGATACACGCCGCGCCGCTGACCGGGAGCATTTCCCCATTTCTTTTGTAAATAAGCGTGGCGCTGATAAGCGGTATTTTCTTTTTGATTTGGAAAATATGGCTTTGCATCAATCCGTCTTTCAAAAGAAACCGGCGGTAATCACCTGACGTTTCTACGGTATCCTCGCTGCCGAGCGCGACTGTTGCGATGAGCGTACTCCTTTGTCGGGGATGCTGGATGCCAAGACGCCATGCAGAACCGTCCGGCTTGTTTCCCACGACGCAGATATCTCCGCCTGCGTCAATCATCATGGAGCATTCTCCCATGTGTTCCGCAAGAGCTGCCGCCTGATGAAGGGCATACTCTTTTGCGATACCGCCCAGGTCGAGAGACATTCCTTTCTCTTTCAAAAATACGGATCGCTCACCGATTTCTATATGCTTGTAATCAATGAGGACCTTTGCCTTCTCTATCTCTTCCTCAGAGGGAATCCTTTCGTTTTCCCCGCCGATATTCCATAAAGAAGTAAGCGCGCCGACAGTAGGATCAAAAATACCTCCGGTGAACGCCGCTTCACGCAAAGAACAGCGGCAGACATCCCTGCAAAGAGAAGAAACCATCACGGGTTTTACCCCGGCGGCTGCGGAAATACGGGATACATCGCTGTCACTTCGGAAACGGCTGCAAAGATTTTCCACATTCCGGAAATATGCCCGCACCGCTTTGGACACCTCTCCCTGCGGCCTTCCATAAGACGTTATACGAAGAAACGTGCCCATCGCTTTTCCTATGTCCGTGCATATCTCTTCTTTTTGATTCACCATGTCTTCCTATTTTCCATATATGTTCCACATATAAATTATAACTACTCCAATATATTATATTAGGAATGCCAAATATATTGTGGTATATTATAAGAGTAACCACTTATCACTCCTCTGTCAATATTTCTTCAAACATCAGCGTTAAAATTTCAATTGATCAATCGGATTCAGGTTCACTTCGATCATATACGATATAAACTTATGTTTTTCATAACTGCCATGCATAGTTCTCTTCTGAAAAACAGTCGGCAGGCCTTGTAAAATAAATAAGGCCGCCTTACAAAGAAACTGATTTGCATGCCCGGAAAACCATCTTATAAGCCAGCGTATATTTTTATATTTCATTTAAACAGGCATCAGATACTCCATGAAACCACGAAAACTTATCGCACCTCTGACAATCTTTTTTATTTTTCTCTCCGGCTTCTTTCTCCAGACAATAAATTTTTTAGAGGTAAAGACCGATGCTGTCTCGAGTGCCACAAAATCGGATTATGAAAGCGGAGGCTATGACCATTTTTTACAGAAATTCCAGCTTCCGCCCGCAGCAAATAACTATGAAATCCTTTCTCTCCATGAAAAAGAAGCGGTTTATACCGTTTTGGTGAACACGGAAAAGGAAGGCGGCGCCTCCGCTTCGGAGTACATGAGCGCAAAAGTAACGATCCACCCGAAAATGATTATTCCCTATGACAAAGAAGATGCGGCATATACCGCCCATGCGGAAGAGATTGCCGCACTTTTTAAAGAGAAAGGTTATGCCGTGGAAACACGTCCTTATGACACTCTTATGTTCCGCTCCCTTGTCCACAGCGGCCACTTCGATTTAGTTCTTCTGGAAAAGAGAACATCAACATGAAGAAATTCAATTCCCTTCTTGCCCGTTTCATGCTTGTGCTTCTCGCCCTTCACGGACTCATGGGGGCGTTTACACTTCTCCGCATGACAACGTTCAACTGGAAACCCCTTTCTTATACCCTTCTTGCGGCCCTCCTTCTTCATGGCATACTGGGTATCCTCTTATCAAAAGATGCTGTGCGTGAAGGAATGCGGACCGGACGGTGGTACTTAAAAGAAAATGCGTCTTTTTGGCTGATCCGCCTGTCAGGGTTTGTCATCCTTCTTTCCGTCTGGTTTCATATAACCGCGTATACCACAACGGTAAACGGCGTATTTTTCCTTCGTGAATTCACGACTCTCCGTTTCTTTTCACAAATCATTTTCATCTCCGCCATTCTTATTCATCTTCTGTGCGCCACGAAACCCTGGATGATCAAGCGGGGCCTTTTGAAATACGAAGAACGGACAGCCGATTATATTCTTGTGTATTCCATATTTTCCGTACTGTTTCTTTTCGCTTTGATTTCCTATTTCATTTACTGGAATTTTTAGGGGGCTTTATGGACAGAGTTGTCATCATCGGCTCAGGCGCAGCCGGTTTATCCGCCGCCATCCGTCTGGCTGAGGAAAATGTGCCTTCCTTCATCGTGGAAGAAATGCCCCCGTGGCGCGCCCAGTCAAACATGGCGGAAGGCGGTATCAATGCAGCGCTTGACACCATGGGGCAACATGATGAACCGGCTCTCCATGAAGAGGAAACATACAAAGCGGGACGCTTTGTAGCCTGCCGTGAAGCCGTTCACCGCCTGACTCACAGTGCCCCCAAAATCGTGAACACCCTCTTTGCATGGGGTATGTCTCTCAACCTAAACGAAGACGGAACGATCCAGCAGCGCCCTTTTGGCGGGCAGACAAAAAAAAGAACCGCTTTCGCTTCTGCCAGTACGGGAAAACAGCTGATGTACACTCTCGCTACAAGAGCGCGTTTTTTTGAAGCCGGACGCATGATCAGGCACATCACAGGCTTCCGTTTTCTCAAGCTCATGATGGAAAACGGACAGGCAAAAGGCGTCCTCGTTAATGAATTACAAAAGAACAGGGTTTCCTATATTCCCGCTTCTGCCGTCATCATTGCATCAGGCGGCCTGAACGGCCTTTTCGGAAATGCCACGGGCTCCGTCCTCAATACAGGAAATGTGACCGCCTCTCTTTTTGCAGACGGTCTTCCTGCAGCTAACATGGAGATGATCCAGTACCATCCCACCACCACCAGACTCCACGGGAAAAATATGCTTATCACAGAAGCGGTCCGCGGCGAAGGCGGAAGACTTTACGTGGAACAGGACGGGAAAAAATTCTACTTCATGGAAGTGAAATATCCTGCATTGGGCAACCTTATGCCCCGTGACGTCATTGCCCGGGAGGAATGGCAGTGGATCAAGCAGGGCGTCCAGCCTTATCTGGACATGAGAGATATCCCCAAGGAAGTAAGCGTTTATAAACTGGCCGGAGTCCTTGAAGCATGCCATGATTTTCTCGCCCTTGATCCTTTAAGAGAACCGATCCCCGTTTCACCGGGTATCCATTACTTCATGGGCGGCCTTTATGTCGACGTGAACCACCGCACCCCCATCGCCAACCTTTACGCGGCAGGTGAGGCGGCCTGCCAGTACCACGGCGCCAACCGTCTGGGAGGAAATTCTCTTTTAGGCGCCATGTATGGAGGACGGACAGCCGCTGATTCCGCCATGGAAGATCTGTCGGGGCAGACCTCTTCTTTCCGTCCTGATGAAGAAATAATGACCCCCGCGTATTGGACAAAAGATAAAAAAGAAGGGCTCCATATTCCCGCCGCGCGAAAAGCGCTGAATCGAATTTTACAAAAATCTCTCGGCATCGAACGCGATGAAAAAGGACTGCTCCTCGGCCTCTCTGAAGTACAGGAACTTCGCGCGGCTGCCGGCGGGCTCTATGACGAAAGCGCTACCATTGATGAAAACGATGCTTTCCCGAAATCCCTTCTCCTTGCGGAAGCGATTTTGAAAAGCGCGCTGAACCGAAAAGAAAGCCGCGGCGCCCACACGAGAAGCGATTATCCCGATGAACAGGAATCATACCGAAAAACGACCGTAGCCGTTTATAAAAATGGCGGAATCCATATTTCATTAGCAGCGATAGAAGGGGATCCCGATGGACATTAAAATCATCATCAAACGGCAAAAAGACAGCCGATCCACCCCTTATACCCAAGAATTCATCTATACAGGAGACGGCAGGCTCACGGTAGCCGATTTTTTATCCGAACTGAATGCCCGCATGCCGCTTCTTACCGCTGACGGAAAAGAAACAGAAAAAATCAATTACGCCTCCAGCTGTCAGGAAAAGAAATGCGGCGCCTGTGCCATGCTCATCAACGGACTTCCCCGTCTGGCATGCTCCCTCTTCCTCTGCAATATCGTGAAGAAAGGAAAAATAGAACTGGCGCCCCTTTCCAAATTCCCCGTCATCAGCGACCTTCGCGTAGATCGGGAAAAAATTTTTGCCCGGCTGAAAGAAATGCAGGTCTGGCTTTCTGAAAAAGACCGCGATGCGAAAAAGGGCGACCGCTCCCTTCAATATGATGCGGGACAATGCCTGATGTGCGGCTGCTGTCTTGAGATCTGCCCGAACTACACGCCGGAAAGCACCTTCAGCGGCGCCGCGTCCATGATCCATGCTTTTAAAATACTGGAACAGAACAAAGAGGATATCCATCTCCAAAAGCTGAAAGAAAACTATGAAAAATACTTTTTTGCAGGGTGCAGCCAATCTCTGTCCTGTGTGAAAATCTGTCCCCTCGGCCTGCCTCTCGACCGTATCCAGAGCCGCGCTAACCATCACCTGCGGGAAACAAAAAAATGAAAAAATTTCTTTTCTTCCTTATCTTTCCTTTTATCCTTGCAGCATGTGCTCCTTTTCAGGACAACACCCCCGAAAGCCATTCCTTTTTTGCGATGGGCACCTACATGAAAATCACCGCCTATGGGAAAAACAGCGAAACCGTTTTCCTCCATGCAGAAAAAGAAATACGCCGTCTTGATACACTCCTTTCCGCAGAAAATCCGGACAGCGAAATCTCCCGGCTCTCAAAGGAAGGAAAACTGATCCCCTCAGAAGACACTGCCCGCCTGATCAGCCTTGCCGAATCATGGAACAGGTCAACCGGCGGTACTTTTGACATTTCCCTCGCGCCCATCTCCAAACTGTGGGGATTCCCCCATGGCCCCTATCATGTGCCGGCGGAAACCGAGCGCACGGAAGCACTTGATAAAACAGGCATGAAATATATTTCCCATAACGAAGAAACAGGAGAATATTTTCTGAAAAAAGGATGTGCCCTCGACCTAGGCGGTATGGCAAAAGGAACAGCTGCTGAAAAAGCGGCAGATATTTTAAAAGCTGCCGGTATTAAAAACGCCCTTCTTGATTTAGGAGGAAATATCAAAGTCATCGGTACGAAACCCGGCGGCAGACCATGGCACATCGCCCTGCGCCACCCTGATGACACGGATAAAACAGCAGGGACGCTTTCCGTCTCCGACACGTCCATTGTCACCTCCGGCGACTACGAGCGGTACTTCATGGCAAAGGGCCGGCGGTACCATCACATTTTTGATCCCCATACAGGACAACCCGTACAAAACGGGCTCCGTGCGGTGACCGTCATCTGCAAAGACAGTGAAAAAGCGGATATTCTTTCCACCGCTCTCTTCGTTATGGGCGAAAAAAAAGCCGCCCTGTTCTGGAAAGAACACCGCGGTGAATTTCAAATGATCCTATTCAGAAATGACAATACCCTGATGATCACTCCCGATTTACAAAAAATATTTACTTCTGAACTTCCTGTCGTTCTTATTCCCTGACAAGCCATGATAAAAAAAGACCTTTACCTCATTATGTGCCTCCTCCTGGCAGCGGCCCTCCTCTTCATAGGAAAAGAAACCCTTATGCACGATGCGGGTTCCGTCACCGCCACAGTAGACGGCACCCCATACGGTTCGTGGCCGCTGGATAAAAATGATACCATCCGCATCGGTACACCTTACGGACAAAATGAGTTCACCATCAAAAACGGAACCGTAATAATGACATCTGCCGACTGCCCCCATAAGGACTGCCTCCGGCAAGGAGCAATCCATACCGCCGATTCCGCCATCATCTGCCTTCCTCATCATTTAGTCATTGAAATACAATCCGCTGCAGATAAAAAAATTGACGGCACCGTTCGCTGAAGGAGATCATCCATGACAAAAAAAGTGAGTGTCATCGGCCTGTTTACAGCCATGGCACTTTTACTCAGCTGCATAGAAAACCTGCTTCCCTTCCGGACAGGCATTCCCGGCATTAAATTAGGCATAGCCAACCTCATTATTGTCATTGCCTTTTATTTCCTGCCGTTCGGAGAAGTCCTCTCCATATCCCTGCTCCGGGTATTCTTCCTTTCCATTTTCAGCGGCAGCCCCTTCACCGCCGTTTTCAGCCTTACAGGCGCGACAGCAAGCTTTCTTGCCATGTATATTTCTTACCGCAGAAATTCTTTCTCTCCCGCCGGAATCAGCATCATCGGCGGCGTGACACACAATCTGGCACAGCTCCTGATCTCCGCTCTTCTGTTAAACACCCCCGCGTTCCTGTGGTACAGTCCTGTCCTGCTTCTATCCGGCACCGTCACAGGACTGATAAACGGACTGATTGCCACAAAAATCATCCATACCGTAAAAGGGATGAAATGGTAAATATAAAAACATAGTTTATCATTCGATATAAATAAAAAAGCCCGTCTTATTCGACAGGCTCTGACTTCGTGGCGGAGAGAGGGGGATTCGAACCCCCGTGCCGGTATTCGCCGGCAACATGATTTCCAATCATGCACCTTAAACCGCTCGGACACCTCTCCATCTCTTTATGGCGGTTTTCAGTCCGCTTTTATATCAGCCGCTGACTGACTTATTTATTATATGGATTACACGACTGTATGTCAAGAGAGTTTTCTATTCCTGCATGCATCAAATTCTATAGTAATCAAACAGCTCTGCATAATCTCAGCACGGGCTTCTGTTTTCTTCCCGCTTCCAGCCTTTCCCCACACGTCCGCCCTGGACCTCCTGCACATCAAAAACGGAAAGGAAAGCCGCGCTGTCGATGCCTTTCACGACGCCTTTCATCTTTGTCACTTCCAGTCTTGAAATCACCACATAGAGAATGTCTTTGTCATCTTTCAGAAATCCTCCCTGTCCATGAAGGCGGGTGACAGAGTGATGCATATCGTTTACGATGGCCGAGGCGACTTCATCGTACTTCGTGGTAATAATGAATACGCCTTTTGACGAATCAAGCCCCGTGGAAACGGCATCCATCATGCGGGAACAGATAAAGTAAGCAATAAGAGAATACATGGCGCTGTTCCATGTAAAAACAAAACCGGCGCTTCCCAAAATGAAGAAATTGAAGAATAAAATAATCTCGCCTACGGAAAAAGCGGAACGGCTGTCCAGATAAATAGCAACAATTTCTGTCCCGTCGAGGGATCCCCCGTTTTTAATGACAAGTCCTATGCCCAAACCGATGATGATCCCCCCGAAAATGGTAGATAAGAACGGATCTGTCGTTACCGGTTCCATTTGCTCAAAGATATGGCTCCAGAAGGAAAGCACGATGATGGCAAACATGGAAGACACCGCCAGGCGCAGGCCAAGCTGTTTATAACCAAGAATAAAGAATGGGATATTCAGCAACACGATGAGTACGCTGAAGGGAATCCCTGCCAGCTCGGAAAGAAGCAAAGACATACCGGTCACACCGCCGTCAATGATGTTGTTCGGTACAAGAAACAGATTCAGCCCCGCTGAATAAATCATCGCACCGATAGTCAGACCGGCAGCGCGGCGGATTTGTCTCATCATATTGATTTGGCGTCCAAAAATAACCAAGAGAAACCCCTTTTCAGAAAAAAAGCACCGCAGCGGAAAACTGCGGCGAGCATATATGGCGGAAGGGATGGGATTCGAACCCATGAACCTCTCACGAAGTTAACGGTTTTCAAGACCGCCTCCTTCAACCGCTCGGACACCCTTCCATAACGTTTTTATTTTAGCGGAACACACTGCCCTTGTCAATGAAACCGGGCGGCGGCCCATTTTCCATAAAGAACTTTCTGCTTTTTGAAACAAATATAACTGCTCATCTGTATCTTGCCGCTCATCCGTTGTATACTATGTCTTATAGATAATATATTTTAGGGAAAGTGACCGTTATGATATTTCTCCAAATTTTATGGAATGACATTCTGCCGCTTATCGTATTTCTTGCTGCAGGCTGGTTTATGGATTCCAAATTCAAGCTGGATCTGAATACTTACGCCAAGCTGGTGACCCGGGTAGTTCTCCCTGCCTTTATTTTTTACAGCATGTATTTGTACCGTCCCGATGCGGCGACAGCAATTCTTCTTCCAGCCGGCATCGCGCTCCTCCTCGCCGACAGCGCGGCAGCCTATCTCATCGCAAAGGCACTTGGATTTACGGGTGATGAAAAAAACACATTCCGTGCTCTTTCTACACTCTCCAATGCGGGACAGATCGGCATCGCCCTCATCCTCATGATATTTTCCCACCCGCCATATGCATCAGACGGAGCTGCACCATACCTTGATGAGGCCCGCGGCGCAATCGTCCTTCTCCTGATCTTGATGAATATCGCCATCAATACGGTCGGTGCCTCGCTTCTGGGGGCGAAAGGAAATTCTTTGTCCAGTACTGTAAAATTTATTATTTCCATGCCCGCTGTTTACGCGATTTTCGCGGCAGCAGCCGTCCGCACGGGCGGAATCGCTTTGGAACAAACCTTTCTGTGGCCTGTGCTTTCCCATTTCACAGGCGCTTTCATCATTCTTACGACGATTACCGCCGGCGCGCAGCTTCACCGTACGCCTATCGGCAGACCGGATTTATTTACCATCGGTACATCGATAAATAAACTCTTCCTGTCTCCGCTGATTGCCTTTGCCATCATTATGTTGGCCGGCGTTTTTACCCCTGTAACGGCACAGGTTTTCTTCATTTATGCCGCTGTCCCCTCTTCTTTTTCGCTTATCCTTTTTGCAGTCGATTACAACTGCTGTCCCCACAGAGTGGCCAAATCCATCCTGTACAGCTCTGCTTTCGGCCTTGTAACGCTCACATGCGCTATCCGGCTGGCACAGTATTTATTTCCTGCAGGAGTTTAATATGGCATTTCTGCAAATCATCACCGACAATATTCTGCCCCTTCTAATCTTTGTAGCTATCGGCTACTTCATGGACAGGCGCTTCCGGCTCGACGTCAATTCTCTGACCAAACTGACCTTTTACATCATTCTTCCCTGTTTTATTTTTTACAGCATTTATGTGGCAAAGATTGATTTTTCTCTCTTCCACGTTTTCATTATTTCCCTTGTCCTCATGGCTATGCTCGGCGTCATCGGGACGCTTATTGCCAAAGCAAGAAACTGGGATGCCGGAAAGCGGGAAGCTTTTAAAAACGGCACCATGTTTTCCAATGCGGGAAATATCGGTATCGCCCTGATTGCCCTTGTCTTCTCCAACGCTCCTTATGTCACGGAAAGCGGGACGCCTTATCTGGCGGAAGCTGCAGCCGTAAGCACGCTCGTCCTGGTACAGATGAATATGTTTCTGAATACCCTCGGTCTTTATCAGGCAGGAAAGGGAAGCCTTTCCCCCCATGACGCGCTCCGTGTCGTCCTCCACATGCCTGTTATTTACACGCTCACGGCGGCATTTGCTGTAAAATCCATTGGCATCGACCTGTCAGGCACATTCATATGGCCCATCCTTCAAAACTGTGCAGCCGCTCTTGTGGCTGTCGTCATGATGGCACTCGGCATGCAGATCCACCGCTCGAAAATTTCTTTCAGTGATCCTGACGCCTGGCTTGCCTGCTTTGTCCGGCTCCTTATCGGTCCTTTCTGTGCATGGTTCCTCATCCGGCTCTGGGCTCTCGCGGGCTGTCCTTTTTCACAAGTCGCTTCACAGACGATTCTCATCATGTCTGCCGTGCCGTCTCCTGTCAATTCCGTCCTTTACGCCGTGGAATTCCATAATCATGAAAACTTCGCCACGGAAATCGTGATGATGACGACTTTCCTGTCTTGTATCACCATGACCGGCGTCATCTATATGGCAAGAATATTATTTCCCTTATAATCGCTTTAAAAGACTTCTCCCCATAACAGGAAAAGTCTTTTTTGCTGTTTATTCTTTTATCGGCTTCGCATAATAAAACTTGTCTGAAATATCAATTTCTGCCGCTATATCGATCTTTCCGTGTCAAGGGCAATGTTTTCAGCAGGTCTTTCCTCTTTCCGTTTCTGCTTGGAAATCCTGTCTTCGTGGTGATGGGTGTCATTGTCAATGCTTTTCGGTTTGAATACCATAAGCATGATAGATCCGAGGACGATAAGAGTGCCGCCGAGCCAGGATGCCCAGGTAAGTATTTCATCCCAGAAGTACCAGCCGAAAAGAACATGGAAAAGGATTTCACTGTACATAAGGAAAGAAACGATGAGAGAATTCACATGCTGGAAAGCCCAGGTCATAAACATCTGTGCCGAGAGAGCAAAGAGTCCCAGTCCGATAAGCCACACCCATTGAATTCCTTCCGGCATGGTGAAACTGCCTTTCATAAGAGCCGCCCCTACGGCGATACTGAAAATCTGGAAATAGAAAACGATTTCCGTATTTGATTTAAAATCCCGTTCGGCAAGCATGGAAATGACGATGTATGCGGCCGCAGAAAAAAAGCCGCCCCCGATACCGAAAAGGGCATATACATTGAACGAATCAAAATTCCATATCTGCACGACACAAAGGGTGCCGAGCGCGATAACAACAAGTCCCGGAATAGCTTCTTTAGGCAGTTTTTCTTTCAGAAAGATCGGTGAAAGAATACACATGAAAAAGGCCGCCAACTGTGAAAGGATCTGCGAATCTCCCAAGGTCATCCCCTCGATGGAAAGGAAGTAAAAAAGCAAAGCCGCACTGCCGAAGAACCCTCGAAGAGAAAGCATAAATTTATATTTCCCTGTAAAAAACGGCTCTTTGGTCTGGAGCGTGAGGAGCGGAATGAAAATAAGCCCCACAAGCCCGCGAAAAAAAGTCATTTCTTCGGAAGAAATAGGTGCTAATGCTTTTGCACAGGCGGACATGGCAGTAAAGGAAAGAGAAGCCAGTATAGTGGTAACGACCCCTAAAAAAATATTCCCCCTTGTCCGTTTTCTTGATTTAAAAGCCATCTTGAGCCGGCGGAAAGGATTATGTTTTACTTTATACCGATACATCATTTTCTCCAAGTTTAATTTATCCTTTAGGATATATCATACTTTTATTCTTCTTTCTTCTTCAATAGTTAAAATTTTGCAAAAGTAAGTTAATGAACATTCTAATGAAATTGTACACAATAAAAAAGGACAGCTGATGTGCGTGTCCTCAAATGTTTATCTTTCTATTTCCATTCCGCCAAAAGTCTTTCAAAAAGCATTTTTTCTGCCATACAGTCGTCCATGGCACGATGGAAAGTACTGCAGGGCAGTTCATAATATTCTGCAAGGGCTTTAACGGAATATTTCCTGTGTTCTCCTTCCCTTTCCGGAAGAAGGAGTTTCGCAAGACTGTGGGTATCGATATAATCATTGGTAACAAGAGGTTTACCAACAGCTTTCAGATTTCTGTCAATGACAATCAGGTCGGAATCAAGTCCGTGCCCCACAAGCGGAAATCCTTCAATAAACGTCATAAATATCGGCAGTACATCGTCGATAGGCGGCTGTTCTTCAAGCATATCAGAGGTAATACCGGTAAGTCTTTCTACGCGTTTTTCTATAGGTCCCTTCGCTTTGACAAGAGTATGGAAAGTATCCCGGATTTCTCCACTCACGACACAGAGTGCGGCGATTTCGGTAATATCGGAATACATTCCCGTTGTTTCTATATCCATGACGGTATATGTGCCGCGGGCGGCAGCAAGGATCCTCTCCCGCGCTTTCACTTCGTGGCTCCGTATATCTTTAAAGAGAGTGTTGTTGCTTCTTTTCATGCCTGTCCCTTTCTCCGCTGTATTGTACCGTATAGAATAAAAAATCGGCAAGCTCTTCCTATTTTTCCGGTTCGGTTTGCATCCTTCATTTCGACTGCCCTCTCTTTCATCTCCCCATAAAAAAACGCCCCTTCCGGAGCGTTTCTTCTGATTTCAGTCAACGAGCTCAATAATTGCCTGCGGTGCATTGTCACCGAGACGAGCTTCAAGTTTCAGTACGCGGGTGTAGCCGCCGTTGCGTTCTGTATATTTCTTTGCGGTTTCATCAAACAATTTTTTTGTCACCGCTTTATCCATGATGAATGCTTCAGCCTGGCGGCGGGCATGAAGATCGCCTCTCTTCGCAAGAGAGATCATTTTGTCTGCTACGTGGCGAAGTTCTTTCGCTTTGCTTTCAGTAGTGGTAATGCGACCATACTGGAACAGAGCCGTTACGAGGCTGCGGAGCAGTGCTTTACGCGCGCCGCTGACTCTTCTCAGTCTACTACGTGCCATTGTTTCCTCCTAAATTACCTATCTTTTTGGATTTTAATCTTTCAAATGAAGTCCGAGACCTCTGAACTGTGCCAGTTTCTCAATAATTTCATCAATTGATTTTTTACCAAGATTACGTACACGTCCAAGTTCTTCTTCTGTCTTTTCGGCAAGCTGGTCAAGGGTATTGATTTCA
The DNA here is from genome assembly GCF_000160055.1 of Dialister invisus DSM 15470. Classification (NCBI taxonomy): domain Bacteria; kingdom Bacillati; phylum Bacillota; class Negativicutes; order Veillonellales; family Veillonellaceae; genus Dialister; species Dialister invisus. The sequence goes on from NZ_GG698602.1 coordinate 891,185, forward strand.
GCCCGTTTCAGGCAGTTAAATGCACGAACGGAAAGTTCAAGTTCTTCGATCGGAATGCCGGAGAGATCGATTTTCTCTTCTTCCGCCTGCTGATCGGAGGACTGCCGTGCCATATCGCTGCCATCTCTTGCTTCCAGTATCGGACCGGTTGCCAGAGGACGGAACAGTTCAAAGCAGTTCATCAGAATAGTGGCAGCAGTGGCCACTGCGTCACTTGCTTTGATGGAACCGTCAGTTTCCAGTTCCAGTGTCAGCTTATCATAGTCCATTTCGTTGCCTACACGGGTATCGCTGACATTATAGTTGCATTTAACCACAGGAGAATAAATAGAGTCAATCGGAATGGATCCGATGGGATCGTCTTCTCTTCTATTTTTTGTAAAAGGAACGTAGCCGTGCCCGCGGTCAATGGTCAGTTCCATTCCGAGATGCGCTTCCGTATCCAGTGTGCAGAGTGCCAAATCTCCATTCAGAACATCAATTTCCGACGGAAGTTGAAGGTCACCTGCAAGAAGAACTCCTTCTTTAGTCACATCTACGCGGACTTTGATTGGGAATTCCGCTTCTTCATAAGCGATGAAGCGGATTTTTTTCAAATTCAGGATCATGTCTGTTACGTCTTCCCGTACACCGGGTACAGTGGAAAATTCATGTTCCACTCCATCAATATTGATAGACGTAATCGCCACACCGTCTAAAGATGAAAGCAACACGCGACGAAGACTGTTGCCAAGTGTGATACCGTATCCGCGTTCAAGCGGTCCGCATTCGAACTTGCCGTAACGCCCGTCAGCACTCATTTCCACAGTCTTAATTGTGAAGCTTGTATTTTCGTTCATCCAAAGTCCTCCTTCTGCGCCATTGGCGCCAAAATATTACGCAGGAATAAAAGGAATTAAGATTTATTTCTGAAAGAAACTCTTTCCTTTATTATACTCTTCTGCGTTTTGGAGGACGGCAGCCGTTGTGAGGAATCGGGGTAACGTCCTTAATGCTGCTGACTTCAATACCTGCTGCCTGCAATGCGCGGATAGCGGCTTCACGGCCTGCGCCCGGTCCTTTGACAAATACATCAGCGGAACGCATTCCCTGATCGATGGCTGCTCTCGCTGCCTGTTCTGCTGCCATCTGCGCCGCAAACGGTGTGCTCTTACGGGAACCTTTGAATCCCAGTCCGCCGGCAGATGCCCAGGCAATGGTATTACCGTTAGAATCAGTAATCGTTACAATCGTATTGTTGAATGTGGAACGAATATGCGCTGCACCGGATTCTACATGTTTTCTTTCTTTTCTTTTTGCTTTACTTTTTACCGTAGCCATTTTATCCCTCCTTCAACATTATTTCTTGGTCGCAGTCTTCTTGCCTGCGATCGTTTTTCTCGGTCCTTTGCGGGTACGGGCGTTTGTTTTTGTACGCTGTCCGCGGGTGGGCAGTCCGTCACGATGACGGCGGCCTCTGTAAGAACCGATTTCCACTAAACGCTTAATGTTGAGGGATTCTTCCCTGCGCAGGTCGCCTTCCACTTTATAATCTGCAAGTGCATTGCGGATATTGGCGACATCGTCTTCCGTCAGATCTCTGACGCGGACGTCCGGACTAATTCCGGCTTTATTCAAAATTTCTCTGGAAAGAGTGAGGCCTATCCCAAAAATGTAAGTTAAGCCGATCTCAACGCGCTTATCTCTTGGTAAGTCTACACCAGCTATACGTGCCATCTACTCTTGTACCTCCTTTTAATTAACCTTGTCTCTGCTTATGCTTTGGATTTTCACAAATGACCATTACACGGCCTTTGCGTTTGATGATTTTGCATTTGTCACACATCTTCTTGACGGACGGTCTGACCTTCATCTTGGTTCCTCCTTGCTTACTTGTAACGATAGGTAATTCTGCCGTGCTCTAAATCGTAGGGCGTAAGTTCTATGGTTACTTTATCCCCGGGCAGGATACGGATGAAATTCATACGCATTTTGCCGGAAATCGTCGCCAGTACGATATGTCCGCCATTTTCAAGTTTTACACGAAACATGGCGTTGGGAAGCTTTTCAACAACTTTTCCTTCCACTTCGATAACGTCTGCCTTGCTCATTCGAGCCTCCTTTGGCTTTTCATAGACTCACCGGTCTTCTGCTGCATTAATCACGCAGTGTCAAAATTCTCGGGCCGTTTCCGGTTATGGCGATGGTATGCTCACAGTGTGCAGCAGGCAAACCGTCTGTCGTCACCACACCCCAGCCATCGCGAAGCGTTATTATATCCGCTCTGCCCATAGTAACCATCGGCTCGATACAGATAACCATTCCTTCTTCCAGCCGTGGTCCGTGTCCCGGCGTTCCGTAGTTCGGAATTTCCGGGTCTTCATGCATTTCAATGCCGATGCCATGACCTACATAATCCCGGAGTACATCATAGCCATAAGGCCTTACGTAACTTTCAACCGCATGACCGATATCACCGACCGTATTTCCCGGTACAGCCTGTTTAATTCCGGCAAAAAGCGCTTCTTCTGTCACTTTTAAAAGCTGCGCATTCTTTTTATTCGTATGCCCGACAGGAACGGTAATACAGGAATCACCCATATAACCATTTAATTCTACCACAAGATCCAGGGAAATAATATCCCCTTTCTTCAAAATCTTTCGGGCCGAAGGGATCCCATGGACAACTGTATCGTTGACAGAGGCGCAGATACTTCCTGGAAACCCCTCATAACCTTTGCAGCTCGGGATGCCGCCTCTGCTGCGGATAAATTTCTCCGCCATTTCATCCAGTTCCAAGGTGCTGATTCCCGGACGAACTGCCTTTTCAAGCATAGAGAGTGTATCTGCAGTCAGTTTTCCCGCCGCGGCAATTTTCTCTATTTCTTCCGATGTATAAATCGTAATCATTTTGAAGCCTTTTTCAATGCGTCCCGGATGTCAGAATACACTTTTTCCATGGATTGATCGCCGTCAATTTCGCAAAATCTTCCACTGGCTTCGTAGTAGTCAATAAGAGGTCTTGTGGATTTCTCATAAACGGCAAGGCGCTGCTCCACTGTCGCTTCATTATCATCAGCACGCTGATAAAGTTTCCCGCCGCAGTTATCACAGACATTTTCTTTCTTTGGCGGACGGAATTCCTTATGGAAAGAAGCACCGCATTTTTTGCAGACAAGCCTGCCGCCAATTCTCTTCACGAGACCTTTCGAATCAGCTTTGATTCCGATAACAGCTGTAAGTCTGATTCCAAGTTCATGGAGTATAGTATCAAGAGCCGCCGCCTGTGCAGTGGTTCTTGGGAATCCGTCAAGAATCCAGCCTTTTTTGCAGTCATCCTGCGCAAGCCGTTCCTTAACAATGCCGATAGTCACGCTGTCAGGTACGAGCGCTCCTTTATCCATATAACTTTTGGCTTCTTTTCCGAGGGCGGTCCCGGATTTTACTGCCGCGCGGAACATATCACCGGTAGCAATCTGGGGGATACCGTAATCACGAATGAGTTTTTCCGCCTGCGTGCCTTTTCCTGCACCGGGAGGTCCCATTAACAAAATATACATAACCCTGCTCCTTACTTAATGAAGCCCTGATAGTTTCTTGTTACCATCAGCGACTGCGCTTGTCTCATCGTATCAAGGGCAACACCGACAACGATCAGTAAAGACGTGCCGCCGAAGTATACGCCCTGGATACCGGTAATATTTCCGATAAAGTTCGGAAGAATCGCAATGAATGCCAGGAAAAGAGCACCTGCCAGTGTAATGCGGCTCATAACCTTGTCGATATATATCATTGTCGGTTCGCCGGGACGGATACCGGGAATAAACCCGCCGTATTTCTTCATATTATCTGCCAGTTCTTTGATGTTCAGGGAAATCGCCGTATAAAAATAGGTGAAAATGAAGATCAAGATACCGTAGCAGATCGTATTAGGCCAAGATCCCCAGGCAAAAAAGTTGCCTACAGACTGCACCCAACCAATATGAACGAACTGCGCCAGTGTAACCGGAAGCATAATAATGGAAGAAGCGAAAATGATCGGGATAACACCTGCCTGATTGACTTTCAAAGGCAGGAATGTGGAATGTCCGCCGTACATTTTACGGCCAACAACACGTTTTGCGTATTGGATGGACACTCTTCGCTGTCCCTCATTGACCTCGATGACCATAAGGATCATGCCAAGGGCAATGATAACAAAGAGAAGAAGCTGGAACGGACTGATCGTCCCAATCTTCAGGTATTCAATGACTGTGGAAATGGCTTCCGGAAAACGCGCCACAATACCACAGAAGATAATAAGAGAAATACCATTACCGATGCCGTGTTCGGTGATCTGCTCGCCGATCCACATCAGAAGGCATGTGCCTGCTGTCAGAACTACGATAATGAATCCAAAATAAAGCCAGCTGTTATCCACCAGTGCATGATTGATACGCAGTGCGTAAGTCATGCCGAAAGCCTGCACGACAGCAAGGAAAATCGTGAAGTATCTTGTGACTTTCTGGATCTTCTTATACCCTTCCTGCCCGTCTTTCCGCCATTCTTCCAACGTGGGAATAACGGAAGTCAGAAGCTGCATAATAATGGAAGAATTGATGTACGGGGTAATACTCATGGCAAAAAGTGAAAATTTGCTCAGAGCACCGCCGGAGAACAGATCCAGAAACCCAAAGAGATTTCCTGATGAAAAGAGACTTTCTAAAATAGATGTATCTACTCCGGGAACCGGAATATGTACGCCAAGACGGAATACGAAGAACATCACCATCGTAAAGAGAACGCGATCCTTCAATTCCTTATTGGCTGCAAAGTTTGCGAAGGCAGATCCCATATCAGATCACCTCTACTTTTCCACCTGCTGCTTCAATTTTCTGTTGTGCGGACTTGGTGAATCCCTGCGCTCTTACATCAAGAGCCTTAGTCAGTTCTCCATTGCCCAAAATACGGACGCCATCGAGAACATTTTTAAGAATACCTGCTTCTACAAGAGCTGCCGGATCTACAACAGCTTTATCTTCAAAGCGGTTCAGCTGTTCTACGTTAACAACAGCATATTTATCAGCAAAAATATTCTTGAAGCCGCGTTTTGGGAGTCGGCGATACAGGGGCATCTGGCCGCCTTCAAATCCCGGACGGACGCCGCCGCCAGTTCTTGCATTCTGTCCTTTAGCTCCGCGGGTAGACTGTTTTCCCATGCCGGAACCTATGCCACGACCTACACGACGACGTGCTCTTTTGGAACCTTCAGCCGGTTTCAGTTCATGCAGTTTCATTCGTGCACCTCCTTTTATTCAGCTTCTTTACATTCAACCAGATGACGAACGGCATGTACCATGCCTTGAATCTGGGGGGTGAGTTCCTTCACTACAGAGGAATTGGTCTTCTTCAGACCGAGAGCTTTCACTGTAGCGATGTGCTCGGGTTTGGAGCCGATCACACTTTTCTTGAGTGTAATGATAACCTTCATGATCGTTCTCCTATCAGTTATAAATTTCATCAACCGTTTTGCCGCGGAGTGCCGCTACGGTCTGAACGTTTTCCAATTTTGCCATTCCGTCCAAGGTAGCTTTTACCATATTGATCGGATTGGAAGAACCAAGGGATTTGGTGAGAACATTGCGAACGCCTGCCAGCGCAAGCACTGCACGAACCGGACCGCCCGCCTTGATACCTGTACCTTCAGCAGCCGGTCTCATAATAACTTTGCCTGCTCCGTAAATCCCAAGGGATTCATGGGGAATGGTGCCATTCTTCAAAGCAACGTTAATCATGTTTTTCTTAGCATCTTCAACGCCCTTGCGAATCGCTTCCGGAACTTCGGCAGCTTTGCCGAGGCCTGCGCCTACTCTGCCTTTTCCATCACCGACAACTACAACTGCAGCAAAGGAAAAACGACGGCCGCCTTTTACGACTTTAGCAACGCGGTTAATAAAAACGACGTTTTCCTGTAAGTCGGATTCCTGTTTTTCAAATCTTGGCATGTGCTTTCTCCTTTACCTTAAAATTTCAAGCCGGCTTCGCGGGCACCTTCAGCCAGAGCTTTTACTCTGCCATGATATATATTGCCTCCACGATCGAACACTACGGTATCAATACCCTTTGCGAGAGCTCTTTTTGCTACCAGTTCACCGACTGCCCTGGCAGCTTCTATATTGCCACCATAAGGGAAATCAGCCTTAAATTCTTTATCGAGGCTGTTTGCCGCAACGAGAGTAGTACCGGTCGTATCATCAATCACCTGTGCATAAATGTTCGCCAAAGAACGGAAAACACTCAGACGGGGACGATCAGCAGTACCGGTAATCTTCTGGCGAAGACGCAGGTGGCGGCGAATAACAGCTGTTCTGCTTGCATTTTTACGCATATCTTTCTACCTCCTGTTTTACTTCGTTGCGCCGGTCTTACCAGCCTTACGACGAACGTGTTCGCCGGAATAACGGATCCCTTTGCCTTTATAAGGTTCAGGCCTGCGCCAGTTACGGATTTCAGAAGCAACCTGCCCTACCATTTCCTTATCAGCGCCAGATACGACAATGATAACGGAAGACGGTGTGGAAAGAGTAATTCCTTCCGGAGGGGTAATGATAACCGGATGGGAAAACCCGAGAGCCAGCTTCAGATTCCGCCCCTGCATCTGTGCATTGTATCCAACACCCTGGATCTCCAATTTCTTTTCAAACCCTTGTGTCACGCCGACCACCATGTTATTCACAAGCGTGCGGCATAGACCGTGCAGGGAACGGCTTTCTTTTTCATCATTTGGACGAATAACGTTAACCTGTCCATCTTCTACTTTAACGTCGATCGCCGGATTTAATTTACGGCTTAATGTGCCTTTCGGACCTTTTACGGTGACAGTATGTCCGTCAATCTTGACTTCCACACCTGCCGGAACCGCAATCGGTTTTTTGCCAATTCTTGACATGTTATACCTCCAACGGATTACCAGACATATGCAAGGACTTCTCCGCCAAGACCCTCTTTACGAGCAGCCTTGTCCGTCTTGATGCCCTTGGATGTGGAAATAATTGCAATACCAAGCCCGCCGAGAACCTTTGGCAGTTCTTCATGCCCTGCATATACACGCAGGCCCGGCTTAGAAATTCTCTTCAGACCTTTGATGACCTTTTCACGGTTTGCACCGTACTTCAGTACAATACGCAATACCTGATGGCCTTCTACTTCGATCTGTTCAACATTCTTAATAAAGCCTTCATTCTTCAAAATTTCAAGCACAGCGGCCTTAATTTTAGAAGCAGGCATATCTACTTTTTCATGATATGCATCGTTCGCATTACGGATACGGGTAAGCATATCCGCAATCGGATCGGTTGTTACCATTATTTAATCCTCCTCCCGAAATCTCGATTACCAGCTGGCTTTTCTCACGCCCGGGACTTCTCCGCGGTATGCCAGATCTCGGAACTGATTACGGCAGATTCCGAATTTACGCATAAAGCCGTGGGGACGGCCGGTCAGTTTGCAACGGTTATGCAGACGTGTCGGGGACGCGTTGCGCGGAAGCTTGCTGAGTGCTTCATAGTCTCCGGCTTCTTTTAACGCCTGACGTTTAGCTGCAAATTTCTGAGCGCAAAGTTCTCTCTTTTTTTCGCGTTCCAACATAGACTTTTTCGCCATATTGTCCTCCTGCTTACTTCTTAAACGGCATTCCGAACTGTTTCAGCATTTCACGTGCTTCTTCATCGGTTTTAGCCGTTGTGACTATGATAATATCCATCCCGCGGATTCTGTCGATTTTTTCATAATCAACTTCGGGGAAAATCAGCTGTTCTTTAACACCGAAAGCATAATTGCCGCGGCCGTCAAAGCTCTGTGCGCTGATACCACGAAAATCGCGGACACGGGGAAGTGCAATATTGATCAGGCGATCAAGAAATTCATACATCCTTTCGCCGCGAAGTGTTACTTTGCAGCCAAGAGGCATGCCTTCACGAATCTTCCATGCCGCCAAAGATCTGTGCGCTTTACAAATCAAAGGCTTCTGTCCTGTGATAGCCGCAAGATCAGACGCAGCAGCATCAACCGCCTTTGAATTCTCCGTCGCTTCTCCGACGCCAATGTTAATGACGATCTTTTCCAGCTTCGGAATTTCCATCTCATTCGTGTAGCCGAATTTTTCACGAAGGGATTTTCTGATTTCTCCCTTGTACAAATCATTTAATCTGGACACTTGTTATCCTCCCTTCCCGCTTACTTTGCATTGTCTAAAACAGCGCCGCTCTTTACAGCCGCTCTGACGTATGTACCATCTTTTTGCTGTACTTTTTTTATGCGGGTTGGTTTCTTTGTTTCCGGATCCAGTATCATGACTTTGGATACGTTGATCGGGGCCTCTTTTTCAATAATTCCGCCCTTAGGATTTGCCTGTGTCGGCTTGGTATGTCTCTTAACAACATTGACACCCTCAACGACAACACGGCCTTTCTTTGGCAGAGCCGCTGTAATCTTGCCCTGCTTGCCTTTATCTTTACCGGAAATGACAACTACTGTGTCACCGGTCTTTACGTGCAGTTTCTGACTCATGTTTGCCTCCTATCAGAGCACTTCCGGAGCCAGGGAAATGATCTTCATGAAATCTCTTTCACGGAGCTCTCTTGCTACCGGTCCAAAAATACGTGTTCCTACCGGGCTCTTGTCATCTTTAATAATGACAGCTGCATTTTCATCGAAGCGGATATGGGAACCGTCCGCACGGCTCACACCGCTTACCGAACGAACCACAACAGCCTTAACTACCTGGCCCTTCTTTACAACGCCACCGGGTGATGCATCTTTGACTGTAGCAACTACGACATCGCCGATATTTCCGCTTCTGCGGAAAGAACCGCCCAGAACTTTGATAACCAGGATGTTCTTAGCACCGGTATTATCTGCAACGTTGAGTCTGCTTTCCTGCTGAATCATCGTGCCAATCCTCCTATAAAACTATATTATTAATCCTGACGGGCAACGATTTTCTCGACTCTCCAACGCTTGTCACGGGACAGCGGGCGGGTTTCGACAATGCGGACGGTGTCACCGACGCGACATTCGTTGTTTTCGTCATGCGCTTTGAACTTGGTTGTAGATTTAAGAGCTTTTTTGTAAAGCTTATGGGGAACCTTGCGTTCGACAGCAACTACGACAGTTTTATCCATCTTGTCGCTTACGACAATTCCCTGGCGCACTTTGCGCAGATTTCTTTCTTCTGCCATGAGATCCTCCTTATGGAATAACCGTTATGCCTTTTTGGCAGCCTTCAATTCGTCTTCACGCTGAACGGTCTTGATTCTTGCAATATCCTTCTTCACTTCATGGATACGCATCGGGTTTTCAAGCTGACCGGTAGCGAGTTGAAAACGAAGGTTAAACAGTTCTTCCTTTAAGCCGGCAACCTTTTCATTTCTTTCGGCAGTGCTCAGGTTACGAATTTCATTGACCTTCATTTTATTCACCTGCCACTTCTTGACCTTTAACTACAAATTTTGTTTTAATCGGCAGCTTGTTGCTTGCAAGACGCATAGCCTCTTTTGCTGCTTCCGCCGGGATACCGCCCATTTCAAACATAACACGGCCCGGTTTTACTACGGCTACCCAGTATTCTACAGAGCCCTTACCGGACCCTTGGCGGGTACCGATCGGTTTGGATGTTACCGGTTTGTCCGGGAAAATCTTAATCCATACCTTGCCGCCACGTTTAGTATAACGTGTCATGGCAATACGTGCAGCCTCAATCTGGCGGCTGGTAATCCAAGACGGTTCCATTGCTACCAGACCGAATTCGCCGTAAGTTACAGTGTTTCCACGATGTGCTCTGCCTTTCATGCGACCGCGGAACTGCTTACGGTACTTTGTACGCTTCGGAATTAACATCAGGAATCACTCCTTTCAGTACGTTCTTCATTTCTCGGTCTGCGTTCACGACGATCGCCTCTGCGGCCGCCTCTTCTATTGCCGTTTTCATGGCGGTTTCCGCGATCTTTGCTTGTGCGGATATTTTCATTTTCATCGACAGTCTGTCCCGGGGCAAGCTCGCCCTTATAAATCCAGACTTTAATACCGATAGCACCATAAGTGGTGTGTGCCGTAGCTACCGCATAGTCGATATTTGCACGCAGTGTCTGCAGCGGAATAGAACCTTCACGGTAACTTTCACTGCGGGCGATTTCAGCGCCGCCGAGACGACCGGATACCGTAACTTTAATTCCCTTAGCCCCCATACGCATGGTTCTGCCGACAGCCTGCTTAACAGCACGGCGGAAACCGATACGTCTTTCCAGCTGGGAAGCGATATCTTCACCAACAAGGATAGCGCTCATATCTTTGGATTTAATTTCAAGGATATCAATATCGACTTCTTTGTCGGTAACAGCGGCAAGCGCCTTTTTGATATCCTCAATACCTGTGCCGCCGCGGCCAATGACCATGCCCGGCTTAGCTGTGTAAATGGCAATTTTTATTCTTGTTCCGACACGCTTAATGCCAATCTTGGAAATGCCTGCCACAAACAGGTGCTTCTTTAAAAACTGGCGGATTTTCGCGTCTTCCACAAGCAGTGCAGCATAATCTTTTTCTGCAAACCATTTGGAATCCCAGTCATTGATCACGCCTACACGCATTCCATGCGGATTAACTTTCTGACCCAAAACGTTTCCCTCCTTCGATTATTCTCTTTCAGAAACCTTTACCGTCAGTGTGCTGGTACGTTTCATAATCCCGAAAGCCTGTCCACGAGAACGTGGGTGCACGCGCTTCATGATCGGACCTGCATCTACAAAAATCGTAGAAATGTAAAGACTGTCAATATTCATATTGTTGTTGTTTTCTGCATTTGCCATAGCACTTCTCAGCGCCTTTTCGACGACAGAAGATGCCGCTTTCGGCGTGTTGCGCAGAATAGAAAGTGCTTCACCGGCACTCTTGCCGCGAATGAGGTCAGCCACGATGCGAACCTTACGGGGAGAGATGCGGATGTTTCTTGCAATAGCCTGTACTTCCATCTTAATCCTCCCTGTTATTTATCGCTCTTATTATGACCCTTAAATGTACGGGTCGGAGCAAATTCGCCAAGTTTATGGCCAACCATGTCTTCTGTGATATACACCGGCACGTGTTTCCTTCCATCGTGAATCGCAATTGTATGACCTACGAAACTCGGCAGGATGGTAGAAGCACGAGACCAGGTTTTAATAATTTTCTTTTCTTCCGATGCGTTCATGGCATCAATCTTTTTCAAAAGAGAGAATGCGACAAACGGACCTTTTTTTACGGATCTGGACACTTTTACTCCTCCTTATCTTACTTGCGTCTCTTAACAATCAGTTTAGTGGACGCTTTCTTGTTGTCGCGGGTCTTTACGCCGTATGCAGGCTTACCCCACGGTGTAACAGGACGCTTACGTCCGACAGGAGATTTGCCTTCGCCGCCGCCATGGGGATGATCGTTCGGGTTCATGACTACGCCGCGGTTAGCGGGACGAACACCAAGCCAGCGGTTTCTTCCTGCTTTGCCCAAGGTAATGTTTTCATGATCCTCATTACCAACGACCCCGATAGTGGCACGGCAGCGAATGTGTACTTTGCGAAGCTCGCCGCTGGGGAGACGAAGAAGAGCATGGTCACCTTCTTTTGCCATCAGCTGGGCGCTTGCGCCTGCAGAACGAACCATCTGTCCGCCCTTGCCGATTTTCAGTTCCACATTATGTACCACAGTACCAAGAGGAATATTGATCAGCGGCAGGCAATTGCCGATTTTAATATCGGATTCCGGACCGCTGGTAACGATGTCTCCTACCTTCAATCCCTTTGGCGCAAGGATATAGCGCTTTTCACCGTCTGCATAGTGCAGGAGCGCGATACGGCAAGTACGGTTCGGATCATATTCAATTGTTGCCACCGTAGCCGGAACATTGTCTTTCATTCTCTTGAAATCAATAATTCTGTACTGACGTTTATGACCACCGCCCTGATGGCGGACTGTCATCTTGCCGGAGCCATTGCGACCACCATGGTTGTGAACAGGAGCCAGAAGAGATTTTTCCGGTTTATCTGTTGTAATTTCCTCAAAGGTAGATACGGTCATCTGGCGGCGTCCGGGGGTGTACGGTTTAAATGATTTATAAGCCATTTATATTACTCCTCCCTTAACCTTCAAAGAGTTCAATCGCTTCACCCGGCTTGAGTGTAACGACTGCCTTCTTCCAATCGCTGCGGCGCCCCTGTGTGCGGCCCATACGTTTTAACTTGCCTTCATAACGCATGGTATTCACAGCCTGTACCTTTACCTTGAAAATCTGTTCCACCGCCTGGCGGATTTGGATCTTTGTAGCAGCAAGCGGTACGCGGAATGTATATTTGCCCTGTTCCATCAGAGCGGTAGATTTTTCCGTCACAATCGGGCGGATGAGGATGTCACGAGCTTCCATTATGCGAGTACCTCCTCAATCTTCTTTACTGCGTCCTGTGTCAGGAACAATTTAGTGTAATGAACGATATCATAAATATTGAGACCGCTCGGAGCGTATGCTTTTACCCCAGGAATGTTGCGGGCGCTCAGTACGGTGTTTTCAGAAGCAGTGCCTCCGTCAACAATCAGCGCTTTACCATCAACATTAAACGCGGCCAGGAATTTTACGACTTCCTTTGTCTTCGGCGTATCAAAGTTGATCGCATCGACAACAATCAATTCGTTGGCACGGAGCTTTTCACTCAGCGCGGATTTAACGGCCAGCTGACGTGCTTTTCTTGTCATGTCTTTCGCATGGCTTCTCGGTGTCGGTCCAAAGACGGTGCCGCCGCCTACCCACAATGGAGAGCGGATAGATCCGACTCTGGCACGGCCTGTGCCTTTCTGCTTCCAGGGTTTCCTGCCGCCGCCGCGTACAAGGCCTCTGGTCTTTGTGGCATGGGTGCCGAGGCGTTCGTTTGCCATCTGACGCACCACTGCCTGGTGAATAACAGCTTCGTTGTATTCTACACCGAATACGCTGTCATTCAGCTCTATCTCACCGGCTGCCGCGCCGGCAGTGTTATACAGTGTTACTTTCGGCATTGAGATGTTCCTCCTTACAATAAGAACAATTTTCTGTTGTTCCGGACAATATTATTTGGAAGACTTAACTGCAGTCTTCACCATGACGAGACTTCCCTTGGCGCCGGGAATCCCGCCTTTAACCAGCAGAATGCTGCGGTCCGTGTCAACTCTCACCACTTCCAGGTTCTGAACTGTCACGCGATCGCCACCCAGCTGTCCAGGCATTTTTTTGCCTTTGAACACCTTTCCGCCGCCGCCGGACATACGCGCACCCAGAGATGCGGTCTGGCGATGATTTTTGGAGCCGTGGCTTTCAGGTCCACGCTGGTGATTCCAACGCTTAATCGTACCGGCGAAGCCTTTACCTCTGCTGATGCCGATTACGTCCACGAATTCGCCAGCAGCGAAGATATCAGCAGCCAGAGTTTGGCCCACCGTGTATTCCGGCTTTTCAGCCAGTCTGTATTCACGGAGATATTTAACCGGATCAATACCGGCTTTTTCAAACTGCCCCTTAACCGGTCTGGTTAAATGTTTTTCCTTGACAGCGCCGTATCCGATTTGTACAGCATTGTAACCGTCAGTCTCAACAGTCTTTACACCTACGACAACATTCGGGAGAACTTCTACAACAGTAACCGGAACGAGGTCGCCGTTTTCAGCAAACACCTGAGACATTCCTAATTTTGTTCCCAAAATAGCTTTAGACATCTTTGCACCTCCTTACACTTTGATTTCAATGCTGACGCCGGCCGGAAGTTCCAGTCTCATCAGCGCGTCTGCCGTCTTTTTAGACGGATCAAGGATATCAATCAGCCTCTTGTGGATACGCATTTCAAACTGTTCACGGCTGTCCTTGTTGACATGCGGAGAACGGAGAATGGTATACACATTCTTCTCGGTAGGGAGCGGAATCGGCCCTGAGACTGTGGATCCTGTTCTTTTGGCAGTTTCCACGATTTTCGCCGCACTCTGATCAATCGCTTTGTGATCATAGCCTTTCAGGCGAATTCTGATTTTTTCCTGTTTCGACATACTACTTAACCTCCTCGTTCATTTCATGAATGAACTGCTCCGTGGAAATTCCCCTGCATGGCAGGCCACCTTCCACTTCATAGTTTCTTGAACGGAGTTCAGGCGTTTTTCCGTAAACATCCTGAAACGTTCAGCCTTTAAATAATACTATTATTTTTTCATCGCCGCAACTATTTTATAAAAAATTTATTTTTATCCCTGAGCTTTCAATTCATCCGATAAGCACTGGTTTTTATCACATCTATTTTCATGAATGTATCAAAAACACGCCTCCGTGTGTGTACTCCCCTGCTCTAAAATTCCATAATTTTTTATAAACTAAGATACATTCACTTTATATTTTGCTTTTTGACAAGATCGAACACTTTTTATTTCTTTCTTTATCCTTTTATATACTTCTATTTAATATATAAAGAGATTTTTTCCTGAGAACCACTCCTCTTTTGAATACGTTCATACACAAAAGAACGCAAAAAGACCGCAAGGGATTCCCTCACGGCCTCATTTCATAATCCGGTGTTACAGATCCAAGTTGCTTACATTCTTTGCATTGTCTTCAATAAACTTACGACGAGGCTCCACTTTGTCTCCCATAAGAATGGTAAAGAGACGGTCTGCTTCCACAGCATCAGTCAGTTCCACTTTCAGCATGACACGCTGCTCCGGGTTCATGGTGGTATCCCAAAGCTGTTCAGGGTTCATCTCCCCAAGACCTTTGTATCTCTGAATCGCACAACCGTCACGGCCGATTTCATTCAACAATTTATCCTGTTCCACATCATCATAAGTATAGTACTTCTGGCGTCCTTTACGCACCTGGTAGAGCGGCGGCTGGGCTATATATACATGGCCTTCGGTAATAAGGGGTTTCATGTACCGATAGAAGAAAGTCAGAAGCAGTGTACGGATATGGGCACCGTCCACATCGGCATCGGTCATGATGATGATTTTATAGTAACGAAGTTTTTTAATATCGAAATCTTCCGCCACCCCTGTGCCAAAAGCGGTAATCATAGTACGGATGGCATCGGAATTCAGCACCTTATCCAGTCTTGCTTTTTCCACATTCAAAATTTTGCCGCGGAGTGGAAGAATCGCCTGATAACGTCGATCACGGCCCGATTTGGCAGAACCGCCCGCGGAATCACCTTCGACGATATAGATTTCCGTGAACTTTGGATCTTTCTCCGAGCAATCGGCCAATTTGCCGGGAAGGCTGGAAACTTCGAGCGCATTCTTACGGCGTGTCAGTTCTCTTGCACGGCGTGCCGCTTCTCTCGCGCGATTGGCCGTAATGGATTTGGAAATAATTTCTTTGGCTTCCGCCGGATGTTCTTCCAGATAGGTACGGAGTCCGTCGGAAACAATAGTATCCACAATCCCCTTGACGTCCTGATTGCCTAACTTCGTCTTTGTCTGCCCCTCAAACTGGGGATTCGGAACCTTGACGGAAATGACACAGGTCAGCCCTTCACGGACATCATCACCGGACAGGTTTTCTTCATTGGGTTTCAACAAATTATTGGAACGGGCATAATCGTTAATGGTGCGTGTCAGCGCATTGCGGAAACCGGTGAGATGCATGCCGCCCTCCACCGTATTGATATTATTGACAAAGGTGTACATGGACTCACTGTATCCAGCCTGGTACTGCATGGCAATATCCACAATAACACGGTCTTTTTCTCCCTCGAAAGAAATGACGCCGGGATCCACCAGATCTTTTCCTTCATTCAGGAACTTAATGAATTCCACAATACCGCCGGCATAACAGAATACATCCTGATGAGTCGCACCGTCACGGACATCGGTCAGTGTAATGGTGAGGCCTTTATTCAGAAACGCCAGTTCACGCATACGGACTTTCAGTGTATCATAATCGAAATCGGTGCCTTCTTTAAATATTTCTCCGTCCGGCTTGAAAGTTACCTGCGTCCCTGTTTCCGTTGTCTCCCCAAAAGTCTTCATGTGCTGGGTTACAACACCGCGGGCAAGCTTCATCTCATGGAAATGCCCTTCTCTCTTTACGGTGACCGTCGTCCATTCAGACAGCGCCGTAACAACGGAAATACCTACACCATGCAGGCCGCCGGAAATCGGATACCCGTCGCCGCCGAATTTACCGCCCGCATGGAGAACGGTGAGAACAACTTCCATCGCCGGTTTTCCCGTTTCATGGAGCCCTGTCGGTATACCGCGGCCGTTATCGGTAATCGTACAGCTCCCGTCATCATTCAAAGTGACCTCGATATGGGTGCAGAAACCGGCAAGGGCTTCATCAATACTGTTATCTACGACTTCATACACCAGATGATGCAGACCGCGGGCAGAAGTGGAACCGATATACATTCCCGGACGGAGACGAACCGCTTCCAGACCTTCCAGCACGCGTATATCCTTCGCGCCGTAATCGCTTTTCCCATTTTCACCGGCATGATGCGCCTGTATTTCGTGGATTTCCTCGCTCATAAAATCTCCTTAAAAGGCGGCAGTCAAAAAATGAACTGCCACTACACTCTTTTATTATTTCATCTATTTATATTCATACAAATATTTATATTCATACAAAGAAATTATACCACAAAATGCATTTCCCCGCATAAAGTCCGCAGGTGGCTTGCCGTCTGCCCCTGTTCCTTTCGCTTCCGTATGGTAGAATGAATGAAAGAACTATATTGTATTTTGATAAGGAAACGTCAATGAAAAAACTTTTATTTTTCATACTTATACTTTGCGCTGCAGGGTACTGGGGAATCCGTGAAGGAAACTCTTCTGTCAAAGATTTTTCCCCGCCGCGGGCAGCATCGAAATCCGAACCCCGCCGCACAGAAAAAAACTGGCTTGAAGAACTCACCGGCCGGATCGGTACGCTTATTACCACGCCCGCCGTAGAAGAAGGGAAATCAAATCCGTCTCTTTCACCGGACACGGAAGACAGCAAAAAGGACTCTTCTCTTTCCACGGTAAAAGAAAAGCTCGGAAACATTCTTCATTTTAAAGAATCTCTCGAAGCACGGGTAGACAGAAATAAGTTCATTTCCCAAAAGGAAATCCCCGATCTCCTGAAAAAAGGAATCATCGCCACCGAGGACCGCCGCTTCTACGAGCACGGCGCCATAGATCCTATCGGCGTTACCAGAGCAGCTGTCACAAACTACTTCGCAGGGCGTACCCTGGAAGGCGGCAGTACCATTACGCAGCAGACAGTAAAAAATATTTTTCTTTCTAACGACCGGACCATCCTTCGTAAAATGGAAGAACTCGCTCTTGCAGTCCAGCTGGAAAAATATTATACGAAAGACCAGATTCTTGAACTCTACCTCAATACAATTTACTTCGGCCATGGTGCCTATGGGCTCAAGGAAGCGAGCCTCACATACTTTGGCAAAGAGCCAAAAGATTTGGATCTTTCCCAATGTGCTATGCTTGCAGGACTCCCCCAAGCCCCCAGCGCCTATGACCCCATTGACCATCCGAAAGAAGGAGCACAGCGCATGACTGTCGTCCTCACACTTATGGCGCAGCAGGGATATATCTCTCCGGAAGACGCCGCAAAGGCAGCCATGAATTTATGGCTGAAATAAATCCAATACAAAAACCATTTCTCCCTATACAGGAAAGAAATGGTTTTTTAATCGTTTATTACAGAATGGCGTGGGCAATGACGAAGCTCATGCCGCAGGCGCAGATAACGCCAATCAGTCCGGGGAGCATGAAACTGTGGTTCAAAACGAACTTCCCGATTCTTGTCGTACCGGAACGGTCAAAGCCGATACATGCCAGGTCGGACGGATACGTCGGCAGGAAGAAATAACCATAGCATGCAGGAAGGAAAGACATAACCATGACCGGATCCATGCCCAGACCAAGCGCCATAGGCATAACGATAGCAACCGCCGCCCCCTGCGAATTTACAAGTTTGGAAGTAAAGAACAGGACCAGGCCATACGTCCATGGGTGCTGGGTCACCACGGAACCGAGGAATGTTTTCAGAACACCCATGTGGCTTGCAAAGTAAGTATCAGCCATCCATGCGACACCGTAAACGGAAACAAGAGCCACAATGCCCGCACGGAATACCTGGCTGTTCCCCACTTCCTTCGCTTTCGTTTTGCAGGCAAAGAGAATGAGGGCGGAAACAAAAAGCATCACCATCTGGATAACGGTAGTCATAGAGATAGCAGCCATCTTTCCCTTCGCATTCGGGAAATGCGGGAGCAAATCCGGGAAGTTGCCAAGAATGGCAATGCAGATAATCCCTATGAGGAAAATCCCCGTCGCATGATAATAGGAAGACGGCAGTTCACGCCCCTGCAAAGTTTCATTGTCACCGTAGATATACTCTTTTTGTTCAGGATCTTTTATCATTTCCTGGAATGCTTCGTCTTTTTCTAAATCCTTGCCGCGTCTATAACTGTAAAAAGCCGCGCAGAGAACACCAAAAAGCGTAGCGGGAACGGAGATGGACAAAATCTGGAGCAGTGAATAATTCTGCCCTGCAGCCGCCATGAATCCGACAATGGAAACAACAGCAACAGAAACGGGAGAAGCGGAAACCCCCATCTGGGACGCGACCGAAGAAACCGCCATCGGACGTTCCGGACGGATATTCTGCTTAATAGAAATATCGTAAATGATCGGGAACATCGTATAAACGACATGGCCCGTGCCGCATAAAACGGTAAGGAACCATGTAGTCACCGGAGCAAGAATAGTAATGTGCTTCGGATTATTGCGGAGAAATTTTTCCGCATACTTCAGCATAACTGTAAGACCGCCGGAAGTCTGCAAAAACCCCGCGCAGGTTACAACGGCCAGGATAGTGAGCATGACGCCGATGGGTGGTGTGCCCGGCTTGTAGTGAAATACAAAAGTATACAGCATAAGGCCGATGCCGCTGATAACAGCCAGCCCAATCCCCCCGTGCCGTATGCCGAGGAACAGACAAACAAGCAATACTGCAAATCCCAATATCATTTCCATAAGTAAAAAGCCCCCTCAATAATATACATTTATTCATCAATAATACGACTTAAAGTATATATTATTATTCTTAAATATCAAATATTTATTTGTCATATGAAATCATTTTTCCATGACTAATTCACATCATTTAAAAGATCTTTCTCCAAAATAAAAGCCCTTATCCGGTTGAATAAGAGTTTTCTGTTGATCAATCTCCCGTAATAAGAATATTACCCGTCTGAAAAACTGCATCCGCCGCTTCAGGAATATAAAGTTTCACAGTATACTGTCCGATTTCTATTGTCTCTGTTTTTGTAATTACTTCTTTGCTTTCTATTATATATGCCTCCTGTGCTGATACATCCCGGCAGTCCTTATTTTTAGTGTTATAATAGAAATAACATATGTTTGTTTTAGAAATATAAGGAGGTTCTCATGGATTACAAAATGATCAGACTGGAACAGACAGAAGGAATTGCTGTCATCACCCTCGATTATGCGCCCACGCTGAATGCTCTCGACATGAACATGTCTCTCGAACTGGAAGATGCTCTCAAAAAAGCGGAAACGGATCCCGACGTAAAAATCGTTGTCATCACAGGTGCAGGCCGTGCATTTTGCGGCGGTGGCGATATCCGTTATATGAAAGCCCATTGTGAGGAGCCGGACTTCGCAAAAGAATCCATGGGGCCTCTGGCTAAGAAATTATCTGAAATCGTTTTGTACATAAAAAAAATGTCAAAAATCGTCATTTGTGCCGTAGCAGGAGCAGCGGCAGGCGGCGGTGCGAATCTTGCTTTCGGGTGTGATTTCATTTTTGCCGCAGACAACGCTAAATTCCTTCAGGCCTTTGTAGGCATCGGCCTCTGCCCCGATACCGGCGGCGTATACATGCTCCCCCGCATGATCGGCACACACCGCGCCTTTGACATGTTTGTCACAGGCCGCCCCGTTGATGCAAAAGAGGCATTCCGAATTGGACTTATCAAAGAAGTGACCACAAAGGAAGATCTCCTTACGAAAACGATGGATTTTGCAAAAAAACTGACAAAAGGCCCGACCCTGGCATACAGAAACATGAAGAAACTGATGTTTGAAAGCATGTACAAAGATTTTGAAACCTTTATGGCGGCAGAAGAAATTTATCTTGGCCAGTGCTCGTCAAGCGAAGATTTCAAAGAGGGAATTACAGCATTCCTTGAAAAACGCCCCGCGGACTTCAAGGGAAAATAATAATTACACCACACCGTTTTATAAAAAACAAAAATAGCTGCCAATCTCAGAATACCGCGAACAACTTCTGTCAGCCGGCTACCGGTCACCAACTCACAGCTAACAGATTATGAACTCCGATATCCTCTCCTGCAGGCATTGACGCTTGCCCGCTGTGCTATAATGTATGCATTCCTTCGGACTTTCACTCCGTTGAGATTTTCAGGATATTTCCTGCGAATGATGGTTCGGGTATTTCAGAAGGAAATGCCTGCAGAAAGGATTCCTCCATGACAGAAAAAAAGAAAGTCGTTGTCGCCATGTCAGGCGGTGTTGACAGTACATTGACGGCGCGCCTGCTTCAGGAAGCGGGGTATGATGTGTACGGTGCCACGATGAACCAGTTTGACGGGCAGGACATGACAGAGGCACAGAAGATAGCTGATTTCCTCGGTATCCCCCACAAGGTCATTGATGTGCGGAAAATGTATCAGGACATAGTGCTGTCCTATTTTGTGGATTCTTACAAAAATGGGATCACGCCGAATCCCTGTATGATGTGCGATTTTAAAATTAAGTTCGGTTTTTTTTACGACACCGTCCGCGCCTTTTTTGACTGCCCCTACTTCGCTACAGGTCATTATGCACGGATCACTTATGACGGCACACGCAGAAAGTATCAGGTGGAAAAAGCTACGGATCTTGCCAAAGACCAATCTTACATGATGTACCATCTGACCCAGGACCAGCTCGCCCATATCCTTTTCCCCCTCGGCCGTATATATAAAAAAGATACCCGCCGCATATCCGAAGAAAAAGGACTCCCTACTTATAACAAAGCAGAATCGCAGGATATCTGTTTCCTGACCAGTGAAAAATCGTATGCTGAATTTTTACAGAATCATGCGCCTGAAGCGTTCCGCCCGGGAAACATCACAGATACAAAGGGGCGTATTCTTGGAACGCATAAGGGACTTCCCTTTTATACCATCGGCCAGCGGAAAGGTCTGGGAATCGCGTCACGGACACCGCTTTATGTCGTCTCTCTTCATGCAGGAAAGAACCGGGTCATTGTCGGTTCCAATGATGACCTCTTCCGTTCCGGTCTTCTGGCAAATGAGCTGGATTTCACCGACGGCGCGCCGCCCTCGCAGCAATTCCGGTGCCGGGCAAAAATACGGTACGGCATCCATGTCCATAACTGCACCGTGACTTTGGACAACCACGGCAGGGCCGCCGTGAAATTTGATGAGCCGCAAAGGGCAATTACCCCCGGCCAGTCCGTTGTCTTTTATGAAGAAAACCGCCTGCTCGGCGGCGGTACCATCATGAAAGTATTATGAGAAATAAATCCCCGCCGCAAAGAGTGCATCATTGAAAAAGCAGAAGGAGTAATCCCCCTGCTTTTTATTTTGTTCTCATAAAAAGAAATACCTGCACAGTATTGCCGCTGCCAAAAGTCCGGCCAGGCATACATAAAAATTCCCTCCGGACTGCCGCGGCAATGTTACAGCAGGGATGCGATCAACGGTTTTCGGCACAGCGGTTGTTCTCTCAAGTTTCCGCTTCGGATAAGGAACAGATTCCGTCAGCCGGTCTTCAGATATCATGATTTTCCATCTTTTTACCTTTTCTATATGCCTGCTGTTTCCGCAGACATTGTCAAGAAAACAGCCGAGCAGTACCAAAGCGGTTTCCTTTTCTCCTTTTTTATGAAAGAAGAACGCTTCATTGACATATTCCTCAAAAAATATTTCCACTGCATCGGGAAGTACCTCATGGTGAAGCATGGCATAAAAAGGAGAAACCGTTTTCCCGTAAACTTTCATTTTTTCTTCCACCAGCTTCAATCCCTGCAGAGGATATATTTCCGCCAGCTGAAGAGCATATTCCAAATCCCGGGAAAGTGCCGCCACTTCCGCTTTTGTCTTTTCCTCATACAGGGAAAGAAAACGGGTCAGTGCCATACCGCAGGGCACATCCGTTTTACCGAGAGCGGTCAGAAATCTGCCAAACCTTTCCGCATTCAGCCGTCCGGCAGCCACCCCCATTTCCCACAAAAGTTCTTCTTTCCGAATGTCCAGAGGAAACAGCTCTTTAATCGGAGGAAACCCGCCTATCTTCCGATCCGCCTCTATGCGCACCAGGACTTCGTTCGTATCACTGGCAGGATACAACCGGATAATCGTTTCCATGATAGAAAAAGCGTCTTTCCCGCCATTATACAGGTCATGAACCGCAAGCAGCAGTCGCAGTGACGGCGGCAGATTTTCCCGCTTTTCCATGTTTCCTGTCCCGTCAATCAATGAGTAGGCACGTTCTTTACCCATACCGCAAAGCCAGGATAATTCTGCCCGAAACCGTGAACTCTCATGAAGCAGACGCTCTTCCGCCAGCTGGTACATATGCTTTTCTTCTCCGCTTTTTGCAGCGCCCTGCTTTTCCAAAGATGCCGTGCGGATCGTTTCCGCCGTGTCCCTGCTGTGGACACCGAGCAGGTAAAAAGGATTTTCTCTGAAAAACATTCCTCTATTCCTCATGACTGTATTTCTTTTATTCTAATATATACAGGCAAACATAAAAATGCTTTTCCCCTTTGGTATAATTGAAAATATCTATCCCCGTTCCGGCAAAGATCCGGTTCTGTTTCAATAACAGCAGAAAACACAAGGAGGAGCAGAATGATTTGTCCATGGGCTTTAAAAGACGAGTTTTTAAAGACTTATCATGATGAAGAATGGTGCCGTCCCCATCATGATGACACTTACCTTTTTGAGATGCTGGTTCTGGAAGGCGCCCAGGCGGGGCTTTCCTGGTCCACGATTTTGAAACGGCGGGAAGGGTACAGAAAAACATTTTTCCACTTTGATATTTCCCGCTGCGCCGGCATGACCGACGAGGAGATGGAAGAAATCGGAAGAACGGCGCCTGTCATACGAAACAGACGAAAAATAAACTCTGTCCGCCAAAATGCTCGCGCCGTCCTCGCCATACAAAAAGAGTGGGGCAGCTTTTCCCGTTACCTCTGGTATTTTACAGAAAATAAAATCATTGTTCATCATCTGCAGGATAATGATGATTTGCCTGCCAGTTCTCCTTTATCAGAAAAAATAAGCGATGATTTGAAAAAGCGGGGCTGCACGTTCGCCGGTCCCGTGATTATTTATTCTTTTCTCCAGGCGGCAGGCATCATCGATGACCATCTGGAAAGCTGTCCTTTCCGCAGTACAAACCGGACCTGATCTTCTTTCACAGGAATGGTGTTTGTATCCTGTTTCCTTTCTCTGTGATAGAATAAACTATATTTCACTTATGGAAGGTTTTTATGGATCTGCTCACCTATATCATCATCTGCCCCCTCGTATTCCTTGCGGGATTCGTCGACGCCGTAGCAGGCGGAGGCGGACTGATTTCCCTCCCTGCCTATATCATCGCGGGGATCCCCGTACACAATTCCATTGCCACAAATAAGCTCAGCTCCTGTATGGGAACCCTTCTCACCACGGGAAAATTCGCAAAAGACGGTCTCATCCCGTGGAAGCCCGCATTGGCAGGAGTCATCTTCGCTTTTGCGGGATCATCGCTGGGTGCCCATATCGCTCTTATTCTTGACGCCCGTATATTCATGACTGCCATGCTTTTTATCCTTCCCATCACCGCTTTCTATGTGACACGAAAGAAATCTATGGCAGAAAAAGAGCCTTTCCCTTTTCAAAAAACAGTGCTTCTCAGCTGCACTATGGCGTTTGTCATTGGCATTTATGACGGTTTTTACGGCCCGGGCACGGGAACATTCCTCATCCTTCTCCTTATGGGTGTCGCCCATGTCCGCCTGAAAGAGGCGAACGGCATCACGAAAGTTATCAACGGCACGACAAACCTTGCCGCGCTGTTCGTCTTTCTTGCAAATGACGTCGTCCTTCTCTCCCTCGGTCTTGCGGCAGGGCTGTTCAATATGGCAGGCAATTATTTCGGCGCCCGCTACTTTGAAAAAGGGGGCACGCAAAATGTAAAGCCTGTCATCATCATCGTCCTTACCGTCTTTTTCGCCAAGGTGGTCTACGAATTATTTCTCCGTTAAATATCCGGCGCTCTTTGCATGAGGTCGTCTTTACTTTTCAAAAGAAAATACCCACGAAAAAGGACCGTGCCGTTACGGACACGATCCTTTTTCTTATCAATGATAATAATATTTACTAATAAATATATCCAACCGGCCGGTACAGATCAGGCAAAAGGAACCCACTTGCCCTCTTTCACCTGCAGTACGTCAAGATCCATTTTCGGATCGCGGTTCGCATCAAATTCAAACTTGCCCGTCGCTCCTTCAAAGCCTTTGATCTGTGCCAGGGTATCACGGAATTTCTTTCGGTCTGTCGTGGTCCCCGACTGTTCCACCGCCTGATGGATCAGGTACATCGCGTCATAAGCCTGGGCGGCGAACTGGTCCGGTTCATGGTTGTACTTTGCTACAAACGCTTTGCGGAAAGCCTGTGCTTTTTCCGTCTGGCGGTCCGCATTCCACGGAGTGGCTACGAGCGTGCCGTCAGCCGCGGCCCCTGCCTGGGTAATGTATGCCGGGCTGTTGAAGCCGTTATTGCCGATAATCGGCTGGGTCATTCCCATTTCACGGGCTTTCTTTACAATGAGAGAGCCTTCCTGGTAAAGACCGGCAATCGCGATGACATCCGGATTGGATGCCTGGATTTTTGTGAGCTGCGCGGAGAAGTCGGTATCTTTATCCGCAAAGGTTTCTGTATCGACGACTTCCACGCCCATTTTCTTAAACACTTCCTGATAAATTTCATTTTCACCGACCATCTGGTCGTTGTTATTGGAATACATGACGGCGACCTTCTTAAATCCTAACTTCGCCTGTGCTTTTTCAAGGGTAACAGGAATTGCCAGTTTGCCGGGAATCGCATTACGGAAAATATAATCACCGATGTCGGTAATCTTCGGAGCAGTGGTGCCTGTGCCGAAAGCGACTACTTTGGACTGCTGGGCAATCGGGCCGGCAGCAAACATTTCTCCCGATGTCATCGGACCTTCTACGGCAAGAACCTTATCCTGCTCGATCGCTTTTTTCATGGCATTGATCGCTTCCGCCTTGACCAGCTTGGTATCGTAGGTTTTCAGATCAATCTTTACTTTTGTTTTCGGATTATTGTTAATTTCCTCCACGGCCAGATCTACGCCTTCTTTCATAGCCACACCGTAAGCAGCGCCGGGACCGGTATAGGCCGTAATAAATCCGATTTTTACAGATGATGCATCAGCCGTTTTTCCTGCCGCGCCATTGTCTTTCTTATTTCCGCCGCAGCCTGAAAAAACAGCGGTTAACGCAGCTGCCGCCAACACAGCGGCCATTCCCTTTACAAAATTTTTCTTCATCATGTCTCCCTCTTTTTCTCAAAATAAATCGGCAAACATACACCTTGCAAGAAAACAAAAAACGCCTCACAGGGACTATCCCTGCAGAGGCGCTCACACGCGGTACCACTCCGCTTTTCACTCATGGAAACCGAATCATTCAGGTAATAAAAAATCCCATCTTCGGCCAATGCTGAAGATAGGGGCGAAAATTCCGCGGTACCACCCTACTTTGTTCTTAGAGGTTTCCTATTCGTAACGTGAATGGACGCCCTTTCCTACTCATTTCGGAAAAAGTGCTCGCGAGGGATATGGAATGCTGTTCTCTTCCGGTTTTCACCATCCACCGGCTCTCTGCATGAATTTTACAACAGACCTTTTTGTCTCGTTCATGGCATTTATTTGCTGTAAAAGATATGACATATCATAAGGGAATCCTTTCCCTCTGTCAAGTATTTTTTCAAAAAATTATTTCATCAACTTTCTGAATAGATAATTGCAGGAAGCGCCCTTTACATTATTATGAAAAGCTTCTTTAATGTTTTCAATCCATGATTGATTTGAGAAAGGATTCCTTGTCCCACAATGGTTTTCTATTCTTCCCTGATCCCCAAGAAGCAGCTTTTGATTTCTTCTATATTTTTTGTTTTTCCCATTGCCAATGCCAAAAGTAATCTTGCTTTCCACGAAGACAGGCGGCCGCCTAAGATAATCCCGCTGTCTTTCATGGAAAGGGCGCTTCCCTCATAGCTGTATTCTTCCTCAACGCTCCCCGAAGGCACTCTTGTCGTCAGGACGATGGGCATTCCTTTTTCCCGCAGATAGAGAACCGCTTTCCTGCATTTCGGCGGGACATTCCCGCAGCCGATCCCGTCAATGACAAGACCCGCCGCTTTCCCCTCCGCTCCATAAACGATTCCGCCGTCCATCCCTGACCAGCAGGTGATGATCCAAATATCTTCTTCTATTCTATCTGTATGAATCTTTTTATGCTTCACGGGAATGCGTCCGTATTCCACCCGGGATCCGTATACCGTACCGATGGGGCCATAATGCAGATCACGGAAGGTATCGGGATTTGTGGTGTGGACTTTAGTCACGTCCCAGGCTGCATAAATGCGGTCACCCAAACACACGGTAACCCCCTTCCCTATGGATTCGCCAGATGCCGCTGTGCGGACTGCGGCAAGAATATTTGCCGGCCCGTCAGCGCTCAAATCCGAAGCCCCCCGCATAGCACCGGTGACACAGACAGGTTTTTCCGTCTTTAGTACAGCCTCAAGAAAGAATGCCGTTTCTTCCAGCGTGTCCGTCCCATGGGTGATGACAAAACCATCCGCTTGATCTGTATCCGCCAGACGGTCAATCAGTTTCGATAATTCAAACATATCCGCTGCGGTCATCCATCCGCTGGGCTTATTGGAAAATTCCAGCACGTCCACGTCAGCATAATGCGCCAGTCCCGGCACAGCGGCGGCCAGGTCTTTTCCTGAAACAGCCGGTATCAGTCCGCCGGTTTCCCTATCTTTTTTCATGGCTATGGTTCCGCCGGTCGTAATGACCAGAATTTTTTTCATTTTCCACCCTCCGGTAAAGAAATATTTCTTTCATTGTAGCATATGATCCGCCAATACAAACAAGAAAAAGACAGACTGCCCGATTGCAATCTGCCCTCTGTGGAGGCGGTGCCCGGATTCGAACACGGGGATACAGGTCTTGCGGACCATTGCCTTACCGCTTGGCTACACCGCCATAAAAATAACAGTAATAGTATATCGTATTTCTTCGAAAAAGTAAATCTGATTTTATTATTTTCTATGATACGTTTTTTATCCATCTTCATAAATTGCAACCTGCATATTATAATGGAAATGATTAATACGTTATTTAAGGAAAGGCTTTCTATGAATTTCACTTACGAGTTTCCTGATATTACCGGATATATCCAAAAAAGCGGCACTTATAAAAAGCCGCGCCGCATCAGCGGACTCCGTCTCGGAGAAAACAGGACAGCCGTCGAAAAATGTTTCCCCCTTTCTCTCTCCCGCCGTGATGAAGATAAAGATATTGATTACTTTACCGTTTCTATGAAAGAAAAGATTTCTCTCTTTGATGAAGAAGTCGCTTCTCTCGGCTGCAGTTTCGTGAAAGGGAAAGCAGCGCTTCTCTTTGCAGACTTTATTTTTTCTACGGAAGAAATGCGAAACCGTCTGACCTCTCTTTTCGGCGAACCGGTGAAAGTGAAAGATGTTTTCCTCTGGACGGACGCGGCAACTTCCATCTTTCTCATGGCAAATGAAAATTCCGCTTCTCTCATTTTGGCGGACACGGCTCTTGAACAAGCTTATATTGATGAAGAGCAATTAGCAAATTCCGCTGAAATGGAAAATGCCGGGTTCAGAAAAACACTATGGAAGAAATACGGAGATCCCGTGGGCCGCATCGGACAGAAAACATATATTGCCCGCGCTCTTCTTGTGGGAATTCCGACAGCAGCCATGTTTGCCTGTACATGGATACGCCCTGAATTATTTGCAGGCGATGCGAACATCTTCATTATATCTTTCATGGTACTCGGCACACTGGGTTTCGTGTCGCTCATCAGTCTGGCGATACGCCGCCTTTCGGATATCGGTCTTTCCCATTTATACTACTGGGGATTCTTCGGCTTTCTTTTTATAAGCAACCAGGCCGGCGCCAAACTTCTTGGCGATGAGCTTGTTGCCACCCGTATCACAGGTATGTTCTTTTTTGCCGCCGTTACACTCCTTGCCTTTATCCCGGGACAGAAGACAAAAAACAAATACGGACCTGTACCGAAGTAATATTCCTATCCGACCGGCGTAATATAAAACTCCGACTGTCATGGACATCATGGGTCGGAGTTTTATATTGTCTTAAAAATTATTTTGTAATCTTGGCAACAACGCCTGCGCCTACGGTTCTGCCGCCTTCACGGATTGCGAAACGCTGCCCTTCTTCCATCGCTATCGGGGTGATGAGTTTTACGCTCATTTCAATGTTGTCCCCAGGCATGCACATCTCTACTCCTTCCGGCAGGTTGATGTCGCCTGTTACGTCTGTCGTTCTGAAGAAGAACTGCGGACGGTATCCATTGAAGAACGGCGTATGGCGGCCGCCTTCGTCTTTGGTCAGGACGTATACCTGCGCCGTGAATTCTGTATGCGGGTGTACGGTTCCCGGTTTTGCCAGTACTTGTCCTCTTTCAATGTCCGTACGGTCGATCCCGCGGAGCAGGGCTCCGATGTTGTCCCCTGCCATGGCCTGGTCAAGGGTCTTTCTGAACATTTCTACGCCGGTGATTACGGTCTGGGTCGGTTCGTCCTGCAGTCCTACGATTTCTGCAGCGTCCCCTACTTTGACGGTGCCGCGTTCTACTCTGCCTGTCGCTACGGTGCCGCGTCCGGTGATGGTGAATACGTCTTCTACAGGCATCAGGAACGGTTTGTCGGTGTCACGCTGCGGTGTCGGTACGTATTCGTCTACGGCTTTCATCAGGTCACGGATTTTCTGTTCGTCTTCCGCGTTCCCGTTCAGCGCTCCCAGTGCGGATCCTACGATGATCGGCACTTCATCGCCGGGGAAGTCATAGGAGGACAGCAGGTCGCGGATTTCCATCTCTACGAGGTCGATCAGTTCCGGATCGTCTACCTGGTCTGCTTTGTTCAGGAATACGACGATGGCCGGTACGCCTACCTGCTTGGCAAGAAGGATGTGTTCACGGGTCTGGGGCATCGGGCCGTCTGCCGCGGATACGACCAGGATTGCGCCGTCCATCTGTGCCGCGCCGGTGATCATGTTCTTTACATAGTCGGCGTGCCCGGGGCAGTCTACGTGTGCGTAGTGGCGGTTTTCGGTTTCATATTCTACAGTGGATGTATTGATGGTGATACCGCGCGCTCTTTCTTCCGGTGCTTTATCGATGGACGCGTAGTCCAGGAAGTTTGCCTTGCCTTCTTCAGCCAGTACTTTGGTGATGGCCGCGGTCAGGGTGGTTTTACCGTGATCGACGTGTCCGATGGTACCGATGTTTACATGCGGTTTGGTTCTTTCATAATGTGCTTTTGCCATATCTTCTCTCCTTCAATAAAAAAAAGATTTTTCGCTTTTCCTATTATACATATAAAAACGACAGGAAACAAGGAAGCGCCTAAAAACGACAGGAAACAAGGAAGCGCCGAAAGGTATCCTTATTCTCATGAGGATTCTCCAAGAAACGTTTCTTTTTAAACAAAGCTCCCTTAAAATACGTCATAAAAAGTAAATAAAAAATCCCCTGACACAGAGGATCTTCTACGCTGGTGGCGGCTCAGAGATTTGAACTCCGGACACAGCGGGTATGAACCGCTTGCTCTAGCCAACTGAGCTAAGCCGCCATGGAGCTGATAACCAGGATTGAACTGGTGACCTTATCCTTACCAAGGATACGCTCTACCGACTGAGCTATATCAGCAATCTATATGAATGAAGATAATAAACATGGTTGCGGGGGCAGGACTTGAACCTGCGGCCTTCGGGTTATGAGCCCGACGAGCTACCAACTGCTCCACCCCGCGTCATTGGTGGGCGGAATAGGATTCGAACCTATGAAGGCAAAGCCGGCAGATTTACAGTCTGCTCCCTTTAACCACTCGGGAATCCGCCCACATGGAGCTGGCAATAGGACTCGAACCTACGACCTGCTGATTACAAATCAGCTGCTCTACCAACTGAGCTACGCCAGCACATCAGTGACAAGAGTTATTATACATACAGGCCACCTTATTGTCAAGAGTTTTCACGGGTCGTTCCTATCGCTTACGCCTACTGATTATAGCACCAACCGCCGCTGCTGTCCACCATTTCCACAGCCGTGGCAGTCAGGCATTCCCTTTTCAAAATGAAATACTCTTTACTCCATTTCTTCTTTGCGGCTCACCAGTTCCGTCGGCCCGCTGACATCACGGTTCAATACTTTCTTCGCACCTTTTAAGAACTTCGGACGCGCAATCAAAACGATGCGGCCGCAGCCACGGCATTTGACACGCATATCGCTGCCCAGCTGAAGGACCTCCCATTCGGAAGAACCGCAGGGATGCTGCTTTTTCATCTGTACGACATCACCGATGCGGAATTGGATAAATTTCATCATGTCACCCTATTTCTTCGGTACAAATAATAATCGGATCGGAAAATAGCAGGCACCCGGCGGGATAAACCGGATATATAGATCTTTCCCCGCTTCCCAAGTTCCCAGTTTCTCATAATCGTAAATGGTATCATGGCCGAACCAGCGGGTTCCATAGCGTTCCGTACGGTATATACGGAGCAGCCTGCGGTCCTGCCCGATTTCCAGTGTCCCTTCAAAAACACCTCCGTTCGGGTTCAGATAAAGATCATACTTCCCCGTCCCTTTGCTGTGGATCGTCAAATGGCAGGTAATGCCGTAGTTCCCCGTATTTTCCCGCCCGATGAAATTAAGTTCGTCCCTTCCTTCTTGAAAAAACGCTGTGCTTTCAGCAGAACCCAATTCAATTTTTCCTGCGCTTTTTTCCGCGTCCCACACGCCGCTTTCAAAATAAACGTGCATGGGAAATGTTCCCCGCATTTCATGGGAGTCCGGAGGAAGGTACCTTGCCTTTTCCAGATGCTTTTCCACACTGCCTTCATAAGGAAGAATAGCCGCGCCGAATCGAACGGGCGACGACGTTTCCACTTCCACGATACCGCTGACCAAATCATCTTGCCGGATTCCTTTTACGTTATCTTCAAAAAGAATAGTCCGCTTTCCTTTCTCCAGCATAACGTTTCGCGGCGGCTGCTGTTTAGCCGTCACTTCTCTGAAAGAAAGCGTCTTTCCCGTAGGCACGTAGCTGCGGCTCGGTTCCCCCCGGAGCGTACGGACGACTTTGATCTCTTCTCCTTTATCGCTCATGCCATAAACCGCAAGACGCGCCGGTTTCCCCGTCTCATTTACATGATAATAGTAAATCCGGCCTTTCCCTTTCAACACGGTACCTTCCGCAAGGATTCCGTAGTTTCGGGCATATTCAGGGCTGTCTGATAAGATCAGCGTATCTTCCGCTTTTATCTTTTCCAAAGGGATTTCTTCATAGGAAATACCCAGAGGCGACGCCCCTGCCGCAGTAACCGCTCCGCAAGCGGCAGCCGCCATAGCGGCAATCCATGTTTTTATGTTCATTACTTTCTGCCTTTTACCCTTCCTGCCAATGTTTCCGCCATGGAGGCTATTTTACGGAACCGATGGGCCAGTCCCGACTTGGTGATGCCGCATAGATCCGCCAATTCCGCCATGGAAGCGTCCGGATTTTTCATGCGCGCTTCGCAGGCGGCGCGAACAGACGGTGATAATTCGGATAATCGTTTATACTGCAATAATTTTTCCACATCCCGCATTTGGCGGACAGCAGCGTCTACTGATTTCTGCAGATTTGCCGTTTCACAGTTTACCTGGCGGTTGACACGGTTCCGCATATCTTTCACCACGCGGACACTTTCAAAATCCATATAACTGTTTGCCGCGCCGACAATCTGCAAGAAAGAGCTCACATCATCACCGCCTTTGATGTAGACGATGTAATCATTTTTTCGATCGGTCATACGGGCATTCAATTTGAAGGAACGCATCACGGCAATGAGTTCTCCGGCAAACCGCAGCGACTGTGTCACCAATTCCAGGTGGTAATCGCCCTGCGGCCGGCTCACCGTACCGCCGCCAAGGAAAGCGCCCGCCAGATAAGACCGCCGTTCTTCGGCAGACACCAGCCGGCCCGCATCACGGATATCCATGAGCGGATCCAATCCCATTTCCCCAAGAAACCGCAAGCTGTCCTCTGACGGCCGGACGGTCAAAGTATACACATTTTTCTTGCGCAGCTTCCGTCCCTGCCGCACCATAGCTGACGGCATAAGATTGAAATCTTTTTTCAGGCAGACGAGGACACGGCGGGCAACGGCGCTGTTCCCCGTAGAAAATTCCACGCCCTTTTTCCTCTGCGCTCCCGTAACAATTGCGCCGCCCATACGAAGAAGTGCCAGCAGTTCCCCGCTTCTGCTTTCTTTATCGGGACGGACAACACGGGCAAGCTCATTCTTCACCTGCTCCGTAAATGACATTACTTCGCCCTCCCCAGATACCCCGACAATACTTCAGGCGCAATATTGGTTTTCAGAAGTCCGGAAATACGGATGATTTCATTGCAAAGCGTATCCGTATCATGAACAGCGCCTTTTTCAACGCCGAGCAAATCCTCTTCAATAAGGATTATCCCCATACGCTGGATTTTCTTCCGATCTATTTCCACCGGATGCGCCTGTACTTTTTCATAACGTTTCAGTACATCTTTCTTCGGCACACCGTTGTTGACAAGAACATAGTCAATGACCCCTTTCCCCACATGATCGACAAGGGCTTTTAAATGGTCACTGACGGTATAACCGAGGGTCTCGCCCGGCTGGGTCATCACGTTACAGATATACATGCACGGCGCGGAACTTTCCTTGATCGCCGTAAGAATCTCAGGTACAAGAAGGTCGGGAAGCACGCTGGTATACAAGCTGCCCGGGCCCAAGGTAATCAGGTCGGCATTGCGGATTGCTTCCAACGCATCGCCTACAGCAATGGGAGCCGACGGAACGGTATCCACATGGATGATTTTTACTTTGCCGCCTTTTTTTTCGACATAAGCAGCAATTTCCGATTCCCCTTCAATCGTACTGCCGTCGGACATTTTCGCACAGAGGCGGATTTTCTGCGCCGTTGCCGGCATGACCTGTCCGCGGATATTTAAAACGGTGCTGGCCGTTTCCAAAGCATTCTGCACATTTCCGAATTCCTTCATGAGCGCCGCCAGGAATAAATTGCCCAGACTGTGGCCCGCCAGTTCTCCTTCCCCGCCAAAACGATATTGGAAGAGCTGTTCCAGTACCGTTTCTTTATCTGCCAAAGCCACCAGACAATTGCGTAAATCCCCGGGCGCGACAATATTCATCTCTTCACGAAGCCGGCCGGAAGAGCCACCGTCATCCGCTACCGTAACAATAGCGGAAATATTGGAAGTCTTTGTTTTCAATCCGCGGAGAAGCATGGACAATCCGTGTCCTCCTCCGATAGCCACGACTTTCAGCCCGCGGGACAATTCCCATTTCGACACGATATGGCGGGACACGCTTTCCTGATCCGGTGCCACAAGGCTGAAGAAACGTTTCACCAGCCTGCGGATCGCCCACAACATGAAAAACAGGCCGATGAACACGAAAAAGATCCCTGCCGCAGCAAGAAATGTATAGCTGTAAGTCCCTGTTAGAACGAACAGAAGACGAAGTATTTCCTCCTCAATCCGACCAAAGACCTGGTAGTTCATAACGAGAGCAGCACCGAATGCCAACAGCATAAGGCCGAAGGAAAAGAGCAGCATCCATCTTTTTATATTTAACCCTGGATAAAGCCACTGCAGGAGCAGTTTCATTTGTTTTCCTCCTACTTATCATCTGCATCGCGAACAATGCGGTTCCTGTGCAAATCACGGTGTTCCACGTTCACATGGGCATGCTTTTCTTTCAGGTGGGCTCCCAGTTTTTCTGTCACGAAAACGGAACGGTGCATACCGCCGGTACAGCCGATAGCAATGGTAAACTGCGTTTTTCCCCGGTCCCTGAACTGATCCACTATGAATCCCATGAAATTAAAAAGTTTTCTTTTGAATTCTTTGGTAACCGGTGATTTTTCAATATATGCCGCCACTTCCGGCACGCGCCCCGTCCAGTGCTTGTATTCTTCCACATAGAAAGGGTTCGGCAGGAAACGGACATCAATGACCATATCGGCATCAATAGGAATACCGTATTTGAAGCCGAAGGAAAATACAGTAATCTGCATATCCCGTTTCTTATCCACCGCGCCGAAACGGCTCCCCATGTATTCCTGCAGATCAGCCGGTTTCATAGCGGTAGTGTCGATAATGACATCCGCCTGTGCGCGGACACCAGCAAGAATTTTTCGTTCCGCCTCTATGCCTTCCTGAATGCGCATCGTTTTGGCCAAAGGGTGCTGCCGACGGGTTTCCATATACCGCCGCACAAGAGCTTCGTCCGATGCTTCCAAAAAAACCACTTCATGGGGAATCCCCCGTTTATTCAATTCATCCAGCGCCTGGGGAAGTGCGTCAAAAAAAGAACCGCCCCGGATATCGGAAACCACCGCCACATGGCGGGTATTGGACGTACTCTTCCAGCAAAGGTCCGCAAAACGAGCAATCAGGACCGGCGGCAGGTTATCCACACAGTAATACCCCATATCTTCCAGCTTCTGCATGAAATTCGTTTTCCCCGCACCGCTCATGCCCGTGATAATCACAAAACGAAACCGTTCCATTACTTATACCTCCAATACATATTTCTCTATGGCTTTTGCCACACCATCCTCATTATTCGATGCCGTGATGAAATGAGCCGCCGCTTTTGCCGATTCCGCCGCATTTTCAACGGCAAAAGACCAATCAGTCAGATTAAACATGGAAATATCATTATGCCCATTCCCAAAAGTCATCAAACCTGACAAAGAAATCCCCCAGCGGTCACAAAGCTCGGCGAGCGCCGCCCCCTTGGACATGCCTTTCCTGTTCATTTCAAAAAACTCCGGCTTCGATTTCACCTGGTTCGTGGCATAGCTGAACTTTTCAGAAAGTACCCGCTCCACCTCTGCCATAACCTGCGGGTCTCTGTCAAATATCAGGAGCTTCGTCGGTTCTTTGGCAAGCGTCCAGAAATCCTCTCCCAGAACATGGGCGGAAACGCCGCACTGCTTTTCATAACTCTCCGTACGCTCATCGCGGAAAGGCACGTACACTTCATCATCAATATAGGCATGCATGTACCATCCCCGTTCATGGGCCGTATCTATAATGCCCTGTGCCGTTTCCATATCCATTGTCACATCGCGGAGCACTCTGCCACTTTCGCAAAGCCCCACAAACGCACCCGTATAACAGATCAGCGGCACATCTCCAAGACCGATGGCTTGCCCCCATGGGCGGGCGGCCTGAAACATACGGCCTGTGGCAATGACGATGCGGATATTTCTTTCCATCACTTTCCGAAGAATATCTTTCGTATAATCGGAAAGTGAAATATCATCGTGGAGAAGCGTATCGTCCAAATCGATCGCTATCATTTTTACCGGTGCCATTCATTCCTCCCTTTGAGCGTCCTTTATTTCCGCTTCAAGGCTTTTCCAATTTGTTTGTACCCTATTATAGCATAAAAAGAAACACCCGAATCCGTGTGAAGCGGATACAAAGTGCTTCTTCCGTTCTATATTTCATACCTTACCGAAACAAGAATCAATCCTTGGGGCGGCGCAGTGAATCCTGCTTTCTCCCTGCTTTTTGATTCCAGTATGGCGGGAATACTCTCCGCTTTCCGTTTCCCTTCGCCCACTTCCACAAGCGTTCCCACTAAAATGCGCACCATGCCCTGGAGAAAACCGTCTCCGGTAAAATCAATCTGCAGTTCTCCCTTTATTTCTTTCATTTCAATTCCGGAAATACAGCGAACCGCAGACTTTTTCATTTTCTTATTTCCACAGAAGGAAGTAAAATCATAAGTTCCTATTAAAAATGCTGCCGCTTTCTTCATTGCTTCTATATCAAGAGACTTTCCATACTGCCACACGAAGCGCCGTTCAAACACATTTTTCTCCGTCGACGTGCGGATCCGGTAACGGTATGTTTTCTCCAAAGTACTGAAACGGCTGTGGAATCGTTCCTCCGCTGTCTCCATATGCTTCAAAGCAATATCGTCAGGCAAATCCCCATTCAAAGCCGTTTCCAATTCTTCCGCTTTCCATCTCCCTTTCAGATGGAAATTCACTACCTGTCCCAGCGAATGGACCCCGGCGTCTGTCCGTCCCGCGCCGATGACCTGCACCTCTTCCCCCGTTATTTTCCGAAGAGTTTTCTCCAATTTCCCCTGAATCGTTTCTTCCGTACGCTTTTGCTTTTGCCAGCCCTCGTAACGGGTACCGTCATACTGTACGATGCAGCGATAATTCATAGAACCTCCTTATAGCTTCCGTTATTCCCATTGTACGCAGAGCCCGCAGCAGCGTCAAACAAAACTATATTTACTGTAACTCCATATGATATAATATTAACAGTTTTAAACTACTTTTTTATATTTTGAAAGTGAGTGAACCTGATGAAAAAATTATTGACAGCCCTTGGTGCGGCAGCAGTCATCGCAACCATGACCATGCCGGTTTCCGCTGAAAAACTGTGGAAGTACAGCGAAACCGTTACCATTGACCTTGCTGAAGCACGGTACAAGCCGACCACCGACGGCCACGACATACTGGAATTCGTTGCGGTAGAACAGCTTCCTGACGGCACCTGCACTTATACTTATGTCTATGACAGAACCGCCGGAACCATCCAGGTGAAAGAAATGGAAAAGACCACAAAGAAACTCCATTATAAGAGCAACTTCTCCGCGACCTCCGTCAACTCCACCAATCCCGTTATCCGTGAACGCGCACAGATGGCAGAAGCGGTCTACCAGAGAAAAGTACATAAGAAGTAAGCCATGGACGCCGTTTATGAAGAAATAAACCGCGACCTGCTCCACTTTATTGCCAAAGCACCGTCTGTTTTTCATGCTGTAAACAGCATCCGGACGGCGCTTTCTTATGCAGGTTTTACGGAAATACGGGAAGAAGACCCGTGGCAGATTGAAAGAGGCGGGAAATATGTCGTCACAAGAAACGGCTCCGCCCTCATGGCATTTACCATCCCTGAAGACGGCGGTCATGCGTTCCGAATAACGGCAAGCCATGGCGACTCTCCCTCTTTTAAAATCAAAGAAAATCCCGAACTCCGCGACGCTGCGTATGTCCGGCTGAACGTGGAAGGCTACGGCGGCATGATCATGTCCACCTGGCTCGACCGCCCCCTGTCGGCAGCAGGCCGTATCATCGTTTCGGAAAATGGAAAACTCGTTTCCAAACTAGTCAATCTTGATCGGACGACACTCGTCATTCCCTCCGTCGCCATCCATATGGACCGTACTGCAAACGGCGGGCACGCCTGGAATATACAGCAGGATCTCCTTCCTCTTTACGGGACGGCGGACGATTCCCTGTCTTTTATAGATGCCGTTGCCGCTGCAGCACAGGTTGCGCCGGAAAATATTTTAGGCCATGACCTGTACCTTTATTCCCGTATAGAGGGAACCCTGTGGGGAGAGCGGCATGAATTTATTTCTTCCGCCAGGCTGGATGACCTTCAATGCGCTTTCGCCGCGTTCCGTGGATTCACCGCAGGAAAAAAGGAAAAGCATATCTGTGTTTACGCCCTTTTCGATAATGAAGAAGTTGGCAGCGCCACAAATCAGGGCGCCGGTGCCACCTTCCTCAAGAATACACTGACAAGGATCTCCCGTTCTTTGGGTTACAGCTATGACGAAACACAAGCCATGATTGCCCGAAGCTTCATGATTTCCGCCGACAACGGCCACGCGCTCCATCCGAATCATGGAGAATATGCCGATCCCGTAAACGCGCCGCGCCTGAATGGAGGCATCGTCATTAAATTCAATGCCCAGCAGAAATACGCCACTGACGGATTCTCCGCCGCCTTCTTCCGCAACCTTTGCCGCCGCGTAGAAGTGCCGACACAGACTTTTACGAACAGGAGCGATATCCCCGGCGGTTCCACCCTGGGAAATATTTCCAATACCAAGGTTTCCATGCCTACGGTGGACATCGGACTTCCCCAGCTCGCCATGCACTCCTCTTATGAAACAGCAGGCACGAAAGATACCGCTTACCTGGTCATGGCATGCACCGCATTTTTTGAATAAGCTGTATTATTTGTTTACAGGCAATAAAAACAGACACCGCTATGAAATTGTATTTCCGCAGTGTCTGTTTTATTGGCTACGCTTCCGCTTCATCCAGCTCCCTCACATAGGGTTTTATGTCAATCAGGCCGCTTCCGTCAATGGCATCCAGCCCGATTACAAAAAGCCTGTTCTTTTCCCGCCTTACCAGTTTGACCACGCATAGATTGATGGGATTCGGCCGGTGCGGCGAACGGCTGGCAAATACGCCGTAAGGTTCCTTTGCCCAGGGCGGCACTGTTTGCAGGGCCGTGCGGTCAGCTTCGTGGGCAAAATATAAAACCACATAATATCTCCCTTCATCCGCATGAAGCAGTGCTGTTTCATAAGCCGGAAAGATCTCAATCTCACAAAATTTATCAGAAATCTTTCCCTGACGCGGCGCTTCTT
The DNA here is from genome assembly GCF_000160055.1 of Dialister invisus DSM 15470. Classification (NCBI taxonomy): domain Bacteria; kingdom Bacillati; phylum Bacillota; class Negativicutes; order Veillonellales; family Veillonellaceae; genus Dialister; species Dialister invisus. The sequence goes on from NZ_GG698602.1 coordinate 930,089, forward strand.
TTACTGTTTTATAAGGACTGTATATTCTCCCTATTTCTTTTAATTCCATTCTTCCTCCTTAAGGCAAATAGAAATCATTCGCATATATTGATTTTAGATTATCATTTATTTATAATAATTTCAATGTGCATTACTTTTATTTTCTAATTTGTCATTTCATTTTATAAGGAGGACTTCACATTGAAAAAAACTTTACTGGCATTAAGTATCTTATCTGCTTTCAGCGGCGGATGGGCACAGGGAGCCGAGCCCCTCTTTTTTGAAATGGATGAATTCATTGTTGTCGGGCACAAGATAAAAAAGGAAGACCCCCATGCTTCTATCAACATAGAAGAAAAAATTGATGCGGGCCAGCTCCATACTGCGGCTGATATTTTAGAAAATGTACCCGGCATGGTCGTATCCAGAGGACAGAACTCCGGTATCCAGGTAGGTATGCGTGGACTTAACCATGAACGTACAGTCATCGCCATCAATGGAAACGTTGTGGATAATATCGGTGAAATCATGCAGGGACGGGCGCTGGAATGGGATGCACTCCCGATTACAAATATCAAGCAAATGCAGATCATCCGCGGCGGGCGTTCCGCCATGTACGGCGGTGCCCTTGCCGGTGTAATAAACATCATTACTGATGATGATAATATAAAACCGGAAAGCAAGCTCCGCTTCAGTTACGGCAGTTGGAACACATGGAAATCCACTTTTAGCAATCAAGGGAAATCTGATAATCAAAAACTCTCATGGAGCCTGGCTCTCTCCAAGCAGGAAAGTGACGGATACTATCGGAATACGAGCTCCAACGGCCACGACGGCAGTATCAATCTGTCTTACAACCTGAATGATACAGATAAGATCCGCCTTTTATATTCCCATGTATATAAAAGAGAAGGAATGGCCGTTGGAAATAATAAAGCAAAAAATCCGGCATCAAAATACCTGGGTTTTGACCCTGATTATCCCACTACCCCCAACCTGCCAGCATTACAGGTGGACGGATACCGCCAGTGGAAAACGGATGACATATCACTCCACTATGAGACGAAAGATTCCCATTTCAGTTTTTATGACTACCGCCAGAACCGTCTTGACCACGCGCAGCGCATGATTCCCGGCCGGAGAGGTCCTCCCAGGCTGGGACAAATGGAAATTATTTGGGATGCCGATATTATAAACTGCGGATTAAATTGGGATCAGCAGAAGAAAACAGGAAAACATGACCTGAATTACGGACTGCAATATAAAGTCATGAAATTTCATATTAAAAACGAGTTCTCCCGCTACCGCCTGCCGGCTCATGCCTTGTTCATTGAGGATAACTATACTGCCGGCGAACGTACCACTATCGGTATGGGTCTTCGCTATGACCATCAGAAATTTACCGCTGAGCAAGGCGGGATACGCAAGGATTCCTATCATCATCTGTCCCCGAAAATGAATATTACCCAGAAATTGTCTGACGGCAGTTATCTGTTCGCCGGTGCCAGCATGCTTTTCCGCGCTCCCACGGTAGCTGACTACAGCCGTTGGAGCACTGGGTATATTGACAGGGACGGCGATTATAGAAATGAATTTTTCCCCGGCTCTTCTATTCCCGACTGGCAAAAATTTCTCGGAACCCCAAAACCGGAAAAAGGCATGAGCTATGAACTTGGATGGAAAAAAAGTTTACATGATAATGCCAATCTTCAGATTACAGGATTCTATTATGACATTGATGATTATCTGAATATTTCCTTCGGGAAAGCCCATTTAAAACCGCCCATTGTTTACAATATAGATAATGTCAAGGTAAGAGGCATCGAAATCATGGGCAGTTACCAGCTGAATGAAAACTGGTCGCTTACCGCCGGATACACTTATCAGAAATCTAAAAAGGAAGGCGACCGTATGAATGCGGCGCTGAGAAATCTGCCGGAGTCCACTTTCAAATCAGGAGTCTATTATAACAATTTCCATGGATTCCGCAGTGCTCTTAACCTCCGCTTTATAGGAAAGGCAAAAGCAGAAGATCCCTCTTCCGCCCTTCCATCTTATACCATAGCCGATGCGACCTTCTCTTATGAAAAGGGTTCACATCTGATAAGCCTGGCAGTCAACAATATTTTTAACCGTTACTATGAAGAAAGCCGCGGCTTCCGAATGCCAGGCACCAATTACAGCGTTTCTTACCAGTATCGATTCTAAGAGGTTGAGCACATGCGCAGTACAAAATTCTTCTTCTGTCTCCTTTCCATGGCAGCAGCCATCATCTTTGCCGGCTGTGGCAACCTGCTCCAACCGGTATCCCCCAAAAAAGATGTGTCCATCACTATCACAGATGCCACCGGTCGAAACGTAACTCTTCCCAAAACTGTTAAAACCTACGCCATCAGTACCTTTGACCTGATTAACTTTATTATTCCCCTCAAAGGAGAAGCAGCTTTTGAAATGCTGGTTGGTGTCGGCGATTCCGGCGGCAAATGGAGTTATGATAAAGTATATGAAGCCAAATTCCCACAATGGAAAGACAGATGGACTGTTATTTCTCCACACAATGCTCCCTTCGATTTGGAGACCATTCTTGCCAAAAAGCCGGACGTTCTCATCGTCAATTCCGCCATGCAGGCTCACCTCCATGCATTGGATATAGAACCGCAACTCACGAAAGCCGGTATTGCCCTTGTGCTGGTAGATGTTCCCAAAATCACAGACCGCTCTGCCCAGGAAACATATACGCTGCTGGGTAAGCTTTTCAATGAAGAGGAAAAAGCGGCAGAGGTAAATGCATTTTTGGATGAACAGTTTAAAGTAGTCAAAGACGGACTTGCCAACGTAAAAAGAGGCAAACCTCTTGTTTACTATGAGAAATCAGGCACCGCCGAAGTGTACGGTCCATCCAGCACAAGCAAGACATCCGGATGGGGTGCCCTTATTAATTATGCCGGCGGAGACAACCTGGCAGATCATGCTGCCGGAAAATCCATGGAAGGCGGAGTTATGCTTGATCCGGAATTTGTAATCACCGCTGACCCTGATTTCATTATCCTTTCCGGCAGCAGTCAGATGGGCATGGGGTTTGATTTACAGGCACCGCAGCCGAATCGTTTCAATATCCTTTTACGTCCGGGCTGGCAAAATATTAAGGCCGTTAAAAATAAAGAAGTCTATGAATTTCAGCATGAACTTAGCCGTACACCGTTTCTCTTCTACCCGGTACAGTGTTTTGCTAAATCATTCTACCCGGAAGCATTCCAATCTCTTGATCCGGAAAAACGGCTCGATGAATTTTACGACAGATTCATGCTGATAAAAAGAACGGATGGCATATGGAAAATCAAAATGAAATAACCTCCGTAGAAAAAGCTGTTTTTATATACCGCCAGATTGTCAGAAAGAAAATAGTTGCTCTTACTGCCCTTATTGCAGGCACTCTTCTCTGCTTTTTTCTGAATGTTGTCATCGGGTCTACTACAATTTCACTCTCAGCGGTTTTATCAGCTCTTGCAGGCGATGAAAATACAACTCTTCACACCGTAATATGGGACATCCGCCTCCCGATGGCATGCATGGCAATCCTTGCCGGTGCAGGTTTTTCCATCTGCGGTTGTGAAATGCAGACCATTTTAGGAAATCCCATGGCAAGCCCTTATACACTGGGAATTTCTGCAGCAGCCGCTTTCGGCGCTGCAGCAGGAATCATTCTGGATATCAATATTCTAGGCATACCGTCAAATCTGCTTGTCACGGCCAACTCTTTTTTATTCGCCCTGGCAGCCTCTTTTCTAATTTATCGTTTTTCCGCCTGGCATCAAAGCAAAAGACATATAATTATCCTTTTCGGCATCGCTCTCAATTTCATTTTTAATGCATTCACCATGTTTCTTCAATATATTGCCGATGAAAATAAATTGCAAAGTCTGATCTTCTGGAGTTTTGGGAGCCTGTCAAAATCCACCTGGGAGAAAACAGTCATTCTTGCCATTGTATTTCTTTTCACCTTTTTCTTTCTTCTCCATCACTCATGGAAACTCACGGCTCTTACACTGAATGACCAGAAAGCACTGAGCCTGGGAGTAGATGTTTACCAGCTGCGCTGCCATGTCATCATACTTGTCTCACTGCTCACAGCAACAGCAGTCTGCTTCGTGGGAACCATCGGATTTTTAGGCCTTGTCGCCCCCCATCTTGCAAGAGGACTCACCGGGGAAGACCAGCGTTTCCTGCTTCCTGTTTCCGCTCTCTTTGGCGCTTTTATCCTTTCTGTGGCCTCCATGCTTTCAAAAATCCTTATTTCCGGAGCACTTCTCCCGGTTGGACTCATTACTTCTTTTATAGGAATCCCCTTCTTTATTATCCTCATCTTCAGCCAAGGAAGAAAAAGCCTATGATTACCACGAAAAACTTATCCTTCGCTTATCCGGGAAAATCTCCTGTTTTCAGAAATCTCTCTCTTACATTCAAAAATGAATTCAACGTAATCATAGGCCCCAATGCCGCCGGAAAATCCACATTCCTGAAATGCCTTTTTCACCTGCTTTCTCCATCAGGAAGATTCTTTTACGGGAACCGGGACATTACCAACATAACATTAAAAGAACGAATCGCGCTCATGGCTTATCTGCCACAGGAAGAAATTTCATCCTTAAACCTTACGGTTTTTGAGACAGTTCTTTTAGGCCGGCTGCCCTATTTAAACTGGCATATCACAAAAGAGGATGCATCATGCGTCATGAAGATATTAGAAACACTCCACATAAGCCATTTGGCACAGACCTCATTTTCTTCACTCAGTGGCGGCCAGCAGAAATTAGTGTCTATCGCACAGACACTTGTTCGAAAACCGAAAGTGCTTCTCATGGATGAGCCGACAAACAGTCTTGATCTACAAAAGCAATTGGAGCTGTGCGAAATAATAAAAGAAATTACGCGACATCATCATATAGGGTTTATCGTTGTTCTTCACGACTTAAACTTAGCCGCACGATTTGGAGACCGGGTCTTCGTATTTGACGGAAACGGGGGAATCTATAACCAAGGCTCTCCGGAAGAAGTATTTACGGAAAATCTGCTCAAAGATGTATATGGCGTCCATGCTGAAATCAGGCAGGACCAGACAGGCATCCCTGTAATCATTCCGCACATGTCCGTCAGAACCCTCCATGAACATATACCGGTATAACACTGCTATCACCAGTATAAACAAGGCTCCCCACCCCCCCTTCTTACAAATCGCCCGGTGGAAAAGACGGCACTTCCTTGACCACGGCATATGCTGCATTTTCAAACAAGCCGATTTAAAAACGCTGATTGGTTCCTCTACAGAAAAACACAATCAGCGTTTTATTTTATCCGACCTTTTGCAGTTTAAAACAGCGCCATTTGCTTACTCGCATGAACGGGAGACGCCGGACGGAAATAGTGCTCCGTTATATCCACAAGGCCGTCGGCGAGCAATCTGAAAAATTCAGTTTCCGTCATGTGCTCCGCGTAAGCAGAAAATACATATGGCCCGTTTTTCCAGTACGCCGCCCATGTATTTTTCGAAATGCCCGCCACGGATACCATTGTGTCTCCGATACGGCGCTGTTTCCAGCTGGTGCCATACACGCCGCTGATATTCTCCATGCTGCCCACTCTGGAAGAACGCACCGTAATTTCACTTCCGTCATCCTTCACATAACGGATATCACCCGTCTTTCCGCTGATGGCAGAAATATACCGGCACTGATATCCCGCCAGCCCGGGCAGGTACAGTGGCGAAAAGCCGAGTGCCGCAGAAACTTCCCCATATGTGCGGTATTCTGTAATCGGATTCGGTATTTCAGTAATCGATTCTTTCGTATCCGCAGCCATCACTGCCGTGCCGCTTATACTGATGGCAGCAATCATGGCTGCCAAGGTCTTTTTCATCGTTATCATATAAACCGACTTTCTATTTTATATGCCATATTATATGACATCAAAAAAGAATATTCAATAATTTCCGACTTTAAGTCATAATATTTTCATCTTTAAACTTGAGACAAACTGTGATAATATAGCCGATAAGAAACAAATTGTTTGAGAAATATTTCACAGGAGCTTTTATGGACAGACGACAGCAAAAAACGCGAACTGCTATCTTTGACGCGTTCAGCGAACTTTTATCGGAAGAATCTTATTCACGCATTACCATACAAACCATCATCGACCGCGCGAATATCGGACGGAGCACTTTTTATTCCCACTTCCAGACGAAAGACGACCTTTTGAATGCCATGTGCACGGAACTCTTCCGGCATATCATCGACGGCGTCATGAATCATGACCTCCCTGCAGACCATCACAATGCTCCCGGTGTGCCGGATCCTGTTTTCTGCCACATCCTCCAGCATATCAAGAGCAACTCTTACCATATCAAAGATCTGCTTATTTCCGAAAGCAGCGATATTTTCCTTAAATATTTCAGGGACAGCCTGCGCAGCCTCATCAGTATATATATTCTCCAGTCCCCGGACCATCAAAAAAAAGATCTCCCCGATGAATTTCTTCTGAACCACATCACAGGCAGTTTTGTGGAAATGGTCCAGTGGTGGGTAAAGAACCGTATGAAGCAGACGCCGGAGGAATTGGATTTCTGTTTCCGTTCCGTTATCTATCCTGTCATATGAAGATAAAAACCGTGTTTCCCCGCCGGAGCAGAACAGCAAGGCAAAGAATCCCAATAGATCAGCGGCCTCCCGGATACACTCATGATGACGGACTATAAAGGCCGCGTCATCAAAATGTCCTCAGACATGTCCAATGAAAAAATACAGGAACCTACGTAAAAATCCCCTGCCGCGCATCGGTAAGGGATTTTTCGATTTTCATCTGTCGAGTACCAATAAAAGCAACACTGCCTGTCAAACGTCAGTCAGTGTACCAGCAATGATTCTGTCTTGTTAGCTGTTAGCTACGAGATTAAAGCCGACAACCGGAAGCTGGCAGATAAAAGCTCTAAAACCGTAACTCAGAGTGAAACGAAGAGTCTATTACCGTAATGACGAAAGCGGTAAGCATGATTCCGTATTCTGTTTTCCGTCTTCTGTCAGCTGATTTCCGTTTTCTGTCATCAGCATAATAGATTTTTCACTCTTCATACTTCATAACAATTATCGTTTACCGCTTTCTCTACAAAGTATTCTTGTGATCGTTCGGAAAACCCAATGACGGGGTGTCAGGCCAGCTGCTTTCCTTACTATAATAAAATAAGTGCAGCAGGGGAAATGTTGTATTTCTCTTTGCTACACTTATATGGTACTAATGACGCTGTAAGAAAAAGTGTCATAATACTGTTTTCCGTTTTCCGACCGCTGACTTCTGTTAGCCGATAGCTGATTTCCGTTTAGGTTTCCCCTGATAAAAGCAACTCTACTCTTAAAACGTCATCCAGAGCTATGCGAAGGATCTATTACCGTGGTGAGGAAGACTGTAAGCATGAACCTGACTTCTATCTTCTGTCAGCTGTTTTCTGTCTTTTATCCTTTAAAAAGTAAGGCGCATCTGATACCACACCACATTGCCGTGAACCGATACAGATATTCCTTCGTTAAGAAAACCGAACTTGCCATAATAATGGATCAGTTCTTTCTTGCAGGTGAGGACAAGACCTTTCCGTCCTTCCTTTTCCGCATCATGGATAGCGCGGCGGAGTACCAGTCCCGCATAACCTTTCTTCCGGCAGGCAGGAATCGTATTCAGCCCGAAAATCATCTGCCATGCGCCATGTTCATCATGCATATCCGCTTTCTCATACATTTCGTCAGTAAGATCCGCAAGGTTTGTCACCATACCGTCCGCAAAGGAAATCAGTTTTCCTTTTTCAAAGAGGAGCCAGAAATGATTGCCGTAATAAGTGAGCCTCTCTTTGAAAGAATCCTTCGTCGCCGCCTCGGCAGGAGGAAAACACTCCGCTTCCACCGCAGACACCAATGCCAGATCATCTATCGTTGCTTTGCGTATTTCCATAAAGTCCTCTTCTTCCCTTTCCTCTATACCAATCCGTAAAAAAGCACCTACCGTCCAGTAAGTGCTTTTGTCTTATCAAATATCAGTACAGCTTCGCTCCCGCAGGGATATGGTCGTCTACCATGAGCAGATGGAGTTTTTCTTCGCCGTCTTCTTCGTGGATTGCAGAAAGCAGCATACCGCAGGAGTCGATGCCCATCATATTCCTCGGGGGCAGGTTCACGATAGCGATCACCGTCTTGCCGATGAGGTCTTCCGGTTCATAGAAGGCATGAATACCGGAAAGGATGGTGCGGTCTTTGCCGGATCCATCGTCCAGTGTGAACTGAAGAAGTTTCTTGCTCTTCTTGACTGCTGTGCAGTCTTTGACTTTCACTGCGCGGAAGTCCGATTTGCTGAAAGTTTCAAAATCAACCGTATCTTTAAATAAAGGTTCTACTTTTACTTTGGAAAAATCAATTTTTTCAGGAACGGCAGGGACGGCCTCCTTCACTTCCGTTTTCCCCTGGTCGCCTTCCGGCCGCATCGCAGGGAAAAGAAGAACGTCTCGGATACTGGAAGAATTGGTCATGAGCATGAAAAGACGGTCAAGCCCGATGCCGAGTCCGCCTGTCGGGGGCATACCGTATTCCAAAGCAGTAAGGAAGTCTTCATCAATGGGATGCGCTTCGTCATCGCCATGCTCTCTTTCTTCTACCTGCATTTCAAAACGTGCCCTCTGATCCAGCGGATCATTTAATTCGGAGAATCCGTTTGCCAGTTCGCGTCCATAAATATAAGATTCGAAACGGATGGTATATCTCGGATCTTTGGGATCCAGTTTGGACAGCGGAGATACTTCGATGGGATGCTCTGTAATGTGGACAGGCTGGATAAGGTGCTCTTCCACATAGTCATCAAAAGCAGCTGCCAGAAGCTTGCCGAAGCCGTCAAATTCACCGTATTCCACATGAAGTCTGTCGCAGATGGCACGTGCTTCCTCAATGGTCTTGCAGGCATCAAAGTCTTCCCCGGTGTATTTCTTTACCGCTTCTGCCATGGTGAGTCTCGGCCATGGGCCTGCCACATCTATTTCCGTTCCTTCATAGGTGAATTTCGTAGTGCCGTAAGAAGCCATGGCGCAGGCTGCCACGATCTGTTCCGTCTGGTCAATGACATCATCGATATCGCCATAAGCCTGGTATGTTTCAATAGCGGTAAACTCCGGATTATGACGGGTATCCATGCCTTCATTGCGGAAGTTGCGGGTGATTTCAAATATGCGTTCATACCCGCCGACAAGAAGTCTCTTTAAATAAAGTTCCGGCGCAATGCGGAGGTACATGGTCATATCCAGCGCGTTGAAATGCGTCATGAAAGGTCTTGCATTCGCACCGCCGTAGAGCGGCTGAAGAACCGGCGTTTCCACTTCGAGGAAACCGTGTGCGGTATACCAGTTCCGGATAGCCTGGAGCATATTCGCCCTCTTGATGAATGTTTTTCTTACATCGGGATTGGCGATAAGATCAAGATATCTCTGGCGGTAGCGCTGTTCCTTATCCGTAAGGCCGTGCCACTTTTCCGGAAGCGGGCGGAGAGACTTGGAAAGCATGGTGAAGTGCAGGACACGGATGGTCGTTTCTCCCGTGTGTGTAGTGAATACAGTGCCTTCCACCCCGAGGATATCTCCCATGTCTACCAGTTTGAAGAGATTCCATTCATTTTCACTGACAGTATCTTTCCGGAAATAAAGCTGGATATCCCCTTTTTCATCACGAAGCGTGCAGAATGCCGTTTTTCCGTGCCCGCGGATGATCATAATACGGCCTGCCACTTTGACATGCTCCCCGCTTGCTTCCAAAGCTGCCGCATTCGCATGGATATCTTCACTGTGATGGGTGCATTCATACTTTCCGCCGTAAGGCTCAAATCCCAGTGCGGCAATCTTCTCCAGCTTCCCCCTTCGGATCAGCATCTGGTCGTTCAGTTTTTCTTCCATTCCGAAACCTCTCTTTGCATATAACCAATCAGCAATAAAATTTATGCTTTGATTTTAATAACTTTATACTTTACAACACCGCTTGGCGCTTCCGCTTCTACAATATCCCCCGCTTTGGCGCCCATCAGTGCGCGGCCGACAGGAGACTCATTGGAAATCTTCCCTTCAAAAGGATCCGATTCCGTGCTGCCCACGATCTTCACCGTTTCTTCTACATGGTCTTCCAGCGCTTCAATGGTTACCGTCATTCCTACATCGACGCGGCTCTTTCTCCCTTTTTTGCCGCTGTCAATAATTTCCGCCGTACGGATCTGCTGTTCCAGTTCCTTAATACGTCCTTCTACGAAAGACTGCTGGTTTTTTGCATCATCATATTCGGAGTTTTCAGAAAGGTCGCCCATAGCGATGGCTTCTTTCAGACGTTGTGCTACCTCGCCGCGCGTCTTTGTACGAAGTTCATCCAATTCTTTCTGTAATTTTTCAAGACCTTCTTTTGTTACAAGTGTATGCTGCAATTCTGCCATGCCAATTGCTCCTTTTTCTATAAATATTTTATAAAACTCCCATTATAAGGATATATTATTAAGTATAAGCAGATAAAAATGTATTGTCAATTTGATAAGAACCGTTCCTTACGACTCCCGCCCCGTTTGGAAAGCTTTTTTACAAAAAGAAATAGGGGCCTGCCTTCCAAAATCATTTCTGCCATAGGAAACAGATTTCCTCTTCCCGTTTTCCCCTTACCGGATTGATATCTTCCCTGTTCTTTATTTATAAAAAAATTCTGCACCCATAAAAAGAAAAAATATCATTTTCTCAATTACATAAGGCTTCTTATCAATTTCAAAATCATTTCGGGCAAATAAAGTCCATATAGGGAGAAATGAGGAGATTTCAGCCTCTCACAGGACAATCGGATCCCGGACCGCATTCATTGTTTTTGCAACATATTTATCAGAATGAATAAATATCCATTTTTGAAATTATTGTCCTTCCCCAGATATTTTAAAAAAACCGATAAAAACGGCGTTTCAAGATTTCTATTTTTATAGCCCCCGGAAATCTGAATGTATCATGATGTATCACTCCAATCCATATCAATATCCGATAGCGTTCCATTTTTTTCGTTTTTCTTCATTTTTCTTTCTACTCCTCAAAGGTCCTCAAAAGTCCTCAAGGATAAAGAAATATATTTTTTTGAAATTTCCTATTGTACTTCCTGTTTATCTGTGATATATTTCTTTCAGCAAAAATATTACGCGCCCTGCATGAAAGTGCAGCTGAGCTGCGGAGCACTTCTCGAAGTGAACGGTTTTCTTTGTTTCCCTGTTTCTTTCACCATAACGAAAGTAAATGGGGATTGCCTATACCTGAAAATCGGGCATTCCGGTGAGATTCCGGACAAATATCTTCCCCCGTTCCGAATATGTGTCGGAAATTGGTACGAGAAAGAAGGGAACTACATTGTCTGAAAGCAGAAAAATGGGAGTGGTACAGCTCACCACAGTCACCGCCATCAACATGATGGGATCCGGCATTATTCTTTTGCCAGCAACACTCGCGGAAATCGGTACGGTTTCCATTTTCGCCTGGATTCTTGCCTCTATCGGCGCTACTATTCTTGCCTACGCTTTTGCCAAATGCGGCATGTACAGCAAAAAGGTAGGCGGCATGGGCGGTTATGCGGAATACCGGTTCGGCCGTCTTGGAAACTTCCTTTCCAACTACACTTACGCCATTTCCCTAATTATCGCCAACGTAGCTATCGCTACCGGTGTAGTCAGCTACGGTTCTTACGTTTTCGGTTTTGACCTTTCTCCCATGGAAGTTTGTCTGGCGACCATCGGCACGCTTGCCATCGCCGCTTCCATCAGCCTTGTCGGACCGAAAAAATTCGGCAAATTCACCTCTTTGGGTATGATCTGCATTCTTCTTCCGGTCATCGGCCTCCTTCTCTGCGGCTGGTACTTTTTCAGCCCGGACATCTACGTGGCTGCCTGGAACCCGCATGACATGCCTTTCTATCTCACCATGCGCGATTCCATCGCCGTCATTCTCTGGGCATTCCTCGGTCTCGAAACAGCCTGCGCCAATTCCGATACAGTGGAAAATCCTGAAAAAAATGTGCCTGTCGCCGTTTTGGCAGGAACGATGATTGCCGGCGTATGCTACATGATCTCCACGGCGATTATCGGAGGGCTTGTTCCTCATACAGAGCTGGTGTCCGCCGGCGCGCCTTTCGGTCTTGCTTACGCGGCCATGTTCGGAAATACAGTAGGACATATGGTATCTGCCATTCTTGTTGTTTCCTGTTTCGTATCCCTCACCGCATGGCAGTTCACCATCTCCGAGGTGGTAAGAGAGGCTGCCACCATCGGCCACTTCCCTTCCTATCTCCGTAAAGTCAATCGTTTCTATGCGCCTTACATGGCAATCGGGACCCTGGTTTGTATCCAGTCCCTACTGACGCTGTCTACAATCAGCCCCTCTCTGTTAAAGCAGTTCAATGTCCTTATCAATCTTGCCGTCATGGTCAATCTCATTCCCTACCTGCTTGCCATGGCTGCCGTTCCCGATCTGCAGAAAGCGGAAGGCATCTCCGCGGCAAAAGCAAAACTACCGAATATGGCAGCTATCATCGGTGGTGTATACAGCGTATATGCGGTCTACGGCTGCGGATGGGATATCATTCTTTACGGGACACTCGTTACCGTCTTCGGCATCATGATCTATATGCTGAAAACAGCCCGGCTTTCTCCTGCCGGATTCCAAACCTATCCGCCCAAAAAATAACGTTTCAACTTCAAGCCTCCGCAGGGAGGTTTTTTTACTGCGAGACACACACGATAAAACCCCTCCCGAAAGAGGGGCCTTTATTTCTTATAAGCCAAGATTTCTGTTTCCGTATTTACATCATATGCTTCTTCCCATTCTTCAGGAAGATTGTCCAATTTTTCCCATTCCCTGCATTCTTCCCCATCATCTTCCAAATTGAGGAAAGGGGAGAAATAAACAGGTTTTCTGATCTGCAGGTATCCCTTTTCAAAGATAAAACGGACTGCCTTTGTAAGATACACGCGGTATTCCGCTTTACCACAGCGGGAAAGCGTTTTCTTCTCATTGATGATCCGCACTTCTTTTATTTCTTTTTGAAGGGCATGATCTTCCTGCACCACGGCAGGGCGGCTCGAGTGGATTTCTTTTTCTTCCGCTTCACGGAAGACCCATTCCAAAACATCCGTCTTTTTTCCGCCGGCCGCCCTGCCCGTCATTTCCTGCGTCATTATATAGCATTTTCCGCCGGCATAAATACCGACGGGCAGGAGATATACAGGATGGAAAATGGACGGATCGCATCGGTACTTTTCAAAAACCTGTCCTGCCATCCCTTTTAAAATCTTCAGTGTTTTTTCGCTGAATCGTAAATCCAATAATTCCATGTTTTCCCTTTCTGATGAAAATGTCCGCCTCGCGTAAATAAAGGCGGACATTTTTTATTTCTGTTCTTTCTTTTACTTCGTCCCGAAAATCCTGTCTCCCGCATCGCCGAGTCCCGGAAGGATGTATTTCTTTTCATTCAGCTGCCTGTCAAGGGCGGCGGTGTAGATCGGCACATCCGGATGCGCGTCGTTCACGAGTTGTACGCCCTCCGGTGCAGCGACAAGACACATGAATTTGATCTTCTTCACGCCTTTTTCTTTCATCATGTCAATAGCCGCCACGGCACTCCCCCCGGTCGCCAGCATGGGATCAATCAATATGAAATCACGGTTTTCCACATCGGGAAGTTTGCAGTAGTACTCCACAGGCTTTGCCGTAACGGGGTCACGGTACAGACCGATGACACCTACACGGGCGGAAGGAACGAGTTCCAGAAGCCCGTCAAGCATTCCGAATCCCGCCCGGAGGATGGGGACGATCCCTACTTTCTTCCCTGCCACGCGTTTCCCTTTCATCACTTCCAAGGGCGTTTCAATTTCTATATCTTCCATAGGCAGGTCACGAGTCAGTTCATACCCCATGAGCAGTGTGATTTCCTTCAGAAGCTTTCTGAAATCACCGGAACTGGTTTCTTTCTGGCGCATAATCGTCAATTTGTGCTGAATAAGCGGATGGTCGATTACCTGGATCTGCATTTCATTTCCTCCTGTTACAACGGATTTCTCAATTTTACTCCCATTATTTTATCACTTTTTATTTTGGATGTCTGTAATTCTTCCGGCGGGCCACCGGAAATATTCTTACAGGCGCCGGTGACGCATATCTTCCCATGCCATGATCACCGCACCGCCGGCAAGAATAATCTGGACCGCCAGATGGATCCAGAGAAAGAGGAAGATCAGGCCGATAAGGGAACCGTAAGTGACGCCCATGCCCGATATATGGAGGATATAGTAACCATACCCTGCAGTCAGGAAAAGGAGAGCCGCCGCCACCAGAAAGGAAGCAGGAATGATGCGTGTCCATTTCGTGATGTACCTGTTTGGCGCATAACGGTAAAAGGCGGATAAAGACAGGCTCATGACGACAAAAGGAATGGCATACCGCGACGGCCGCCAGACCTGCCAGAAGACAGACGGCAGGTCCATGATATAGTCCTGTACAAGGAATATGACGGCATTGGCAAAGACAATCAGCGTAAGAGAAAGAATCATGGCAAATACAAGAAATACGGTAAAGAAGCAGGCTTTCAGGCTGACCTTGAGCCAGGACTGGATATTTCTGTCCTGAAAAAATATTTTATCCATCCCGCGGACAAGGACGGCCGTCCCCTGTGAAGCGGTCCACACTGCAGCGCCGAGACCGGCAAAGAGCCATATCGTACTCCGCCCCGCGATGATACGGGCTATATTTTCCTCCATACTTGCCGCAAACTGGGCCGGCAGATATTGCAGCAGGTCAAGGATCGTATCAAGCTGGGGCGCCGCAAAGAACAAGATACAGTTCACCAGGAAAATCATAAACGGAATGAGCCCGAGGATAAAGCAGTATGACGCTTCTGACGCAAAGGAGCCCACATCATCATCGATATATCTTTTAATCAAACACTTTATGAAGTATACGGCTGACGGATCTGAATTTTTCGGTTCCATATGCTGCCCACCTTGCCATTTTGAAAAACACTATAAAAAGGAGGTATAAAGGAATAAATTTCATTTCTCCATACCTCCTTTTGCTGCACACAATCAGAAATATCTGTGTATTTTATTATAGCACCAACTCTTACTGTCCGCTCTGGCTCTTCTTCGCATTGGCATTCTTGTAGCGGAGCTGCTTGGAAAGAACCATCTTGCGCATGCGGATACTGGAAGGCGTCACTTCCACCAATTCATCATCGTTTATCCATTCCAAAGCGGATTCAAGGGTAAAGAGGCGGCACGGCGGCAGTTTAATGGCATCATCGGAACCGGAAGCACGGGTATTTGTCAGATGTTTCTTCTTGCAGGGATTGACGTCCATATCCTGCTCACGGGCATTTTCGCCGACAATCATGCCTTCATAAACTTCCACGCCCGGGCCAAGGAAAAGTTCCCCTCTGTCCAGTATGGAATTCAGACCGTAAGCGGTGGTCGTGCCCGCTTCAAAGGCGACAAGCGAGCCTCTCGTTCTTTCGGGAATATCCCCTTTATACGGCGCATATCCCTGGAATACATGGTACATGATGCCTGTGCCGCGAGTGGTGGTGAGAAGTTCATTTCTGAATCCCAAAAGTCCGCGGGCTGGAATGGAAAAGTCCATCTTCATATATCCTGCCAGTTCTTCCATGGAAATCATTTCCGCGCGGCGCGGACCGAGTCCTTCCATGACGGCCCCCATAAATTCCTGCGGCACTTCGACAGTCAGCCTTTCCAAAGGTTCGCAGCGCTTGCCGTTGATTGTTTTATAAATAACCTGCGGTTTGGATACTTCCAATTCGAACCCCTCCCGCCTCATCGTTTCAATGAGAACGGACAGATGAAGTTCTCCCCGGCCGGAAACGAGGAATGCATCGGATGTTTCCGTTTCTTCCACACGGAGAGCCACGTTCGTTTCAATTTCTTTCATCAGGCGGGCGCGGATGTGGCGGGATGTAACAAAATCGCCTTCTCTTCCCGCGAAAGGACTCTTATTGACATGGAAAACCATGGACAGCGTCGGTTCATCGATATGAATGGATGGGAGCGCTTCCGGATTGGCGGCATCGGCTACCGTTTCACCGATATTGATGTCTTTAAATCCTGCCATCGCCACGATATCCCCCACGCCTGCTTCGGCGACGGGAGTACGTTTCATTCCCTGCCAGTTGAAAAGCTGTCCTACATGATCGGTACGGATTTTTTCTCCATCCGTAATAGCCACGGCCATCCCCTGCTTGACCGTTCCCCTGGTCACACGGCCGATCGCCACTTTGCCGAGATAATCATCGGCTTCCAGCGTGGTCACCATGATCTGCAGTCCTCCATCCGGATCACCTTCCGGAGCGGGAATCCGTTCCAGAATCGTATCAAACAGAGGCTGCAGATCCTTCCCTTCATCATTCATATGGAGTTTGGCGATGCCGCTCCTGGCGGACGCATAAATCAGCGGAAAATCAAGCTGCTCATCATCAGCATTAAGCTCGATGAAAAGTTCGAGAATTTCCCCTTCCACATCAGACACACGCTGGTCAGGACGGTCAATCTTATTGATGACGACGATCGGTTTCAGGTGATGCTCAAGAGCTTTACGGAGAACATACTTCGTCTGGGGCATCGGGCCTTCATGGGAGTCAACAAGGAGCAGGACGCCGTCCACCATGTTCAGGATACGTTCTACTTCCCCGCCAAAATCGGCATGCCCGGGCGTATCTACAATATTGATCTTCACACCATTATGCATGACAGACGTATTCTTCGCCAGGATTGTAATTCCCCGTTCCCGTTCCAGCGGATTGGAATCCATGACGCGTTCCGCCACCTTCTGATTTTCCCTGAAAATATGGCTCTGCTTCAGCATGGCATCCACAAGAGTGGTTTTACCATGATCGACATGGGCGATGATCGCAATGTTGCGGATATCTTTTCTGATCATTTCTTTCCTTCTTCTCTCCGGCCTTCCGCCTCAATCTATAAATCCACAGTATAACAAAATCTTTGTATCGGTAAATACAATTTATTTTACCACATCACAGACTCGGATAAAAGCATTTTCAAAAAATATTTTCCTTTTTATGCATCATATTTTTGTATTACCCCCTTGAACTATGTTAAAATGTAATTAAAGAGAGAAGATTTTTCTCCCTGGAATTTCATTTATAAAAGAAAGGTGGGCTGATGATCATGTTAGATTACAAACGGATTCTTGTACCTTACGACGGTTCCGAGTATGCGAAGCGGGCTCTTGACCGTGCCGTTTCCGTGGCAAGATGCTGCGACGGCGCAAAACTTTTCATTGCGACCGTTTCCCGGCCGATGCCGCCGATGGAAAAAATCGCGCGGGAAAAAGCATATGTCTTTGATGCCGATAAAAAAGAACCGGAAAAGAAAGACCCCGGGCAGGTTATTTTGGATGATTCAGAAAAACTCATTCCCGAGGATATTCCTCATGAATTGATTTTCCGTGTAGGCAATCCGGGATCCGTCCTGCTGGATCTCTCCTTTGAAAAAAACTGCGACTTGGTTATTATGGGCAACCGAGGCCGCGGCGCTCTCAAGAGCCTTTTCATGGGTTCCGTTTCCAGCCATCTGGCAAGCAACGTGAAATGCCCCATCCTTATTATTAAATAGTACAGCGGAAATACCGCGGAAAAGGAGGTCCGCCATGCTTACTTTCAAAAAAATCCTTGTTCCCTTTGACGGGTCGGAACACGCAAAGCGTGCCCTGGCAAAGGCTGTATCACTGGCGCAGTGCTGTGACGGCGCAAAGCTGTATATCATCACTGTTGATGAAGATGTTTCCGCGCTGAGCATGAATAATCTGGAAAGGGCTTACATCAATGAACAGATGCAGGCCATCCACTTCCGCCCGGCTGATAAAACTCTTGATGAAGCAAAAGCTGCCGTCCCTGAAGGAATCGAAGCGGAATATATCGCCAAAACCGGAGACCCCGGCATGCTGATTGAAAATACGGCAGACCAAATCGGCGCAGACCTGGTTGTCATGGGCAGCCGCGGCCTGGGCGCCCTTACGGGCATGCTCCTCGGCTCCGTATCCAATTACCTGTTGACCCACGTGGAGGCGCCTGTATTCATTGTGAAATAATTTCCCGTAAGACGAAACGCCGACCTTTAGAGGGCCGGTGTTTTCTCCCTCCGGTGCAGCCGATATTTTCACAGGTATTTCTTTATTTTCCGCACAGAAAATCAGATTTCTCCATCACAAAAAGAAAGGCGGTTATTATGCTGGATTTCAAAAAGATTCTCGTCCCCTATGACGGTTCCAGCCATGCGAAAAAAGCGCTGAACCAGGCCATTTCCCTGGCGCAGTGCTCAGACGGCGCAGAACTCTATGTCGCAACGATTTTAAACAGCACCATCCCTGCGGATGATGATCCCGACCAGGTCGACATGGCGGAAGTCGAAAAACTCATTCCTGAAAACATCCCCCATAAGGTTCTTCTTGAAATGGGGGAACCGGTACCCATGCTCCTCTATCTGGCAGGAGAAATCGGTGCCGACCTGATCATCACGGGCAGCCGCGGCCGCGGCGCTCTCAAGAGCCTTTTCATGGGTTCCGTTTCCAGCGGCATTTTGAAGAATGCAAAATGCCCCGTCTTTATCATAAAATAAACTTCCCAATTGAAAATACCGATACCGGACTCCCTGAAAATATGTCTGACTTTTTCAGAGATAGTGCGGTATCGGTATTTTTATGATGCTTTCGGCCCTTCCACCTTATAGTACCAGCAGTAAAGCGCAGGAACGACCAGTAATCCTATAGCAGTCGCAAGGAGAAGTCCGCCGATAAACGATACGGCAAGGGGACGCCAGAACGGACTGGGAATCAGCGGAACAAAACCAAGTACATCGGTTACGCTGGAAAGCATGATCGGCCGGAAACGGAGCGCCGCCGACTCGATGACCGCATCATAAGGCTTCTTCCCATCTGCCAAATGCTGGCGGATCTGGTCAAGAAGGATGATGCTGTTCCGGACAACCATGCCGGATAAGGCCAGCATACCGACAATGGATACGAATCCCATGGGCTGCCGCGTAAGAAACAGCGACAGAATCGCACCGATCAGTCCCAAAGGCCCGGTTATGCCCGCAATTACCATCAGCGGAATTTTATCCAGCTCAAACATCAGAATCATAAGGATAAGGAAAATCATGATCGGAACCGGCGCCGCCAGGTACTGTACGGATTTTTCACTGTTTTCTATGGCTCCGCCTTTTTCCAGCGTATAACCGTCAGGCAGATGTTCTCTAAAGTCCTTAAGCGTCCGGTCGTACAGTTCATTGACTACGGAATCGGCAGTCTTATCCCCGCCGGCTTCGCCGCGGATAGTGATGGTCGGGTGCAGATCGCGCCGCCAGATCGTGCTTGTTTCATTCTCATAGGAAATATCCGCGATTTCCCCAAGAGGCACATACCGTCCACTCCCCACATGGACAGGGAGGGAAGAAAGATCGGCCAGCCGCGCCGCATTGCTTCCTTCCAGCCGGAAGCTGATCGGCACGAGCTGATTTCCCTGATAGGATTCCGCCACTTTATAGCCTGACAATTTCACATACAGATCCCGGGAAATGGAATAATTATCTCCCCCCAGTTTCCTTACTTTATCCTGATCGATTTTTAACCTGACGACCGGTGTTTCTTCCGGCCAGTCCATACTGACATTCTTCATGCCGGGATACTGAGAAACAAGAGCCGCCGCTTCTTTAGCAAACTTTGCCGTGTCTTCCACATTCTTTCCCGAAAGCCGCAGCATGATCGGATATTCAGCAGGAGGCCCTGTGGTAATCAGACGGGCATGGGCCCTTGCATCCGGATATTGTTCCGCAATAAATGCCAGCGTATCGTCACGAAGACTGTCTCTCACCTTGCTGTCGCGCGCTACAAGGATCATCTGTCCGTGGCTGTCTTCCGGTGCCAGCGGATCAAAAAGCAAAATAAACCTCGGCGCGCTGTCCCCTACATAGGTGGAAAAGGAAGATACCCGATTGTCCCCGTATAAATTGTCCGCAATGCCCGCCATGACCTCTTTCGTTTCCTTGATGGATGCGCCGGAAGGAAGGTTCACATCAAGAATGATTTCCGGCCGTACGGAATCGGGGAAGAACTCCTGGTTCACAAAAGGAATAAGTGCCACTGTCCCCGCAAAAATCGCTGCTGTACCTATGATAACCGTCTTTTTGAAACGGATGCACCAGGCGATTGCCTTATAAAACAATCGGTAAGCCCTGTCCGCAAAAGCGGATTTCTTTTCTCCTGCTTTCACCCTGATGAAACGATACCCCAGAACCGGGCTCACAAAGATGGATGCCACCCAGGAAAGAAGAAGCGTAGAGGCGATAACCCAAAAGAAGGCGCCTACATATTCCGCCGTCTGCCCTGCGGCAAAACCGACAGGGATGAAACCCGCTGCTGTAATAAGCGTCCCAGCCAGCATCGGTTTCGCACATCCTTTATACGCCGCCTGTGCTGCCGCCAGACGGTCCATCCCTTCTTCCAGTTTGACCTGCATCATTTCAATTACGATAATCGCGTCATCTACAAGAAGGCCGAGCGATACGATGAGCGTGCCGAGGGAAACGATATGGAGATCGATCCCCTGCCATTTCATGTAGATAAAAGAAGCGCATACCACCACCGGAATGCACAACGCCAGCACGATCCCGCTCCAAAAGCCCAGCGACAGGAAACTGGCCGCCATGACGATAACGATGGCTTCCAGCAGGGATTTTGTAAATTCATGAATAGAATCATTCACCACCGACGGCTGATCCGCCACCTGCTCGATATCCAGACCGGCAGGAAGCTCCGCTTTCTCTTTTTCAATTTCCTTCTCCAGATTTTTCCCGAGAACCAGATTATTTCCGCCAGGCGCCATAGACACGGCAATTCCTACTGCCGGTTTTCCATTGAAATACATGAGAGACGTTTCCGGATCCGCATACATCTGTGTGACTGTCGCCACATCGCCCAGATGAAAAGAACGCTCTCCCACGTGGATCGGAAGTTCTTTCAGTGACTCCACCGTATCCAGAAGCCCTTCTACACGAACCGCCACATTTCTGGAATCAGTGTGGATCATACCGGCAGGCATCATCGCGCCCTGCTGCTGCAGCATGGCAAACACATCCGACGGCCTCATGCCGAAAGAAGCCAGCTTATTCTGATCCATTTCGACATAAATTTCCTGCTTCTGGACACCGAGAAGTTCTACCTTCTGCACATCCTCCACACCTGTCAGGCGCCGCCGGATATTTTCCGCATATTTACGTTTTTCTTCATAAGAAAATCCGTCTCCCGTGACGGCGTAAATAGAGCCGTACACATCATCGAACCGGTCATTAATATAAGGCCCCATGACTCCCGACGGCAGACTGCCCCATTCATCATTGACCAGATTGCGTATTTCATG
This sequence comes from Dialister invisus DSM 15470, assembly GCF_000160055.1. Lineage (NCBI taxonomy): Bacteria > Bacillati > Bacillota > Negativicutes > Veillonellales > Veillonellaceae > Dialister > Dialister invisus. Next base: position 951,583 of record NZ_GG698602.1, read on the forward strand.
CCAGCGGGTCTGCATCTCCTCTTTCGGCACAGAATCTTTCAGATTGACATAAATCACGGTTTTACCGTCATGGGTGAAAGATTTGATATAATCGAGCCCCTTGGTATCCTGCAGTTTCTTTTCCAAAGGATCCGTCACCTGCTGCGTGATCTGCTGCGCCGAAGCGCCCGGCCATGCAGCCATAACCACGGCCTGTCGGATTGTAAAATCAGGGTCTTCGCTGCGCCCCAGATGGAAATAGGACCACAGTCCGCCCGTAATGATGGCGATAATGAAAAAATAGACAATCTGTTTATGCCTGATCGCCCATTCTGCCAGATTCAGGCCTTTCATAACCGTACCTCTTCCCCTTCATGCAGTTTCTGCACACCGGCGGTCACTACACGGTCGCCTTTCTGCAGGCCTGAAACGATCTCTACCGTATCATTCCCATACTGTCCCGTTTCCACCTTCTGCAGATATACTTTATGATCCCGCACGATCCACACGGCAGGCTGCTCCGACTGTGCAGCCATAGCAGAAAGCGGCACCATGATCTGTTCATTCCCCTGCGGGTCATCAAAAGACACTTCCGCCGTCATTCCCACCACGACATCGGAAGGCGCGTCAATGAGCGTCACTTTCGCGTCATAAGTTCCCGTGGACGTATTTGGCGCTGCCGCCACTTCTCTGACTGTTCCCTTCAATTGCAGATCAGGAAACGCCCAGAAGGTGACTGTACAGGGAAGGCCGACAGAGTATTTTCCGTACTGCTTTTCCGTAAAGGAAATATGGACATCTTTTTTCGTATCATCCACGATAAGAACGACCGGCGTTCCTGCGCCGACCACCTGACCCACTTCGTAAAGCGTGCTTCCCACCACGCCGTCACGGTCTGCCGTAAGCGACGTGAAACCCAGATTATTTTCCGCCCGCGCCAGAGCAGCCTGCGCCTGGGAAAGCTGGGCCGATGCCAATTCATACTGGTTCTTCGTCTGATCCATCGCCAGGTCAGAAATTGCCTGAAGTTCGTGAAGCTTTTCATAACGGGCCATCGTGGATGACGCCAGACGATACTGCGCCTCCGCCGCATTCAACGCGCCCGCGGCAGCAGCAGCCTGTTCCGATGCATCTTTGGAATCCACCGTCATAAGGACCTGTCCTGCTGTGACACGGTCACCGGAAGAAACAAGACGGCGCGTAATCCGTCCCCCCACCTGAAAAGCAAGCGGCGATTCAAAATAGCCGTGAACCGTGCCGGAAAACTTACGGCTTTCTGCTTTTGCCGTTTCTCCGACAACCATCGTCTTGACAAGCACCGCTTTCGTTTCTGCCTCTTTTTTATTCCCACACCCCGTCAGTACAAGAGAAAAGCCGACCCATACAGCGGCAAAGATGACCGCGAACTTTTTCATGTATTCCTCCCGAAAGAATTTTAATAAACATTTGTTGATTATCGTTCAAATGTATTATATACTTAGGCTGACTGTAAAGGCTATCGGCAATTCCCATGAAAGTGCCTTTTATGAAACTGTTTTAGAGAAAGTGTTCAACAATGACTGATAAAAAAAAGGACTTGCGGTTCCGTAAAACGGAACTTTCCATCCGGGCTGCCTTCTTTGAACTGTTAAAAAGCAGGCGTATCTCTGAAATCACCGTGGCGGAAATATCAAGAAAGGCCATGCTCGGGCGGGGGACTTTCTACCTCCACTACAAAGACATCCATGACCTTCTGGACACCCTTGAGAACGAATATGTCGAAGCCATTGGGAATATTATTGACGAGTACTATCCCATCGCGCCGGCGGCAAATATTTCGGACCTCACGGAAAAACTGTTCCGTTACATCACCGCCCACGAAGAACAGCTCCGCCTTCTCTTCCACCACATTTCCACACGAAGCTTCATCGACCGCCTGATTATCCGCCAACGTTACGTATTCAGCCGTCTGGTGGAAGAAGGGGGCTGTGATGCTGCGTACAATGCAGTGGAAATGTCTTTCATGATTTCCGGGTTTGCCGGTGTTATCCTTGATTATTGGTTCTTAGGCTCTCTTCCTCTGTCAGAAAAAGAAATCATCTATAATCTGAACCGCCTTCTCCTCAATTTTTCCCGGGCGAAAAAGGAAATGAAAAGAGGCGGCCCGTCATGAGAAATATCCGGATCACTCTTGCCTATGAAGGAACGGCATACAGCGGGTTCCAGCGGCAGGAAAACAGTATAACCGTCCAGGAAATTCTTGAAACCGCCCTCCAAAAACTGACAGGTACGAAAACCACGCTCTACTTCGCCGCGCGCACGGATGCCGGCGTTCATGCCTACGGGCAGGAATGCACCTTTTATACGGAATCTTCTATTCCCGGCGATCGTTTCATATTCGCGCTGAACATTCTCCTTCCTCCCGATATCCGTGTAACGGAAAGCAGAGAAGTGCCCTATGATTTTTCCGTGCGCAGGAACAATTACGGAAAAACCTACGGCTACCTCCTTACCGAAGAAAAAGACTGCCCTCCCTTCTTTAAACGGTATACCTGGCAGACAGGACGAAAACTGGATATTTCAAAAATGGAAAAGGCGGCAGAAGTGCTGTCAGGCACTCATGACTTCACCTCATTCCGCGGGAATAATTCCGTTCCTGCCAGCCCGGTCCGTACTATCCATGACATACGGATCATCAAAAAGCATCACTTCTTTCACATTTTCGTTACCGGAGAAGGATTCCTTTATCATATGGTAAGAAATATCGCAGGTGCGCTCGCTGATGCAGGCACCGGAAAACTGACTCCCAAAGATCTGCGGGAGATACTGGAAGCAAAAGACAGAAAATTCCTTGGCGCCACCGCTCCTGCCCACGGACTCTGCCTTCTCAAAGTATACTTCACGCCTGTTACAAAAGAATTGACGGAAAAGACAATCTGCGGCTCTTATGCACCGTGGAGCGTATAGCAGACTCTGTTGCCCACACAGCAAAAAAGACATCTCCTCCCTGTAAAAGGAAAAGATGTCTTTTTTTATGTCCTGAAATAAAAATACATGGCCAGCAAAACGGCTGTCACAAGAAAGACTGTGATAAACGCCAGCCTGTCCCTGGACGTATACGCCAGCTGATGCATTTTCGTACGCCCTTCCCCGCCGCGGTAGCACCGCGCTTCCATGGCGGTCGCCAGATCATCGGCGCGGCGGAACGCGGAAATAAAGAGAGGCACAAGAAGGGGCACCATCCCTTTGGCTTTCTGCCACAAATTCCCGCTGGTAAAATCAGCACCGCGGGAAGACTGGGCTTTCATGATCCGATCCGTTTCTTCGAGCAGCGTCGGAATGAATCGGAGCGCGATGGTCATCATCATTGCCAGTTCATGGGCAGGCACGCCGAAACGGCGGAACGGATTTAAAAGCACTTCAATCCCGTCTGTCAGGACGATAGGACTCGTAGTATACGTCAGAAGCGAAGAAAAGCCGATAAGGAATACAAGACGGAGCGTCATAAAAAGACCGTTCCGAAGACCTTCTTCACTGATATGGATAAATCCATAACTGAATACTTCTTTCCCCGGCGTAGTCAGCACATGGATCAGGAGCGTAAATACCAGAATGACCCAGAGCGGCTTCACCGCTTTCCAGACCATGACAGGCGGCACGCCCGAAATCATGATGCATCCCAGCGTAAATACCGTCACAAGCAGGTAAGACCATGGATTGTTCGCCAGGAAAATGGCACAGATAAAAATCATGGTACAGAGAATTTTTGCCCGCGGGTCCATACGGTGGAGGAATGAATCTCCGGGATAATACTGACCCAGCGTAATATCGGTAAGCATTATTTCCCTCCTCCCAGCACAGCATACATTTTTTCCGCCGCCTCTTCCACTGTCCGTGCGGTTTCCGGCACAGGAATTCCTTTTTCTTTCAGATAGAGAAGCGTCTGTGTCAAAGGCGGCGCATCCACACCGCACTCCTTGAGCGTCTCCCTGTGATGGAGGAAAATATCCATAGGATCCCCGTCAAGGACAAGGCGCCCCTGATGCATGACAAGAAGACGGGTCGCCAGACGGGCAATGTCATCCATATTGTGGGACACAAGAATGACGGAAAACACGCCCTTTTTATACCATCCCTGAATACGGCTGAATATTTCCCGCCGCCCCACAGGATCCAGCCCGGCAGAAGGTTCATCCAAAATCAGAAAATCAGGATGCATGGCAATCACGCCGGCGATGGCCACACGGCGCTGCTGGCCGCCGGAAAGGCGGAAAGGCGACCGTTCGGCAAATGTTTCATAATCAATCCCCGCAAAGCGCATGGCGCTCTTTACTCGTTTTTCCGTTTCCTCTTCATCACAGCCCTGGTTCCGCGGACCGAAAGCAATATCTTTCGCCACCGTTTCTTCAAAAAGCTGATGCTCGGGATATTGGAAAACCATGCCCACCGAATGGCGCTTCACCATAGCTTCTTTTGTCTTTTCCGCCAGATCTACGCCGTCTACGGTCACTTTCCCCACGGACGGATGAAGGAGGCCGTTCAGGTGCTGTATGAGTGTAGACTTGCCGCTCCCCGTATGGCCGATGATGCCGATGAACTCTCCTTTATCTATGGTCAGGTCAATATCTTCAATCGCCGCCCGTTCAAAAGGAGTTCCCTTCCCATATATATAACTTACATTTTCGACACAAATGGACATAACGCCTCTCCCAATTCTTCATCGGTCATACACTTCTCGGAAACCGCCATCCCTTTCTTGCGGAGGCGTCTTGCCAAATCCGCAGGGACAGGCACGTCCAGACCGATTTCCGTCACCTTATCCGCCTGTGAAAATATTTCCCTCGGCGTTCCTTCCATCTTGAGGACACCCTTGTCAATAACAAGGATATGATCCGCCGTGACCGCCTCCTCCATGAAATGGGTAATGAGGACGATGGTGATCCCCTCTGTTTTATTCAGCTCATGGATCGTGTCCATGACCTCCTTACGCCCTTTCGGATCAAGCATGGCAGTCGGTTCATCAAGAACGATGCAGTCGGGCTTCATGGCAAGAACGCCGGCAATAGCCACACGCTGCTTCTGCCCGCCGGAAAGCATGGACGGCGCCTGTTTACGATAGGATGTCATCCCCACCTTTTCCAATGCAAGATCCACACGTTCTCTTATTTCTTCAGGAGGCACGCCCAGATTTTCAGGACCGAAAGCCACATCTTCCTCCACCACGGCAGCGACAAGCTGGTTGTCGGGATTCTGGAAAACCATGCCCACCTTCTGGCGGATATCCCATACACGGCCGGCGTCGGAAGTGCGCATTCCTTCCACAATAAGCTCTCCTTCCGTCGGTATGAGGAGCGCATTCAGATGGCGGGCCAGCGTGGACTTACCGCTGCCGTTCGTCCCGATGATGGCGGTAAATTCCCCTTTTTTGATCTGTGCCGTTACATCTTTGAGCGCATCAAAAGTTTTGCCTTCCTCCGTTTCAAAAGTATGGGAGACATGGCAGATATCAAAAAGAACTTCTCCGGAATCGCTTTCCATTCTTTCCTCACTTTACATACAACGGCGTTTCATAACAACAAGGCGGACTGCTTTTCGCCAAATGCAATAAATCAGTTTATATTCTAAGGAACTATGCGGCTTTTGTCAATGATTCCCTTCCTCTTTTCGTTAACAATACAATATAAAAAGGAGTTGGTCTCCCAACCCCTTTTAGTAAAAAATATTATTTCTTTGCTTCCAGTTCTTCAATCTTCTTCTGCTGGAGAGCAAGCTGTTCCTGCATACGGCCGATCATGTCATACAATTCAGATACAGAAGCGGTTCCCTTCATCGAAGAACCACGTCCCAGCTTGACGGAAGCACCGAAGGTATAAGCATTATCCCCATTGGAAATGCTGCTCCCGAAACTGAACATCACATCTCTGTTCGGACGATAGAAAGCACCCAAAGCGACAGATGTTTCGCTCTTGTATGTGCCGGTGGCTACGGCAACATTCCATTTATTGGCAGGATCAAAATCAAGCGGATGCAGGCCTGTCAACGCGGTGACTTTCGCCAGTCCTTTATTCGTCTCCGTATGCAAACTGTCGATCTGTCCCTGCAGGAATGTATCGCCTGCCTTACGTGCAGACGCTTCTGTATCGATATTGGTCTGCAGCCTCTTATCTGCTTCCCCGCGAGTCGTTGCTTCTGCATCGATATTGGCCTGAAGCCTCTTATCTGCTTCCTCGCGAGTCGTTGCTTCTGTATCGATATTGGCCTGAAGCCTCTTATCTGCTTCCTCACGGGCAGACGCTTCATCCTTAATAAGCCCGTGCAGCTTCATATCCATCTGCATACGTGCGTGTCTCTCTTTATCCACATTCCCTTGAACGGTATCTACTCTTTTATTCAGGTCTTTTACATTTAACTTCCGGAAATTCGCTTCAGTCTCCAGTTTTTCTTTAATATCGTTATCTGCCGCTTCTCGAGCCGCAGCCTCTTCTGCTACTGCCTGTTCACGGGCAGACGCTTCATCCGCAATTGCTTTATTCAAAATACGATCTGCAGATTTACGGTCTTTCAGTTCCTGAGTTATCATGTCTTTATTTTCCTTAATGGCCGCTTCCGTTTCTGCCTTATCCGCTTTATTCTGCTTCAACCCCTTGATAGCAAGATGATCTGTTTCGCTGCGGTCATCAATCTTGTTCGTTAAATTTTCTAAATCAACGATACGCGTTTCATGATCTTCCAGTGTCGGCGCAGCATACACCCCCGTTGTGCCTGCTGCCACCATAGCGGCTAAAACTGCTGTCCATACCAATTTTCTTTTCATCATTTTTTCTCTCCCTCTAAAAAATAACAAAAACCGATTACACCCATATGTAATCTAATACGTATCAATCTTATTACCCCCCCGATTTTAGTCAATATTTAACTTTTATTTTACACGTCCATAAATAAAAATTAAGCATTATGGAACATCATTAAGAATTAGTATACTGTTGCACAAAACTCATACCAATCCATCTGATACCCAAAATAAAAGGCTATCCTGCTGTCAGATAACCCCTCATTTCCCGCGATAATCCTATATATCCTTCTCATTTCCGGTCTGCTTATGAAATTATATATTGGGCAGCATCATATTCTTCATTCAGGCTGCCTTATATCCACCCGAAATGTCTGCACGCATTATAGATACCATCATCATCGGCATCATCAGTAATATACTTCGCCTTCTTTTTCAAAACCGGCTTCGCATTCCCCATAGCGACCGTCATCCACTCGGGACGGAACATGGAACAGTCATTCAGTCCGTCGCCAAAAACAACGATCCGGTCATCGGATACATTATACCTCTTCATAATTTCAAAAATGCCCCTCTCTTTGTGGACAGGTTCTACAAGCATTGTTCCTTTCGTAAGCCACACATGGGGCAGCGTGTGCAGAGGAATCTCTTTTACTTCCCTTTTGGCGCAGGCGATAAAAATTTTGTAAATCTGCTCCTCCCTGCGGTAATCGTAACGGCTGTCCACCACTGTTTCATAGTACCGGTCCGTCACACGCTCAAGGTAGTCATCGTACTTTGTTTTCCGCCGCTTTTTATTTTCCGTCGTCACCGCCCAGGGATGTTTTTTCCCGTCGATTTCACCAAGTAAACGGAAGCAGGCCTCCAGCGGCAGTCCTTCATGGTAAAGAATCTTTCCGCGGCAGGTCACGCCATTTCCCCCGTCGGAAATCACGGAATCGATACCAAGTTCTTCCGCCACGTCGACGGCATCCGCCTGCAGGCGCCCCGACGCAATAGCTACAAAATTTCCCTTTTCCTGCAGCCGGCGGACCGCTTCCCTTGCACTGTCCGGATAATCGGCAGTAAGCGGTGTCGTCAGTGTTCCGTCTATATCAAAAAAGAAATATCGTTTCATACAGCCTCCCTTGCTCTTTATTTTATGGTACGGGAAAGAAGCATTTCCTGCAAGCCGCTCCTGCGTTTCTCCTGCAGGAGTCCCTTCTCCAATTCCATGAATATATTTTTATTTAATCTTTAAAATATTTTTTGTATTTTATATTGACAATATCAAATTATAGTGGTAACATTGTTTTAACAGATAGTTAATACATAGTTTTAACTTGGAGTATATGCAAAATGATTAATGAAACACTGCACACATTCATCTCCGTTACCAAAAACGGCAGTTTCAACAAAGCGGCGGAAAAGCTTTCCCTTACCGCCCCTGCCGTGATGAAGCAGATGAATTCTCTGGAAAAAAGCATCGGTGCCCCTCTCTTCGAGCGGACGAACCGCGGTATCCGCCTCACACCGGCAGGAGAATCTTTTTTGAAAGATGCCAAAACCATCCTCCGGTACACAAGAAAATCCATCGAGCGTGCGCAGATCGCCTCGGGACAAACCCCTCATCTGCCGACATGTGGTGCGCAGAAGGCGGACTCTGTCCATCCTGCCGCCCCCCTCCCCACTGACAGGGAAGAAAGGAACCGGCGCGAATCGGCGAGACGCCACGCGGACATTGCGGAAGCCCAGGGGAAATCCGCAGAAGAAATTCATGAAATTTTCGAAAAGGTCATGAACGGCACAGGCAGGTGCAGCAAAAGATAGTCATCCATCGGGATGCAAACGGCGCCCATATATTTCCGTAAATAAAACTGCTATCTGTAAATATATTTTTTAAGAAAGAAGGAAAACATAATGACACATCCACAATATCCAATTCCTCAGGATGAAGAGGGAAGAAAACGTTACGAATCGGCAAAACGCCATGCGGCACTCGCAAAAGAACAGGGAAAATCCCTTGATGAAATCCATGAAATCTTCAAGAAGGTCATGAACGGCACAGGCAAGTGCAGCGGCAGGAAAGAAGAAGCGGTTTCAAAATGCCACGGCCATTACCCGATTCCCGAAGATGAAGAAGGCAAAAAGCGCTATGAATCTGCTCTGCGCCATGTGGCCATTGCCAAAGAAAACGGCAAGTCTGTTGACGAACTCCATGCAATTTTCAAGAAAGTCATGGAAGGCACAGGCAAGTGCAGCGGTAGGAAAGAAGAAGCAGTTTCAAAATGCCACGGCCGTTACCCGATTCCCGAAGATGAAGAAGGCAAAAAGCGCTATGAATCCGCTTTGCGTCATGTGGCCATTGCCAAAGAAAACGGCAAGTCTGTTGATGAGCTCCATGCGATTTTCAAGAAGGTCATGGAAGGCACAGGCAAGTGCAGCGGCAGAAAGCAGTAATCTTTTACCGGAAGCAGAAGATATGACATGAAATTTGTGTCATATCTTTTTTCATGCTGAAAATCCCGGTGATCTCTTGCGGAAGAAGACCGGCAGGTATTTTTGTACATTTCCCACAAAAAAACAGGAGCGCCACTCCCGTTTTTTTACAAAAAGTTCTGCCTTTCTCCGGTAGGATATTTTACAGAATTATTTCTTTTGTTTTTCCATTTCTTTCAGGCAGTCGATGGCAAATTTTGCGTAAATCGCCGCCCCGTCCGGAAATACATCTTCGTCCACGTCAAAGGCCGGGTGATGATGAACGCAGCAAATTCCCTTTTCCATATTTCTCCCGCCGAGGAATCCGAACACGCCGGGAATGGTTTCCATATAAACGGCGAAATCTTCCGCCCCCATTTCCTTTTCCATGGGAACCAGTGCCTTTTCGCCCATGACAGCTGCCGCTGCTCTCCGCGCGATACGGTTCAGAGAAATATGTTCATTTACTAAGGGAGCCGGGCCGAAGAAGTATGTGCTTTCCGCTTCGCAGCCGTAGCCTTCGGCGATACCTTCCGCCGCTGCCTTGATCATATCAGGGAGCCCTTTACGGAATTTCTTGTTGAAAGTACGGGTCGTACCGACGAGTTCCACTTCTTTCGCGATAATATTGCTTTGTGTTCCGCCATTCATCATCCCCACGGTCAGGACGAAAGTATTCTGCGGATCCGTACGCCGGCTTACCAGTGTCTGCAGCCCCATGACCACCGCAGCGGCAGCCACGACGGCATCGGCGCCTTTATCCGGCTCGCTTCCGTGAGCGGCTTTCCCTTTGATTTTCACAGTAAAACGGTCACTGCACGCCATCCGTTCCCCATCTTCGAAATTGACCTTGCCCGCGTCAAGAGTCGCCCAGATATGCATACCGAATATGGCATCCACATCGCTTAAAGAACCGTTTTCCACGTAATGGCGGGATTCCGTCCCTATTTCTTCCGCCATCTGGAAAAGAAGTTTCACGGTACCATGGATTTCTTCCCGATGGGCGCTTAATATTTTCGCCGCCCCAAGGAGCATGGCGGTATGGCAGTCATGGCCGCAGGCATGCATGACTCCCGCATTTTGCGATGCATACTCTTTCGTAAGATCTGCCTCCTGTATGGGAAGCGCGTCTATATCGGCACGAAGAGCCACCGTACCGCCGTCATGCCCGCCGCGGATAACGCCGATACAGCCTGTAATATCGCTGAACGTCATCACCTCGATCCCCATCTTTTCCAATTCTTCTGTGATACGCTTCGTTGTTTCCACCTCATGACGGCCCAGTTCGGGATGGGCATGGAAATGGCGGCGCAATGCCGTAATATATTCTTTTTCTCCATAAGCAAGCGCTTTGATATCCATCATGGCCGCGCCTCCTTTTCCAGATAATCATAAGCAAACTTTGCAAACAGTGCCGCGCCCTTATCCAATATTTCATCATTTACACGGAAATCTTTGGAATGGAGCGGATAAACAGTTCCTTTTTCTTCGTTATGGTAGCCGAGGAAACAAAGAACGGAAGGCACTTTTTCCATAATGACGGCAAAATCTTCCGAACCCATCTTTTGTTTCATCGATGCGAAGCAGTCCCCGTAGAGCGTTTCCACCGCATTATGAGCCGCCAGCCTGATGGATTCATAGTCATTGATGGCTGCCGGTTCACTCGTATCAACAGCCACAGAAACATGGCACCCCATGGCTTCTGCCGTTCCTTTTGCCATGGCTTCCAGCCGTTTCGGCATCGACGCGAATAAATCCCTGTCAAAGGTACGTATCGTCCCTTTCATGACGACTTCATCCGCCACGATATTGAACTGCGAACCGGCACGGACGGAACCGATGGAAACGACAAGCGGACGGAGCGGAGAGTGCTGCCGGCTTACAAGGGTCTGCAGATTCATAATGACCGCGCTCGCCGCCACAATCGCATCATGTCCCAGATGAGGCATCGAACCGTGAGTCGCCGTACCATGAACGGTAAGGGTAAAATCCGTGCATGATGCCATACGGGGACCCGCTTCGATACTAAACGTTCCCTCCGGTATTTCATTCATCATGTGTATCGCCATCGCCGCATCCACGCCGTCAAGACACCCGTGATCCACATAGTAATTCGCGCCATGCCCCGACTCTTCTGCTGACTGGAAAAGAAATTTCACGGTTCCTTTCAGTGCATCACGATAGACAGACAGAATTTTCGCCGCCCCCAGGAGCATGGCGCTGTGGCAGTCATGACCGCAGGCATGCATGACACCCGCATGGACGGAACAAAAATCAAGCTCATTTTCTTCCCGGATCCCAAGGGCATCGATATCCGCACGGAGGAGGACAGTCTTCCCTGCCCGGCCGCCTTTCAGGACACCGATCAATCCGTAGTAATCAGAAAAACGGATCACTTCGATACCCATACTTTCCAATTCTTTTTGGATATATTCCGTCGTTTCTTTTTCCCGGAATGAAAGTTCGGGATACTGATGGATATGACGGCGGTGATTTTGTATATACGGCAGAAGTTCCGCCGCTTCACGGGCAAAATCCATAATATTTTCCTTTCTTTAAAACAAAGGCAGGCAGAGAAACCCCGCCTGCGCTGAAAATCAATTACGGCAGATAGATGCCGCCGCCCGGCCCCAGCGGCAGGTCAAGCATGACCCATACTGCCAGCAGAACAATCCACGCGGCAGTGAAAGCAATGGAATAAGGCAGCATGTTCGCGATAATCGTTCCCATGCCCGTATCTTTTTCATAACGGCGGACAAAGCCGAGAATAAGGGGAAAATAGTAGAACAGCGGTGACAGCGGGTTCGTAATGGAATCACCGATACGGTACGCCACCTGGGTCACCGCAGGATCATAGCCGAGAATCATCATCATCGGTACCATGACCGGTGCAAGGATTGCCCACTTGGCCGAAGCAGAGCCGATGAAAATATTCACAATGCAGGACACGATAACCAATCCGATAATCAGCGGGATACCTGTAAAATTCATCGCCTGCAGAAGCCCCGCCCCTTTGATGGCAAGAACCGCCCCTAAATTGGACCATGCAAAATAACTGGTAAACTGCGCGCAGAAGAAGCACAGAAGGATATAGGATGAAATATCTTTGAAGGCCTGGGAAATATCGGTAAACATGTCCTTATCATTTTTATATTTCCCTGAAGCGAATCCGTAAACGGCGCCCGGGATGAAGAGTACCAGTGTTACCGTAAGAATGATGCCTGTCATAAAGGGAGATTTCCCGTCCATGACAGAGCCTGTCTGGGGATCGCCGAGAATCGGATTATCGCCGATGCAAAGGAGCACCAGAACGATAATGCCGATAACGGTGGCAATGACAGCTTTTGTCACAGCCGCACTTTTCTTTGGTGTGAGATTGAGTGTATCCGCATCAAGTTCATATTTTGACAAATCCGCACCTGCGAAACGGGGCGCCATGAACTTCTCCGTAACGAACGTTCCTACAAGGGAAAGAACGATGCAGGAAGCAACAAGGAAGTAATAATTAATGGCTGGCGACTCCGCATAGTTCGGATCAATCATCTGCGCCGCCGCTTCGGTAAAACCGTAAGCAAGGGAATCAGACATACCGATCATCAGGTTGGCGCAGAACCCAGCTGCCACGCTGGCATAACCGCAGAATACGCCAAGGAGCGGATGGCGCCCCATACCAAGGAAAATAACGCCCGCCACAGGAGGCAATACGACAAATGCCGCATCCCCCGCCACGTTACCGTTGATTCCGATAAGAATAATGGTAAAAGTAACGATGGCAGGTGCCGCGCTGCCTAGTACTTTCTGCATAAAAGCCGCAAGGAAACCGCTCTTTTCAGCTACACCTGCGCCGATGACGCAGACGAGTACCATACCCAGCGGAGCAAATCCGGAGAAGTTGGACACCGCCTTGGACCAGATCATCCGGAACCCGTCAACAGTCAGTAAATTCACGACCTTAATGACCTTGTGTGTTCCCGGATGGACGGCAGACGCCCCCATCGCGCCGAATACCGCTGACAGGACAAGCACCAAAACCGCCAGCAGGATAAATAATGTAGCCGGATCAGGAAGTTTATTTCCCGCGGCTTCGACAGTATTTAAGAATCTGTCCATCAATGACTTCTTCGCTACAGGCTCCGCCATTTTGAATCCTCCTTTATAAACTGCTGCCTTTCTCCCAATAAAAAAAGACCTCCATGCACAGGCAAGACAACTGTCCCGTGTACAGAATCCCCATCGATTACAGACAGCCCATATGAACTTGATTAGAGTATACCATATATAAAATCCCTTATCAAACCGCTTTTTTCCCCTGCCGCAAAAAAAAGAAGCAGCAGTGCCGCTTCAAAAAGGGGGAGGCACCATCGCGCCTCAAATGAGAACTATATAATAACATCATGTCGATGCTATTACCAAAGAGGGGGGAGAACGATGATGGTATTTCCCTGTTACCACCATCGTTCCAAGGAGGGTGAACCATGGCCGGCCAAGCCGGCAGTAATCATCCATAGTTCAAGCACGAATATATGTCTGCTCCGTTTCCGGAGTTACCGTAAAAAGGGGGAACGATGACTTTTCCCTGCCGCCATCGTTCGGAGAAAGTGAACCTTGCAAGTTATCCCTGCAAGTATATGTAAAGCCGTTTCCGGCATTACAACGAATATACAGAAACGCCTCTCGGGCTGTTCCTGAAAGGATGAACGATCGTATTTCCCTTTACCATCGTTCTTGAGAGAACCCACAAAAAATCCATCCCCTGCTGATGTAAGGATGGATACTTTGCGCGTTAAAATCAATACACGCTACCTCCCCATCACTCGCAGGTCAAACAGTAGTAAAAACAGGCAGTTCTCCTGACTTTGCTTCATCGCTTGTCCGGTCTTCCCAATTCCTCAGTGACTTTCATCGGATTCGCTCGGCATTACAGTGGCGGGACCGTGCCGGTATCTCACCGGTCTTCCCTATTAAGCCTTTACAGGCACCTGTTCCTTATTATGCAGTTTCTCCTCTGTCGAATAGACTTCGCCAATAAAAAACCTCTTTACACGAACGCAAAGAGACTATATAAGATCTCCTTCCCATCGCTCGTGGGTCAAACGGTGATTTTAAACAGGCAGTTCTCCTGACTCTGCTTCATTGCTTGTCCGGTCTTCCCAATTCCTCAGTGACTTTCATCAGACTTGCTCGGCATTACAGTGGCGGGACCGTGTCGGCATCGCACCGATCTTCCCTATTAAGCCTTCACAGGCACCTGTTTTTCCTATTCGGTTGTCCTAATGATATCACTCTATAAAGCTTCTGTCAATGATAAAATGATTGTTCCGAACGCATGATCAGCGCAAGCCAATTCATATCGTTTCAGGTGAGGATTTCCAGTGTTCCCGCCTCTTCTAAAAGTTTGATATCGATAGGAGAATAGGTATCTGGATATTTCCTGAGAAAATATTGTTCTTCTTCCGGTGCGGCATAGAAGTTTTCCAGGCGTCTGGCTTCTGTGCGGATCGGCGGCCGTATATTTTTCTCATTTTCATACTCATTGAAAACAAGACAGGATTCACTCACAGGCCTCGAGTTGCCCCTGTTCTGGTAGTAGGCCATATAGTAGGTAATCTGCGGCGTATCTTCTCCTGATACGTAATAGATGCCTGTCCTGTAATGGGGTCCGGTGCATTTCCCCTGGATACCGTCGGTGTAGGGATTGACTATGGTAAAAAACACAGAGAGCAATGTCCCTATATCTATTTTTTTCGGGTTATAGGTTACTTTTACGCATTCTACCGCCTGTACTTTTCCATTTTCCACGTCTTCTTTCCGCGGATTCGGTACAGAGCTGTTGGCAAATCCCGCGGTTGTCTCCACAACGCCTTTTATACGGGAAAATACTTCCTGCACTCCATAGTAGGGACCGCCCGCAAGATACAAGTCTTTCACGGCAATTCCTCCTTTTCTGCTGTCTTCGTTTCTGACAAATTCATATCGTATTTCATGGTAAAAATGAAGAATCCCCCCGAGGTCCTCCCCCGGGGTTTTTCTCCACACTTATTATTTCTTAATATTTTGTTTCTTCCAGGTGGCGCGCAGAAGCCCTATCCATATCAAAGATACGGATGAGTTCCGTAACTGCCTGGCTGGGTGACACGACGCCGGTCAATACCGCCGCACGGACTTCCGGCATACGGCTCTTGATGATCGGATCTTCAAAGAACAGGTTATGAAGATGTTCTTCAATCATACTGTGCACCCAGGAAAGAGTCTGACGCTGGCGCCGGTTCTCAAAGACACCCGATTTTTTGGTGACTTTCTCAAACTCGCGCATAACTGCCCAAAGTTCAAGCAGTCCCGTTTTCTTCAAAGCCGAGCAGCGATAAGCATGGGTCTGCCAGCCTTCTGTGGCGGGACGGATAAATTCTACCATCCGTTCATATTCCCCCTGGGTGACTTTCGCCCGTTCCAGGTTGTCTCCATCGGCTTTGTTGACCACAATAGCGTCCGCCAATTCCATAATCCCCTTTTTGATGCCCTGCAGATCGTCCCCTGCGCCTGTCAATACGACAAGCATAAAGAAGTCGACCATATCGCGTACTGTCGTTTCCGACTGCCCGACCCCGACAGTTTCCACAAGGATGACATCATAGCCTGCCGCTTCACAAAGCAGCATGGTCTCACGGCTCTTGCGGGTCACACCGCCCAGTGTCCCCTTAGAAGGAGAAGGACGTATGAAACAGTTCGGCTCTCTGGAGAGATTCTGCATACGTGTCTTGTCTCCTAAGATGGATCCGCCGGTAATGGTGCTTGTCGGGTCGACTGCCAGCGCCGCCACTTTGTAGCCTTGCTGGCAAAGCATTGTACCAAAAGATTCGATGAAACTACTCTTGCCTGCCCCGGGCACACCGGTGATCCCGACACGGAGCGCATGGCCCGTGCGGGGCAGAAGAGCCTGGAGCACGCGCTGTGCCTTGTCAAAATCCTTGGGAGCATTACTTTCGATAAGGGTGATGGCTTTGGAGAGGATCATGCGATCCCCCTTCGCCACCCCTTCGACGTATTCTTCGATAGACATTTTCTTACGAAGCGGCACTTTTCTCAAATGCACGGCATCCGGATATTCTTTGGCACCGGTCACACTGTTTACGGCACTGTCAATCCCCCGCACGACGGAACATGCAAATTCCGGGTTCGGTTCTTCAGGCACCCAGCTGGGTCTCAAGTCATCATCGTTCTTGGACATAATACTTACCTTAACCTTCCTTGGCTTCCGCCTCAGCGCGGTCTACGAGCATGTGGAGCAGCTTAATGCAGCATTCCGGAATGTTTGTGCCCGGTCCGAAGATCGCCTGTGCGCCATGATCGTAGAGGTATTGATAATCCTGTGCAGGAATAACACCGCCGATGCAGACAAGGATATCTTCACGGCCGCGTTTCTTCAGTTCTTCTACGAGAGCCGGCAAGAGGGTCTTGTGACCTGCCGCAAGAGAGGAAAAGCCAACCATATGGACGTCGTTATCCACAGCATCCTGTGCCGCTTCTTCCGGCGTCTGGAACAGCGGTCCTACGTCGACGTCCCAGCCCATATCGGCAAAGGATGTCGCGAGAACCTTCTGGCCTCTGTCGTGTCCGTCCTGCCCCATCTTAGCCAGGAAAATACGGGGACGGCGGCCTTCCAATGCTTCAAATCTGTCGGCCAGTTTCTTTGCTTCTTCCAGTTTCGCGGAACCGTCAAATTCGCTGGAATATACACCGGAAATAGTATGGATGGTGGCGTTGAAACGACCGGATACTTTTTCAACCGCATCGGAAATTTCACCGAGGGATGCGCGGTCATGAGCCGCCTGTACCGCAAGTTCAAGCAGGTTGCCGTTTTCACGGCTTTCTGCCGCTTTGGTGATCGCTTCCAGATCGCGGGCAACGGCCTCAGGATCACGGATGCTTCTCAGTTTTTCCAGACGTTTAATCTGCGCATTACGGACAGCAGTATTATCGATGGACAGTACGTTCAGCGGATCTTCCTTCGCCAGACGGTACTTGTTCAGACCGACAATGGTTTCCTTACCGCTGTCGATATCCGCCTGACGGCGGGCAGCGCATTCTTCGATACGCATCTTCGGCAGACCGGTGGAAATCGCTTTTGCCATGCCGCCCAAAGCTTCGACTTCCTGGATATGCGCCCAGGCACGGCGAATGATTTCATTTGTCAGGTATTCTACATAGTAGGAACCGCCCCACGGATCAATAATCTTGCAGGCTTTCGTTTCATCCTGGATATAAAGCTGTGTATTACGTGCCAGACGTGCGGAGAAGTCGGTCGGCAGCGCGATAGCTTCGTCAAGCGCGTTGGTATGGAGAGACTGGGTATGACCCAGAGCCGCAGACATGGCTTCCATACAAGTACGGGCGATATTATTGAAAGGATCCTGTTCCGTCAGCGACCAGCCGGATGTCTGGGAATGGGTACGAAGTGCCATGGATTTCGGATTCTTCGCGCCAAACTGTTTCAGAATCTTTGCCCAGAGAACGCGGGCCGCTCTCATCTTTGCGACTTCCATGAAATAGTTCTTGCCCTGGTCCCAGAAGAAGGACAGACGTTTAGCGAAGGCATCGACCGCAAGTCCCGCTTTTTCGCCGCAGCGGATGTATTCCATGCCGTCTGCCAGCGTATAACCGATTTCAAGGTCACAGGTAGCGCCGCATTCCTGGATATGGTAACCGGAAATGGAGATACTGTTGAACTTCGGCATATAGTTGGTGGTATATTCGAAAATATCACCGATGATACGCATGGACATGGCAGGCGGATAAATGTAAGTATTACGAACCATGAATTCTTTCAGGATATCATTCTGGATCGTGCCTGCCAGAATCTTCTTGTCTACGCCCTGTTCAATGCCGGCACTGATGAAGAATGCCAGAATCGGAAGAACGGCGCCGTTCATCGTCATGGATACGGACATCTGATCCAGCGGAATGCCTGCGAAAAGGATATTCATATCAAGCATAGAGCAGACGGATACGCCTGCTTTGCCGACGTCGCCGATAACACGGGGGTTATCCGCATCATAGCCGCGGTGGGTCGGAAGGTCAAATGCGATAGACAGCCCTTTCTGGCCTGCCGCCAGGTTTCTGCGGTAGAACGCATTAGATTCTTCAGCAGTGGAGAACCCTGCGTACTGGCGGACCGTCCACGGGCGGAATACATACATCGTGGAGTAAGGTCCGCGGAGGAACGGAGGGATACCGCTCATGAAGTCCAAGTGGTTGCACTGGTCATACACATCTTTGCCGTAGAGCGGACCTACAGGAATACGTTCCATTGTATTTTCATAGAGAGCATCATAATTTTTGCCCGTTGTTTTTTCCAGTTCCGCTTTCCATTCATCATAAGAACAATGGGGATGTTCTTCAAGGTTTAATTTTGTAAAATCGGGGTTCATTGCCATCTTATTTTACCTCCTCTTCCGTAATCTTCATGCCTTTTTTCTGCTGGAGCATACGGAGGATATCGTAGCAGTTTGCTTTCACGCTGATAAATTCATCTATGCCGGCTTCACGATATACCGCTTCCATATCTTTCGGAGCAGCGCCCGCAAGGAAAAGCGTACCTTTCCCCAAAACTTCCTTTAAACGCGGCGCCAGCGCCGGCACATCTTCCGGATAAGTAGCGTCAGTAGAGCAGATAACGGCACAGTCATAAGGAGTTCCTTTATCATCGCAGCCTGCCTTCAGCGCTTCCACACACTTATCCCAGCGTGAACCCGGTTTATCTTCATCATCCTGGAAGCCGTTATTCAGATGAACGCTGAATTCGCCTACCTGCAGGAAACTGGTGGAGAAATCAGCTCTCGCCTTATGCTGCGGAATCGGTCCCATATTGGCCAGGAATATTTCCACATTCTTGCCGGTTTCCTTTTTAAACGCCTGTGTGTCAAAGCGGAGTTTTTCAAAACGTTCGGTCCAGCGGTGCGCATAAATCTTTCTCACTTCGATGGAATCCGCTTTGGCAGCTCTTGCTGTGCGTACTTCAGAAATTGTAGCGCCGGCGGAGAATGCGGCAATTGCCTTCTCAACGATGTCGGTATCGGCTGCTTTCAGTTCTTCCAGCTTTTCCTTCAGGAAATCTTTGTCCATATCGGCACGATATTTCTCAACGCCTTCAGACAGTTCTTTTTTCAGCGCCGGTACATCTTCCGGACGCGGATCAAGAAGTTCTTCCGTCATATTCGGATACATATTTGTCCCGACAGCGCTGTCCTTGCGGAGGTCAAGCGCTTTGAAACGCTGTTTCAGGATTTCAAGAATCTGCTGCTGCGGATATTCTTCTTTAAGAGCTTTCAGGATACCGCCAAGAGATTCGATTTTCTGGAATTCTCCCCAGATTTTTTCAGCCATTTCCTTGGTCAGTGCTTCAATCCCCCAGGAACCGCCGGCCGGATCGATCGGACGAAGCATGCCGAATTCTTCCTGCAGCATAATGTGTACGTTTCTTGCGATACGGCGGGAGAATTCATCACCCTTGCGTACCGTTGCGTCATAAGGATCATTTTCATAAGAATCAACACCGCCGACAACTGCAGAGAAAATCTGGGTCGTTTCACGAAGCATATTTACACCGATATCGAAAATCGTCTTGGTAAACATCGCCGGACGGGCATGGATTTTGCAGGAACGGTCTTTTTCTTCGGCGCCGAAGGCTTTCATGATATTAGACCATACCTGGCGGGCAGCACGGAGCTTGGCAATTTCAATGTAGAAAGTGGCGCCTGTATTAAATGCGAACTGCAGGGACTGGGCAATATCATGGATATCGATGCCGCGCTTCTGCATTTCACGGATATATTCGACAGCGATAGCAAAAGTATAAGCCACTTCCTGTACGGCATTCGCACCGCCATTGGAGAAAATATCGCTCCTGACGAAAATGGTGCGGAGCTGCGGCGCATTCTTTCTCGTCCAGCGGATAGATTCCACCATTTCATCATACAATTCTTCCAGCGGCTGGTTCAGCTTTCCTCTCTTGATCAGCTGGGCAATCGGGTTTGCTCCGATAACACCTTTCACTTTGCTGACATCTTTTCCCTTAGCCTTCAATGTCGCGGCTACCAATGCCAGCATACGGAGAGAGGAAGTACCAGCATACATCATAAACGGGATCTTTTCCATATCAAGACCGTCAAGCAGGGTATGCATATCTTCCAGCGCGGTAATGCTTACGCCTATATCGCCCGGCTTTTCGGCATCCATGACATCAATGCCGTCGGCAGTGGCGGTATCAATACGTACATTATAAACAGTGGAACCTCTGTCGATTTCATGCTTCAGAAGTTCATTATTTTCTTTCGGCAGCGTTTCATCGCATGCCTGGGCAATACCCCAGGGAGCGCATTTATAGCCGTTTACCGTTGCGCCGCGGAGAAAATCTCCCATGCCCGGATAATCATCTGTCGGAAGAATCTTATCAGTTGCTGACGGTCCAGTTCTCCATGTATAAATCGGATCAAAGGTAATCCCTTCATAAGTCTTGGTAAACATGATCTTATCGAAAGGCTTTCCTTTCAACAGAGCATTGCAAGCCTCCACCCACTCCTCATAGGTCGGCTTTTCAAATTCGTCAAATTTTACTTCTGGGAAATCGGCTTTTTCATTTGATTTTCTCAAGATCGCTTCCAACTCTTTGTCAGTAAGCTGCTTGACCGATTCCTGGGTATTCTGTTCTGCCATGAAAACATCCTCCTTATAATAATTTTAGACAATTCCGCGGAAAATACAGCTTGCAGACAAGACGGCAGAGTCCCTGACGGAACATCCTTTCAAATGCCTGGCATAACGTCTTTCAAGCCGGACTTTCAAAATCCCCGATATGTGCACCTCCTTACAATCTACTCACAAAAAAACGACTATCACGCGAAACTGATAGCCGGACAAGGAAATAATTTCCCAATCCCCTCCCCATCTCTCGCAGGTATAACGGTGATTCTTAGACAGATAGTTCTCCTGGCTCAAGTTCCTCGTTTATATCGCCTTCCCAGTTACCCAGTGACATACTTGATATAAACTCCCTTTACAGTGGCGGGACCGCTCCGGATTCTACCGGATTCTCTTTTACGCTTTCGCACCTGTCAGATATGTGAAATTGTCTAAATAACTACATTTTTAGTATAATTCATTACATTCTAAGTGTCAATCAACCACATTCATATTTAATATAATTAATTTTTATATTTATCCACATCTTTACCCCTGATTTATTGATTTTTCATTCATTACTACTATATAATGATGTTAATGTTGCAAACTATTAAAAATATCTTACCTATCTTATAGGAGGAAACAGGAGGTCGGAAATATGACAAACACTGAAAAAGAAAGACGAACTGAAGAAGCATTGAAACTGAGCAGCCTCTTCGAAGAACTGGATGGCCGCCGTCCGAGGCTTTTCATGCCGGAGCTTGAAGATGATGACGATAAAGAGGCAAGAAAACTTGCCGCCACGACATTTGCCGACCACGGCTGGGACGTAGATGTAAGCCCCCTCCTCTCCCCGGAAAGCTCCGCGCAGAATGCTGCCGACAATGACGTCCATTTCATCTTCTACACATCCAAAAGTCCTACGATGAAGCAAAAATTAATCGCGCTCTCTCAGACACTTGCCATGATCGGCCGGGACGACATCCTCATAGCCGCCCATCAGGTCAGCAAAGATGATAAGGAACTCCTCTTCCGTTACGGCATCCTCGCCGCTTTCGACAAGAATACGGATGTAAGCGATGTAAGCCTTACCATGCTCCGCGTCCTCGTCTCCATGGCAAAAGAAGAACAGAATCCCACCGAGGAAATGCCTTATTGATCCTCAGTCCCTTATAAACAGGAGAAACATCCTCCTGTTTTTATTGCGGACAAACAGCATATGGACTCCCAAAAGAAAATGCCGGGCATTGCAAAAAATATTTCAGAAATACTTTCATCTACTCATCAGCATACTTTAAGCACTGCTATCCTGTATCTGTACAGACATGCAAAAACGATTTGATCCCCCAGCTCCGCGTTTCGGTCCGGCATCTCCGGAACCGCCTCAATACCACCTCTCCATGCAGCTGCTGTATAAGCAGATACAAATCAATATTCAGCAGTTTAGCAGATGACTTATTGCATAATTCTATTACGACCGGAGCCCTTAAAACACAATCAAAAAATTCTTCCGGCATCTCATAATGCAAAACAACCTATTCTGTATGCCCGACTGTTTCGGGTTCTCTATACTCATCAAGTAAGCAGAAATACTGCTCATCATTATAGTCAGATTCTTCCCCACCTCCTTACAAAGATGAATAGTACCTGCACTTTAATATGATATCTGCAATCCAGGAATCTCTAAAAATCTCTTTTTGCCTTTAATGAAATCCATTATCCCGTTCACAAAATTAAACAGCAAAAAAGCAGTGCCGAAGCACTGCTTTTTGTAATTAGAATCAGCCAACTGTAAAGAGTGTGTCGCCGCCCTGTACGCTCTGGCCTTCGCTGACCGGCATACCGGTAATCTTGCCATCGCAGGGAGCCATGATCGGGTTGCCCATCTTCATAGCTTCGAGAACGAGAACTTCGTCGCCTGCCGCTACTGCGTCACCAACGTGTTTATTGATACGCAGGACTTTGCCCGGCATCGGAGCTTCTACGACTTCACCTGCGCCGGCGGGTGCTGCTGCCGGTGCGGGAGCTGCTGCTGGAGCGGGTGCCGGAGCCGGAGCTGCCGCCGGTGCGGGAGCTGCTGCCGGTGCGGGAGCTGCCGCCGGTGCTGCTGCTGCGGGTGCTGCTGCTGCGCCGCTGTCTTTAACTACTACATCGTAATCCTGGCCGTTAACTGTTACGGTAAATTTTCTCATTGTTCTTCCTCCTAATTTTGTACTTTCAACTTTCAATTAGAACTGCTGGTTTCCGGAAACACCTGCAATGCGGGCGCCTGTGGTCCAGCCAGGTCTTGCTGCCGGGCGGATAGAAATGATTTCACCGCCGCCCATAGCAACGATTGCTGCTGCAATGGCTGCTACAACAGCACCATTATCAGCGGCTCTCGAAGCTGCCGCCGGCGCCGCTTTTTTAGCCGCTGCCGCCGGTGCTGCGGACTGATTGAGAGATGAACGTACTTGGCAGATCATGATCAGGGCAATGACTGCCAGAACGGCAGCTGCTACCGCGATATACATAACTGTATCGTTATTCATCCAAACCCATCCTTTCAAATATTATCAATGTGTAAATACATATTACAGCGGAATGTTTCCGTGTTTCTTAGCCGGATGTACTTCATGTTTGGAAGCAAGCATCTTCAGAGCATTGATAACTACCGGACGAGAGTTTCTCGGATCAATAACTGCGTCTACATAGCCGCGTTCTGCAGCTTTGTAAGGAGTTGCAAATTCATCAACATACTCCTGTGTACGCTGTTCTTTCTGCGGATCCTTCTTGAAAATGATATTTGCTGCGCCGGCAGGTCCCATAACGGCGATTTCTGCGGTCGGCCATGCAAATACTTGGTCAGCACCCTGTTCACGGGAGCACATGGCGATGTAAGAACCGCCGTATGCTTTACGGAGAATCAGGGTAATCTTCGGTACAGTTGCTTCGCAGTATGCGAACAGCATCTTAGCACCGTGACGGATTACACCCGCATATTCCTGCTGCTTGCCGGGCAGGAAGCCGGGAACGTCGACAATGTTCAGAACCGGAATATTGAAGCAGTCGCAGAAACGAATGAAACGGGCTCCTTTATCGGAAGCATTATAGTCAAGGCAGCCTGCCATGAAGTTTGGCTGGTTGGCAATAATGCCGACAGTCTGTCCATCCATACGGCAGAAGCAGGTAATGATGTTCTTAGCCCATTCCTTAGCTACGTCGTAGTACTCGCCGTTATCAACGATGGATTTGATGACATCGTACATATCGTACGGTGCATTGGAGTTTTCCGGCATAATGGTATCCAGACTTGCATCTGTACGGGTCGGATCATCTCCGGTTTCAACAATCGGCGCGTCTTCCATGTTGTTGCTCGGCAGGAAGGAAAGCAGGTAACGAATCTGTTTAATGCAGTCTTCGTCATTTTCAGCTGCAAACTGGGCCACACCGGATGTACGGTTATGGGTCATAGCGCCGCCGAGAGCTTCAGCGGTAATCTTTTCGCCGGTTACGGATTCAACTACTGCCGGTCCTGTCAGGAACATCTGAGAGGTGCCTTTTACCATGTAGATGAAGTCGGTCAGTGCCGGAGAATATACGGCGCCGCCTGCAGACGGTCCCATAATTGCGGAAATCTGAGGAATAACGCCGGATGCAATGGTATTGCACCAGAAAATCTTGCCATAGCCGGAAAGAGCATCTACTGCTTCCTGGATACGGGCTCCGCCGGAATCATTCAGGCCTACGCAAGGAGCACCGACTTTAAGAGCCAGTTCGTTTACGTGAACAATTTTCGCAGCGTGCATTTCACCAAGGGAGCCGCCTTCTACCGTGAAGTCCTGGGCAAATGCGAATACGAGTCTTCCGTCTACAGTACCATAACCGGTAACGACACCTTCGCCGGGGAGATCTTTCTTCTCCTGGCCGAAGTTGTAGCAGCGGGACTTAACAAGCGCATTGACTTCTACAAAAGAGCCTTCATCAAACAGAAGAGCAAGTCTTTCGCGGGCTGTCAGTTTGCCTTTTGCATGCTGTTTTTCAACTTTCTTTTCTCCACCCATAGCCTCTACGTGTGCGAGGTTATTGTGAAGAAGTTCAATTCTTTCTGCAACAGTTGCCATTCTTACACCTCCAAAAATATTGGTCCCTTACCGGGACGTCCCTATTATAGCATAGGGACCGATCCTTATGCTATTAGAAAGACGGGCCGCCGGGGCGTTCGGTCAGTTCCAGCAGAAGGCCGGTAGCTTTCGGGTGCATAAATGCGATGTGGCAGCCGCCAGCACCAACTCTCCAATGCTTGTCAAGCTTTGCGTCTTCCGGAAGTGCAGCAAGCGCTTCGACAATGTTGTCTACGCGGAGAGCTACATGCTGGAAACCGTTCTTGCCGCCGTTCTTAGCGATATAGCGGGCAATCGGGCCGTCCGGAGTTGTGGAACCCAGGAATTCCAGTTCGCATGCTTCGCTCTGTGCGGACGGTTTGAAGAAGCTTGTCGTTACATGCTGTTCTTCTACCGTTTCATCCGGAAGGGATGGTTCAAGGTTCAGCAGATCTTTCATCTGCTTCTTGATCAGCGCCAGATCATTAACAGCTACGCCGACATGGTCTACACATAATACTTTGAATGCCATAATAATTCCTCCTTTGAATTATTTAAATATATTTCCCACGATAGAATCAACGACTGTGAAAGGATCATTTTCTCTTTCATAGACTTGTTCTACGTAGTCAGCAAATTTACCCGTCTGTACGATATCTTCCATAACATGACGGGAAATGCGGTCGTGAATCATCTCTACCATCTCAGTGCGGGCGCGTTCACGTCTGCGTTCTTCCAGCAAGCCGGATTCTTCAAGATATTTACGATGAGAATTAAGAGATTTGACAACGTCCGCGACGCCTTCGTCCTTGTTTGCAATCGTCCTTTCAATAGGAGGACGCCAGTTTTGGGCTTCACCCAAATCAAGCATCATTTCGATTTCAACATTCAGACGGTCCGCGCCGTCACGATCACATTTATTAATGCAGAATACATCCCCGATTTCAAGGATGCCTGCCTTAATAGCCTGAATATCGTCACCCAGTCCGGGTACGAGCACAACGAGTGTTGTATCCGCATTCTTGACGATATCTACTTCTGACTGCCCTACGCCTACTGTTTCGATGAAAATGACATCGAGACCGAAAGCATCCATCAGTTTTACCGCATCGGTAGTCTTTCTGGACAAACCGCCAAGACTGCCGCGGGTACCCATACTGCGGATATATACACCTTCGTCCAGTGTGAGGTCATTCATTCTGATACGGTCGCCAAGGATAGCACCGCCGGAGAATGGAGAAGTCGGATCGATAGCCACAATACCGACTTTCTTGCCCTGTTTTCTGTACTGTTTAATCAGCGCGTCTGAAAGTGTGCTCTTACCCGCACCAGGTGCACCAGTGATGCCGATGACCTGTGCACGACCGGTATGGTGGTAGATTTCTTTCATGATATCTTCCCAGCCATCACGTTCGTCTTCAACGATGGTTATTGCTCTCGCTAAGGCACGTCTGGAACCGTCCCAAAAATTTTTCATTGAGAATTCCATGGATACACCGCCTTTTTAAGAGTAAATAATAGCGGCATGGGGCTACAGCAAATGCAGCCCCGTGCAACTATCGAGCTTCTATTGGATAGAAGAGAATGTCAATTATACGTTAGCTTTGATAAAGTCGATAATTTCCTTGGTCGGTGTGCCAGGTGTAAAGATAGCTTTTACGCCGGCCTTTTTCAAACCAGGGATGTCACCGGCAGGGATTACGCCGCCGCCGATAACGAGAACATCTTCCATTCCTTTAGCTTTCAGTGCTTCTACCACTTCCGGGAACAGGGTGTTGTGAGCGCCGGACAAAAGGCTCAGTGCTACAACATTAACGTCTTCCGCATCTGCCGCTTCAACGATCTGAGCGACAGTCTGGCGAAGACCTGTGTAAATAACTTCCATACCTGCATCGCGAAGTGCGCGGGCAACTACTTTTGCACCGCGATCATGTCCATCAAGACCCGGTTTAGCAACGAGTACTCTGATACGTTTTTCTGCCATAGTTATATACCTCCAGAATTTTAGTTAGGATTAAAGTGTGTTATGTGCTTTGTATTCGCCGAATACTTTGCGGAGAACGCCGCAAATTTCGCCGAGAGAGCAGTAAGCACGTACGCAGTCAAGGATAACAGGCATCAGGTTGACGGATTCGTCAGCAGCTGCAACTTCCAGCTTGGCCAGTTCTTCCTTAACCTTTGCGTTATCACGTTCTGCCTTAACTTTAGCCAGTTTGTTCTTCTGGAATTCGCCGGCGGATGCGTCAACCTTCAGGAGGCCTTCAACCGGAGCTTCTTCCATAGTGAACTTGTTGACGCCGACAATTGTTCTTTCGCCGGATTCAACAGCCATCTGCCAAGCATAAGCAGAATCCTGGATTTCTTTCTGGATATAACCTTTATCGATAGCTTCAACAGCGCCGCCCATTTCATCAATCTTGCGGATGTATTCTTTAGCTTCCGCTTCGATGGCGTTGGTCATAGCTTCTACATAATAGGAGCCGCCCAGCGGATCGACTACGTCAGCCAGACCGGATTCATAAGCAACGATCTGCTGTGTACGCAGAGCGATGGTTACGGATTCAGTGGTCGGCAGAGCAAGAGCTTCATCGCGGGAGTTGGTATGCAGGGACTGTGTTCCGCCCATAACTGCCGCTGCTGTCTGGAGAGCAACACGAACGATGTTGTTGTTCGGCTGCTGAGCTGTCAGCATGGAGCCGGCTGTCTGGGTATGGAAACGCAGTTTCATGGACTTCGGGTTCTGAGCATGGAAACGTTCTTTCAGAATCGTAGCCCAGAGACGACGGGATGCACGGAATTTAGCAACTTCTTCAAGTACGTTGTTGTGAGCGTTCCAGAAGAAGGACAGACGGCCTGCGAAGTCGTCGATCTTCATGCCTGCTTTCAGAGCTGCTTCGATGTAAGCGATACCATCAGCGATGGTAAAAGCGATTTCCTGAGCAGCGGTGGAACCTGCTTCACGGATATGGTAGCCGGAGATGGAAATGGTGTTCCACTTCGGTACATTCTTGGAGCAGTATTCAAAAATGTTGGTAATCAGACGCATAGACGGTTTAACCGGGAAAATATAGGTTCCGCGGGCTGCGTATTCTTTCAGAATATCATTCTGGATAGTGCCGCGGAGCTGATCAGCCGGTACGCCCTGCTTTTCAGCGACTGCAATGTACATAGCCAGCAGTACAGATGCCGGTGCGTTGATGGTCATGGATGTAGAAACCTTGCCCAGATCAATATGGTCGAAAAGGATTTCCATATCTTTCAGGGTATCAATGGCTACACCTACCTTGCCGATTTCACCGATAGCCATTTTGTCATCAGAGTCATAGCCGATCTGGGTCGGAAGGTCAAATGCGCAGGACAGGCCGGAACCGCCGTTTTCAATCAGGTAACGATAACGCTTGTTGGATTCTTCAGCGGTAGCGAAGCCTGCATACATACGCATAGTCCAGAGACGGCCGCGGTACATGGTCGGCTGTACGCCGCGGGTATACGGATATTCGCCCGGGATGCCGAGGTCTCTTTCATAATCAAAACCTTCGATATCAAGAGGTGTATACACCTTATTGTGTTTTAAACCAACTCTTTCCGGAGTCTTTGCGTAAGATTTAGCGCAAGCAGCTTCGTATGCTTCGAGTTTGGCTTTCAGGGATTCGTTTGCCATAAGTTCATCTTCCTCCTAAAAAATAAGTAAAATTGGGAAAGGTCTCATCCTTGGCAGAAATGTCAGATTGCGGCTTTTAGGCTCTTCTCATCTGTATTTCGCAGACAATCGCTTTCATTGGTATGGATCCGCAAAGCCTCTTGCTGTGATGCCGCATTATGTCTTGTCACCACAGCGGAGGAACTCTTGCGAGATCCATGTATGATTCTGCTCTCAGCAGTTATCACCATAGACAATTATATAACAATCATGCTTTTTGTAAAGAATGTATTATGGGAAAATTATTTTTTAAAAAGCATGGAGCCTGTTTCAGCAAGGCTGGTATGGAACTTGAATGCTTCAGAGAGAATATGCGGGGTCTGGCTGTTGCCGTTGAGCGCACATGCTCTTTCAAAGTAATCCATCAGCTGGTCACGGAAAGTCGGGTGGGCGACATTATTAATGATTACCTTTGCTCTTTCCTTCGGTGACAGGCCGCGGACATCTGCCACACCCTGTTCAGAAATGAATACATGGGTGTCATGTTCGGTGTGATCAACATGAGAACACATCGGAACAACGGCAGAGATAGCGCCTCCCTTAGCCACACTGTGGCAGAAGAAGCAGGACAGAGCACCGTTGCGGGCAAAGTCTCCGGAACCGCCGATACCGTTCATCAACTTGGTACCGGTTACATGCGTGGAGTTTACATGACCGTAAATATCCATTTCCAAAGCGGTATTCATAGCCACTACACCGATGCGGCGGGCTACTTCGCCGTTATTGGAAATTTCCTGCGGACGGAGGATGATCTTCTTGCTGTATTTTTCAATATTGGCATGGAAGCGTTTCAGTCCATCCGGGGACGGGGACAGGGATGTCCCGGAAATCATATCGATCTTGCCTTCATCAATCAGGTCGAACATGCCGTCCTGGATAACTTCCGTATACACAGACAGATTCTTGAAATCGGAATGGACAAGGCCGTTGATTACCGCGTTTGCCACATTGCCTACGCCGGACTGGAGAGGAAGCAGGTTTTCCGGAAGTCTTCCATGTTTTACTTCATTCTTCAGGAAATCAACCAGATTGTTGCCCATTTTTTCAGCGTCGTCATCAAGCGGAGCCAAGGCGCGGGTAACATCGGGCAGATCACAGGGAACAATAGCAACAATCTTTGCCGAATCTACCGGGATGTAGGTCTTGCCGATACGGTCACCGGCTTTAACGATCGGAATCGGCACACGGTGGGGCGGATTCGCCACTTCATAAATATCAGCCATGCCGTCCAGCGCTACCGGCTGGGTGGTATTCACTTCGATGATGACTTTTTTACCCTGGGATACGAATACAGGAGAATTGCCGATGGCGGTCGTGGGTACGATACCGATTTCACCGTCTCTGTTAACGATCTTGCAGGCTTCAATGACCGCAAAATCCGGACCGGTTACATGTTCTCCCTTAACATTGGTGAAGAAACCTTCACGGATCTGCTGCGCCACATGGCTGAGATGCAGGTCGAAATAGTTGATCTGGCCGGCATTGATTGCTTTTCTCAGATTGGCGTTTGTCTGATAGGGCATACGGTTTCTGATACCGTTTACTGCCACCAGTTCGGTATCGATCTGGGAACCTGTGGAAGCACCCGTCCAGACATCTACCTGGAACGGTGTCTGCTTCATACGTTCAGCCAGTTCATGCATCGTGATTTTCGGATAGCCGCACGGTGTGAATCCGCTGATCCCCAGGATATCCCCCGGCTGGATCATGGCTGCTGCCGTTTTGCCGTCGCATACTTTGTCCAGCAGTTCTTTAGGCTCGATACGGCTAAGGAATTCACTGTCATTGATGTCGATCATTACTATCATCCTCCCAAAATAAATAAAATATAAAAGCCCGCGGTGACGATTCGTTATTTTTCTCAGTCCGCAGAACCTTCAGCCCGGTAGTCCCCTCCAAACTTCATCAAAACAGTTCGGAATGAAGGCGCTGTAAAACAACCCTCCGTGGCTCATTACCTTGTTTATTATAGCATACTTTTACGGATAAAGTTCCATAAAGAATGCTTATCCTTTCTCAAAATTCCCTAACAGGGATTATAAATTTTTCCTATTGGACAAATACATTTTTATATGTACTTGGATCCGCATAATTGATTTACCCTGCCGCGCCCCGTCTTTCTTCTGAAACACAAAGCGCAGACAACGCCCAGAAGCAGCAGGAAACCGGGCAGCTGAAAAGCGCATAATCTCCGATCCCGTCTATGGCTGCCGACAAGACAAGAAGCATGCCCGACAACCCGAAAAGTTTCATAACGCCCACTCCTCTGCGCCAAATCCGCCATGACATCACCCCTTGCCCGAAGAAGAAAAGGAAGTACAAAATGCCGCCGGGAATGCCCACTTCCGCAGGGATATGGAGGTACATATCATGGGCGTGGAAAATAACGACACTCGCGTCCTCTATAAAAAAGTTGTATTCCGGATAAGCCAGCCAGTAGCTTCCCCAGCCGATTCCAAGCAGAGGATGTTCCTCAATCATGGCGATCGTACTTTCCCACAAAGCCAGGCGAAGTGAAAGCGATGTATCCTCGCCGGAAAAAAGAGAAATGAAACGCTCCGCCACCTGTCCATGGTAAAAAAATAAAATAAGAGGCACCGCCAGAAACACCAGACCGAACCGCTTATCATAAAAGACCGCAAGGCCTAAAACTATCCCTGCCAGACTGATCCATGCCCCCCGGGAATAGGTCAGTGCCAGGCATACGGAAAGAACAAAAAGAAATCCGGCAAACAGTATTTTTCTCTTATTATTTTTTTCCCCCAGAGCAAAAGGCGCAAACACACTGATAAGCATCAAAAGGTAGGCGCCGAAAAGATTCGGATTCCCCAAGGTGGAAAACATGCGCCGCCGCAGAAGAGGAAACCTCTCAGGATCCACCCATCCTTCGGCATTCAGGTCTCTCGCCATGCATCCCGCATCGGCATACTGTATAAATCCCCAGATGACAACGCAGACGGCACCCGCCAAAAAGACATAAAGCGCTTTCTTCTTTCCATCCTCTCCCGCAAGGTATGTAGAGATAAGCACATAAAAAAACGCATACGCCAGGGGCAGAAAGCACCAGTTAAAAATGGAAAAGAATTTGTCCGGCGCATTAAACACAGATAAAAAAGAACAAATTAAAAAGCCCCCGCCAAACCATCCCCACTTGCCGCCATAATTGACCTTCCGCTTCGTAAGGAATATGTCCCCCATAGAAAGCAATGCCGCCGGAACAAGGGCAAAGTAAAAAAGCCAGGAGCTTAGAGGCAGGAGAAATATCGTCAGATAAAGACAGATAAGAATATTCCGTTCACTGCAAATCCATCTCCCCATCACCATAAGCCTCCTCCTCTTATTTCACTGTTTATAGAAATCATGAAAATACTCTTACCGGCTGTCAGGTGATCAAAAACGATCTGCCGGCTTTTATTCCCGCTCCCCGCCGCCGTGTATCCTTACGGGATGATAGAGCCTCCACCCGAAAATGATTGCGCAGACACGGAGAAGAAGAACCGCGCCAAATCCGCCCCATGACGCATATACAATCCCCGTGAGCGGATACAGGACGCATATAACGATACCTCCGACGACCGAAGCCATGGCATACACATCTTCATACAACACCACCGGGACTTTCTGCGCCAGCACGTCACGGAGAATACCGCCTCCCACCGCCGTAATGAGCCCAAGCAGAACGGGAAGCACATACCGGTAGCCGGGATAACTGTCAATCGCCGTCATCGCGCCGGTCACCGTGAAAGCGGCAAGACCTGCCGTATCGGAAACACGATAAGCAAAAAGGACAAGTTTCCGTCCCCGGCGGGGTATATGGAAATGCCGGAAACCGATACACACCGCTGCCGCCGTCATGAGGGCAAATATGATCCCATCCGGCCCGCGCAGGGCAAAAGGCGGAAATATACCCGCCAGCACATCGCGGAGGATACCGCCTCCCACTGCCGTCACCACAGACAAGAGCGCAATGCCGAAAACATCCATTCCCCTTGCCAGTCCTACAGCCGCTCCGGAAAAAGCAAATGCCACAGTCCCCAGTATTTCAAAAACCGCCCACGTTAAAGACATACCGCACCTTTCCGCATTACATCTGCAGCACGGAAGCAATCAGGCGGATCGTCGTTCCCGTATAAAACTGCGCCAGCGGATTAATAATCCGTCCTATCATGCCGCTGAAAACCAGGAACAGTAAAAGAAGGAAACTGTAACGGTAACTGAAATTGTGGAACGCAAAAGCCAATTTGCCGGGAAGCACCATTTCCAAAATTTTGGAGCCGTCCAGCGGCGGCACGGGAATCAAATTAAAAAATGCGAACCACACATTGTACAGCATAATCCAATAAAGAAATAAATGCCCCGGCTGCCCCGCCGTTAAAAGCCCGAGCTTCATCATCAGCAGCATAATGCACTCCGCCAGAAAACAAATAAGCAGATTCATCCCCGGCCCGGCAAAAGAAACCTTCATCACGCCGCTTCTGAAATTCTTATAATAATTCGGATTGATCTCCACCGGTTTTGCCCAGCCGAAACCGCAGATTACAAGAAGCATAAGCCCCACCATATCCAAGTGAACCAGAGGATTCGCCGTAAGCCGCCCCTGCATGGACGGCGTGGGATCCCCCAGACTGTCCGATACATACGCATGGGCATATTCATGAAGCGCCATGGCAATCAAAAGCGCCGGCGCACGGTAAATCAAAGTACTCCAATCAAGAAAAT
This sequence comes from Dialister invisus DSM 15470, assembly GCF_000160055.1. Taxonomy (NCBI): domain Bacteria; kingdom Bacillati; phylum Bacillota; class Negativicutes; order Veillonellales; family Veillonellaceae; genus Dialister; species Dialister invisus. The sequence goes on from NZ_GG698602.1 coordinate 984,965, forward strand.
CAGACATAAGACTCCTTTATGAAATCAATTTCAACAAACTGCTGTTTTAAATATCTGCCGCGGTCTTATTTCAAAACGGCCCTTCGGCCGACTGAAATTCAATGTGATTATTATAACCTGATTTCAAAATAGTATACAAGGATGACTGACCGATTCATTTTCCTCCTTGCTGCACGAAAATGGCAGCAGACACAAAAAAGAGACCCGCACAGGCCTCTTCCGTTTTTCTATCTGCCTCCAAAAACTTTCTGAAACAGTGTAAGGCGGCGGCGTTTAGATTTCTCCGCCCATTCAGCAGAATCCAATTCCGCCTGTTCCATCCGATACTCGCGATATGCGCGGTACACATCCATATCCAAAAGCACCACGCCCACCTGGCAGCAGGGATAAGCACGCTGAAGAACACATTCATCAGAAGCCGCCGGAAACTCGATTCCCTTTTCTTCCAGTTCCATAAGAGCCATACCGAGAGCTTCCCGCGCTTTCCGCGCAGCCTCCGCCATAGATTCCGCTTTCACGGCACACCCTGTCAAATCAGGAAACACCGCGCGGAATTCATTCTTTTTTCTATCCAAGGTAAAAATGGCCGGATAAAAATACTTCATCAGATTCCTCTTTTCACCCACCTGCACCATTGCGTAAACATTTTCTTATTATTTTGTTTTATTGTAATACATTTTATTGCCTGCTGCCAATAGCAAATCTTAAAAAAATTGATTATTTTCTCCAAATTTTACTAAAAATCTAAAATATTTCATCAAAAATCTGAAAAACTTTGTGTGCAAAACAGGAATTTCTCTTCTATTCCTTATAAAAAAAGCCGCATGTAAAAACGCGCCCGCCGAAGCATGACGCGTTTCGTGTAATTCTATTTTCAAAAACAGATCAGAATTTATACTTCGTTCCGACCATGAAGTATCTGCCTGGCATAGCGGAACTTCCGAGCCCGTTCCAGCTGTTGTAGGATATATAACCCCGGTTAATAGATTAACAGAATAAACTCCTCATTTCTTTTATTTCTATTGCATAGCACCGTCCCCTTTGCTATAATTTGAAAAGCATGGGGGTATAGCTCAGCTGGGAGAGCGTTTGAATGGCATTCAAAAGGTCAGCGGTTCGATCCCGCTTATCTCCACCACGTATTTAATCCACCACATCTGTCCGATGTGGTTCTTTTTATTCATTCCCCTCACCGCAATAAGTGACTCACTCGATTTCATGCGTCACTTTGTTCCTTTGAAATCGGTTCCCTACTTAACCGGTTCGATCCCGCTTATCTCCACCACGTATTTAATCCACCACATCTGTCCGATGTGGTTCTTTTTGAAAAAAGAAAACCCCTGGTTAGACCAGGGGTTCAGTTGAGCTTTAGCGTTGAGTCTTTGATATAAAAAAGCCTCCTAAGTATTAATATAAAATTGCGGCCTGTAAACTGCAGTTTTAATTAATAGAAGGAGGCTTTTCAACATGTCATATGAACATAGTTTAGCACATACAAAATGGATTGTAAGTATCACGTAGTATTTGCCCCTAAATATCGGAGGAAGGTATTTTATGGACAGAAAAGATATGAAATAGGACAAATACTACGTGAACTTTGTAAATGGAAAGGAGTAACTGTATTATCGGCTGAAGCTTGTCCAGATCATATACATATGATGTTAGAAATACCGCCAAAGTATAGCATCTCAGGATTTATGGGATTCTTGAAAGGGAAAAGCAGCTTAATGATATATGAGAAATGGGGAAACATGAAGTATAAGTATAGGAATAGACAGTTTTGGTGTAGAGGATACTATGTGAGTACGGTGGGGAAACAAGAGAAAGTGATAGAAAGATATATAGAAAACCAGTTAAAAGAAGATGCAATGAGTGAGGAATTAACATTGAATTTTGAAGACCCGTTTACGGGTAGCAAGAAGTAGGATGCAAGTGAACAGGCCGCAAGCGCGTAGACGCGCCGCTGGTAAGATAGGCCCTTGGGCCGCATAAGAAGAACCACCGGCTATGCCGGTGGGTTTCTCTTTATTCATTCCCCTCACCGCAGTAAGTGACTCACTCGATTCCATGCGTCATTTCATTCCTTTGGAATCGGTTCCCTACTTAACCGGTTCGATCCAGCTTATCTCCACCACGTATTTAATCCACCACATCTGTTCGATGTGGTTCTTTTTATTCTTTCCCCTCACCGCAATAAGTGACTCACTCGATTTCATGCGTCACTTTGTTCCTTTGGAATCGGTTCCCTACTTAACCGGTTCGATCCCGCTTATCTCCACCACGTATTTAATCCACCACATCTGTTCGATGTGGTTCTTTTTATTCTTTCCCCTCACCACAGTAAGTGACTCACTCGATTCTATGCGTCGCTTCGCTCCTTTAGAATCGGTTCCCTACTTAGCCGGTTCGATCTCAATCATCTATATCACAATAAAAAAGGTCCCGTTACTTGCGATGCGTTCTTTTTTGTATAGACGCTAAAAAGGAACAATACCTCATCTATACGATGGTATCGTTCCTTTTTGTTTTACCCGGTATCGTCCAGAAAAATTATTTCAGAAATGCATCGTCGCGGACAGGATGTATGTCCGGCCGGGGTTCAGCATGACCATGCCGTCCGCCCACACGGTCGTAGCCGTCGACCAGTATTTTCTGTCAAACAGGTTATACGCATTGAAGGAGAAGGTGGTGGGTATCTTTGCCAACTCGGTATCGTATGTGGCGCCCAGATCAAATCTTGTCCATGAGGATACGTTCACTTTATTTCCCGTATCCGCATAGGATTTGCCGAAATGGACAACACGTCCATTAATAGAGAGTCCTTTTACCGGGGTGTCCCAATTGAGCGCCAAGGTGGCATTCAGTTTAGGCGTACCATGAACACGGTTGCCGTCATTGGCACCATTCTGGGTTCTTTTGTATTTCGCATCGAGGAGCATGAGGCCGCCGGTAAGAGTCAAGTTTGAAGAAACTTTGCCGCTAATATTCCATTCCACGCCGCGGTTCCTTGTTTCACCGTCCAGTACATAGTAGTTGTCGGAGTTGGTGATGCCGGTCGGCTGTTTGATATGGAAGAAGGACAGCGTCGTCACCCAATCTTTAAAGTCTTTCTTCAGGCCGAATTCATATTGCTTTGTCTGCACCGGCGGCAGGACTTCTTTCTCATTCTTCGTCCCGCTCGGTATGGACAAGGTAGTAAGTCCTTCCGAATAGTTTCCATACACCGATAAGGTCGGTGTCAGTTTGTACAGTACGCCGACGGTGGGGGATGTCTTCGTCTTGTCGTATTTCTTTGTCAAAGCGCCTGATGTACTGAAAGACTTCGTCTGGATATTCTGGCGGCGGGCCCCCAAGATGACACGGAGGTTTCCATCCATCGCGGAGATGGTATCTGTCAGGATAAGGCTCCGGTTAATTTTGCGGCTGCTGATGTACCACGGTCCGCTGCTGAGCATCGGGGCACCATCATTAACTTTCCAGATGCCTGTATAAATATTTCCTTCAGGCTTCGAACGTTTGGCAGAGGCGTTCATATAGTACCAGCCATTGGAAAGCATTTCAAAGCCAAAATTGATTTTGTGGCTGACCGATGGTGTATCTATGTTAAACAGGAAGCCCGTAGTGAGGGAGCGGCGTGACCATTTGCTGTCCTGGGCACTCCCAAATCCCCATTTGCCGAAGTTGTAATCGCCGGCATCATTGAGAAGTACCGGTTTCTGATCGTAGTAGCCCGGCCAGCTCAGTTTTTCATAGCCCCCTTTCAGATAGAAAGTGACATGTCCATTCAGCTGCTGTTCATGGGAAAGCGTGTACACGTGGCGCTGGTGGGAAAGATCTGACCATGTCGGCATAAAGTTTTCAACCACTTTTGACGGATCCGGCAGTTTTGTCACGGTGCCGCCCCAGTTGTTAATCACGTTCAAAACTTCCGGCATACCATGGTTAATGACATGGTCATGTCCATACATGACGGACGTATTGCTTGATTTTGTTCTCTGGTCAAAATGAATGTAAAGATCGTTTCCATGAAGCGTCTCATTCGAGAAACTGGTGGTTCCGCTGTATCTTTCCGCATTGATCCGAATACCGTAACGATGATCATCGCCGAAACGCTGTCCCCAGTCGATGGCATGATTGAACAGTCTGTGGCTGGAATATGTTTCTGAAATAGCAAGAATCGGTTTATCTTTTGCGATTTTAGGAACAAAATTGATATATCCTGAAACACTCTGATTGATGCCGGTGCCGCTGAGAACGATGTTCGGTCCTGTGACCACGTCAATTTTTTCCACCCAGTTCATGGGAATGATCCCCATGGCCATCATGCCGGGAAGTCCATCCATTGTCATATCGTGGGTATTGAAAGCACTGCCGCGGATTTGAAGTTCCACATTATTATTGGTAGAAGCACCGCCGACCATGATGGACGGATTATTGGTCACCGTATTCATGAACGTACGGGCAGGAATATAGTTCTGCTTAATCGTCTTTTCTGTATAAGAAGCAATATTGGCCGGAACGTCCATGAGATCCATATTCCCATACAGGCCGAAGTGGATACGGCGGTCCGTCTTGCCCCCGGGCATAATGGTATCATCGGTATACTTATCCCCATTCACGATGATTTCATCCAATTGATAAACAGCAGCATCAGCGGTAATCCCGCATAAAGCCGCACCGGCAGCCGCAGCAACGGCAATAGCCAACAGTTTCTTTTTCATCTTACCATCTCTCCTCTTTTTACCGACAAATAACTGTACGATGAAATAAATCCCCCGCAACACCTGCCTTTCCTGCACGTCTTACTTAATCGTGGGGGTGAAAATCGTATTCTTTAGGGAAATCAAACTGCCCCGGGTACATCAGCCCCGCCATATATCCTGCCGAATCGATGACCCTTGTCATCGGGCCGTAAGCGTACTTCAAGGGCATTTCATAAATCCGGCCGCTGCGGACAAAATTCAGATGACTGAAAGCTTTTTTATTTCTGAGACGCGCCAGGCGTGTTTCCGCATCATCATAAGTAATAACAAAAACAATGTCCGGATTTTCTTTTATAATCAATTCATCGCTGACAGCGGCAGTTGTATTCGGGACAATGCCCCCAAGTTTTGACGCAATGTCTCCGGCGATTTTATTTCTTCCATAGGAAATCGTCGAGGAAAGCAAGTCCAGAATCATGACTTTCGGCGGTTTTTGCCCTTTTACTTTTTGCCGGACTTCTTCAAACCGCACCCTCGTTGCCGTTACAATCTTTTCCGCTTGCTCTTCTTTATGGTAAACCGCTCCCAAATCTCGGATGTATTTTATTTCTTTCTCCACGGTTTCCGGCTGATTTGTTTTGGCTGGTCCGGTTGTATTCAGAGACACCAAAGTATGGATACCTTTTGCGTTCCAATACTCTGTGCTTCCCAAACGATTTTTTGAAAACCACGATTCTTCTGAAATAATCAAATCCGGCGCGAGATTCAGTACACGTTCCATCGTCACTTGCTGCCGCGGCAGGAAATTCAATCGCTGAAAAGCAGCCTGGTTGCAGTCTTTGATCGGATACTTCTTATCATCTTCGTATTTCACCGCCCACAGGATTGAATCTTCCACACCCATATCCAAAAGTGTCTCCGTCTGTGATGCCCCGATGACCAATACACGGGAAGGTACTTTTGAAAAATACTGCACATTCTCGCCTAAGTTAAAGTAGTTTTCCACTTGAATATTGGTAATGGGTATCCCTGATTTTTCCTGCTCCGGATCTGCTGCGCAGCCTGACAAAAGGAGTATGCAGCCTGTAACCGCCATCCATTTCTTCATGGCCGGCCTCCATACTTCCCGCCAAGAAGCAGCCATGCAAAGAAAGGTGCGCCGCAGACTGCAGCCATGATTCCGACAGGGAGTTCTGTACCATTTATAAGGTTGCGTCCCAATACATCAGCCCACGCCATGAAACAGCCACCTGCAAGGCCCGCCAAAGGAATAAGGGATTTGTGCCCGCTTCCCGCCGCCATCCTTACCATGTGGGGAATGATAAGGCCGATAAAACCGACCATGCCCGCCACGTAAACGATAGAGCCCACTAAAACGGCAACAACCAGTATATATATTTTCCTGTATACCGCCAGATTCCTTCCCATACTGAGGGAAAGCTCATCACCGATAAGCATGAGGTCAAGAATTCTTCTCTGTCCCATAAAGAAAATACTTCCTGCCGCAATAATGCCTGCCAAGATCCCGATATCCGTCCAGCTGTCCGCCATAATATTTCCCATCAGCCAAAACTGGACCGACTTTGTTTTATGAGTATCCGCCATAGCCTGGATAATAAAACTAAGTGCCGCGGAGCAGAGAGCATTCATGGCAAAGCCCACAAGAAGCAGTGTCAGGCTGTCCCCTTTTCCCGCCGCAGAAGCAACAAAAAGGATAGCTAAAGAAATTCCCACAGCCCCCAAGAAGGCGCACATACTTACACCATGTACCCCCAAGTAAGCATCGGCGCCCAGCGCCATGGCAATGACCGCACCAAGCCCAGCCCCTGAGGATATGCCCAGCAGATAAGGATCGGCCAAAGGGTTCCTCATGACAGCCTGCATGACGGTCCCGCAAAGAGCAAGTCCCCATCCAACAGCAAAAGCAAGGATAAAATGGGGAAGGCGTAAGTACTGTACTACATCGGAAGAAATACTCCCGCTCTCAACACCAAGGACTGCCTGCCATGTATAGACCAGCGCTTCCCCCGGCGTAATTTCCACCGTTCCCCAGCTAAGCGACAGAAACGACAGTGCAAGAAACACAATCGACCACCCTGCTGTGCGGAGCTTCCCTTTCATCGTTTGTCTCCTCTTTCATAAATAATAGCAGGACGGCCGTCCGCTCTCATAAGAATTTCCGCATTCACATGGTAAAGAGCCTTTATGTTCTCTTTTGTAAGAACTTCCTGTGGAGTTCCTTGCGCTATTATTTTTCCATTTTGCAGTGCCACGATATGGTCACAGTACATGGCAGCAATATTCAAATCATGGATAGCGGCAATGACTGTCATATTTCTTGATGTAATCAAGTCCATGATCTGCAGCTGGTAGGTTATATCCAAATGGTTGGTCGGTTCATCAAGAATCAGACAGGATGTTTCCTGGGTCAAAGCCCGTGCCAGCATGACACGCTGCTGCTCGCCGCCGGAAAGTTGTATGAAACTGAGGCTGCCCATGTCAGCCACGCCGGTCTCTTCCATGGATCTTTCGGCTATGGCAATGTCTTCCACATTGTCCCCTTCCGCAATGCCTTTGTATGGAGTACGCCCCATAAGGACGACATCTTCCACGCTCAAATCAAAACCCGTCCCATGATGCTGTGCCAAGACAGCGATTTGTTTCGCGCTTTCTTTATAGGAAAGCTTCCCTATATTTTTATCTCCCACGAAAATCTGTCCTGCCGAAGGTTTCATAACACGATAGATACATTTCAGCAGTGTACTCTTTCCGCTCCCATTCGGCCCGATTAAGCCGGTCAATTGATCGGATGGAAAAGAAATATCCACATCTTCCAATACCTTTTTATTTCCATATCCCGCAAAAAGATGGCGGACACAGATATTCATGACGGCTCCTTTCCAAAGTTATAGGATTTCCGGACTTGCATATAAATAAAAAGCGGCGCACCAATCAGTCCCAAAGTGACCCCCAGGGGTACATCAGCTCCCGTGACAAGGACCCGTCCAAGAATATCCGCCCACACCGTGAGAATACCTCCGCATAAAACAGCTAAGGGCACCAGCTTTTTATGATCTGCCCCTATAAAGGATCTCACGAAATGGGGAACCACCAGCCCGACAAAGCCGATGAGCCCCGCCTCCATCACGATACATCCCACCAAAAGTGCATTGACTAATATATACAGCCGAAAGAAGGGCATCAGGTCCCTGCCCAAGGGCAATGTCCCTTCCCTTCCGAGAAGCATCAGATTCAGTATCCGCGACTGCCGGAGGAAAAAAGCGGATATGGCAATGACAATCATTAAAAGAAAAACGGCGTGATCCGTCTTGGCAAAAGCAACACTTCCCATCATCCAGTACAGCGTCACATCTATGCCGGAAGACGCTGCGCCCGAATAAATAATCACGCCCGTAATTCCGCTGCAGACAGCGCCAAGCGCCACTCCTGCGATAAGAATATAAGACGTACCGCTTTTCTTTCCAATAACCCCTGCAAGTATGACAGACATCAACAAAGCACCTGCAAAAGCACCCAGTCCGACACCACCTGCGCCCCAAGCCGAGCCGATTCCCAAAAACACGGCAGCAACAGCACCCAGTGAGGCTCCTGAAGAGATACCCATAATGTAAGGACTTGCCATCGGATTTCTGAACATCGCCTGCATAACGACACCGGAAAGTGCAAGTCCCATCCCGGCGGTTGCCGAGAGGAGGATCCGGGGCAATCGGAGATCACGGACTATATCTGCTGCCGCTCCGTCACATCCTGTCAGCGCGCCAAGCACTTCGGGAAAAGACAACGGAATATATCCGAGCATCAATCCTGCAAGGCATGAAAAAAGCAGTACAGAAACGGCAATCACCGCCAGTCCGCTGACGGACAGATATTTTCTGTACTGCATACGATTCTCCTTATTCCCAAAACAACTGACACCCAAGTATTAATTCCCTCAAAAGAAATTCAGGCCGTTCCGCCTCTGCACATTTTACAAATGAAGAGTGGCGGAGAGCATGAACGTACGAGGCGTACCGAGTACGACAGTACTGTTCCCCGCGCGGGCACTCCAATAATCTTTCCCAAATACGTTATAAAGCATCACCTTAAAAGTAATCGGCGTATTGCGGACATCAGCCTCATACGTTGCACCCAGATCGAAAAGAACATGAGACGGTACTTTGTACTTTTCATTGATAATCCAGGATGATCCCTGATAAGTCGCCCGTCCAAGAATATTCAGCCGTTCTGTCGGCTTATAAATGAGAGCCGCCGTACCGGACCATTTCGGCACTCCGTTTGCTTTCTTTCCCGTCCCTGCCTGTTTAGCGTCGACATAAGCAATACCGCCGATTAAATCAAGCTTCCTGCCAAGCGCGCCGGAGAAAGCATATTCAAAGCCTTTATTCTTCTGTTTGCCGAAAATACCGTAATAATTATCTTCTGTCCTTCCGAAGTTGGGCTGTTCGATCTTAAAGAAGCTTAAAGTATGGAGCATATCCCCCACTTTATATTTAAAACCGAATTCATTCTGTTTTGTCTTGCCGGGATCCAATGTTTCTCCGGAGTTTTTATATCCGGCGCCCACAACACGGCCGATCATAAAATCTTCAGCATGACTGGCGTATACAGAGAAATTGTCCGAAATTTTATAATTCAGGCCGAATGTGGGATTTACGCCATGATATTTTTTATTCTCCCCATTCTTCTTGATTTGTTTTGCATGATGCCCATGAAGTCCAACAATCATATTTAATCTGTCATCAAACATGGAAATATCATCCGATATATGCCATCCCGTAACAAACTGGGAAGAACTCCACGGCGCACTTCCTTGTTCATGAGGATACATATAATACTGTGAATCATCCATATATCCGGTATACATATTCCCGCGCAGAAGGATTTCACCGTTATTGCCCCATTTCTTATTCGTTCCGCCATAGTTGTCATACATCATCCGATCCGCGCTTAATACATAGTTATGCTTTGTCAAGCCCAGATTAAACTTACCTTTGATGCCGCCGCCGAAATACTTCGTTGTTACTGCCAGCGGATAGTTTTCCGAATGAACAGTATAATCCCCGTTCGCATTTTGAAGACGCGGCGTGCCATACTGGTAGCCATACCAGTCTTCGCGATGATATCCTGCATTAAAGAATGCCGTGGTATGATCACTTAATATCTGCTCATGATTCAATGTGGCAATCCAGTTATCATATTCATTATTTGTCCACTCCGGCAAATAGCTGCGTCCGTTATCAGGCGCCTTGGGCAGGCGGCTTCCCTTAGGCTGATTATATTCATTGAAATTCCAGGTAAACTGCGCCCCTTTCTGATCTGCATAATTATATCCGATAAGCAGATTTGTCTTGCTCTTTTTTGTTTTCTGGTCAATATTCACGAAGAAATCCCGCTGCGTCAGTTTGTCTCCGTCAATTGCCGTTTCTCCCTGTATATTATCCGCCATGACACGGATACCCCAGCGCTGATTATGTCCGAGGCGGGTACCGAAATCAACAGCTTCTTTAAATGATTTCCCGCCCTGATAAGCCAAAGTCAGATCGAGGTTCGGTTCCGCCTGCGCCTTTTTGGAAGTAAACAGAATAGTACCCCCTAAGTTTTCACGGTTCGGCGTCCCTACAATACCAAGATTCGGACCGGCTATTACTGTTGCCTTATCAATATAAATATCGGCAGCGTGCTGCTGGTCAAGCATCCCCTGTATACCGTTCAAATACATATTATGCCCGTTCAGGTTAAAACCGCGGATAGAAACATCATTGTAAAGATTACTCGAAGCATCTCTCACGGCAGGATTCAAGGTAAGCATGTCTGTCGGTCCTTTTTCAGGGCTTCCGAAATAATCCAAATCTTTCCGCGTCAATGTCATGCTGTTAAAAGGTGTCTCCAAGGCATCCTTTTCTCCTAAGAGCCCTACATTCTGGACCTGGTCCGCTACAACCCCCAATGGTTTAATAACACTTTCATTTCCGTTCTGGCGGTAGCGGTCCGCTTCTACGACCACCTCATCCAGCTGGCTTACCTCCGCCATAATTGGCACATTTGCCCCGGATACCATCATGATTGCCGCAAGCGCTGCAAGAATCTTTCCCTTTTTCATCTTTTCCTCCTCAGACAGAACAACTGATTGTGCTTTTTTGCTGCTCTATAAGGTCTCTGCGGCGCGATAAAAAATGTATCCCTGTTTCCATTTCCACCGCGCCCTGCGTATATGACCCGCCAGCATCCACAAAACAGCATGAAGCATTAATAATTACATACTACTACTTTAATTATAGTTAATCAATTTTGTATTTATTTTCATGAAATATTTTTGTAATTGATTTTATTTCAAATATAAACTGCACAAATTAAAAAGGAACCATACTTTATCTATAAGATGGTATCGTTCCTTTTGGTTTTATTAAATTTACTCACCCGGGTAAAATCAGAATTCGAATCGGGCAGAGAGCATGAATGTCCTCGGCATGGATAATCCGAAGGTGGTGGAACTCCCTCTTCCCATCCAGTAATCTTTATTTGTCACATTGTAGCACATGGCGCTTAAAGAAACGGGGATTCTCCCCAAACGTGTTTTGTAGTTCACACCCAGGTCAAAGGTGGTGTAAGACGGGATTTTCGTTTTTCCTGACGGCGCATTGGAATTATCGATATAGGCAGCGTCATTCCAAACGACTCTCCCTATGATTCCCAGGCTGTCGTTCGGTTCGTAAACGAGTCCCAGTACGCCGCTCCGGTCTGCCACGCCGTTAACGAAGCGGCCGTCGTTCTTCCCGCCCTGCGTTCTATCCCGCTTGGCGTCAATGTACATCAGCCCGCCGGTCACTGTCCATTTCGGTGCCAATTTCCCATTCACTGTCCATTCCACACCTTTGAACTTGTCTCTTCCGTCAGCAGCGCGGCGGTACTTACCGCTTCCCACATCTATATCAATGACATTTTCCTGATCGATATAGAAATAGCTCAAAGTGGTGAGAAGTCCGCCGTATTTATACTTCACGCCGATTTCTTTCTGCCTGCTCACCGACGGCACCAAAGTCTCTCCCTGGTTGACATACTTGCTGTCATTGGAAACGACGCCGCCCCTGGAAAGACTTTCCGTCTGTCCCGCGTAAAAGGAAAGATGATCATTTGCTTTGTAGGTAATCCCGAAAGTCGGAAGCCAGTCATCATTCCGTATGAGCTGCCCTTTAATTTCATTTCTGAAATGTTCGTGTTTTCTGGAAACTGCCAAAAGGACATCCCATTTCCCGTAGGCAAGAGAATCGGCCAGTGTAATGCCTGTATTGATTTCCGACCAGGAAAGTTTTGCTTTCCGGAGCGAAGGGATATAGAAACTGTTTTTATAGGCTGTACCGTCATAAAGACCGCCTGTGATATTTCCTTTCACGCTGTTATTCGTGTCATTCCAGTATCTGGCGCCGGAGCGGTCAAAGGCAAGGGATACATGATGTTCTACGGCGCCGGTATCGAACTTCCCTTTGATCCCTGTCTGGAAATAAGAATTCGTTCCTATTTCATTCTGTGCATTGGACACATTGCTGCTCATGAAATTTCCCTTTTCGTCAAACTTCAGGGCAGAGCTGGAATTATACTTATTTCCGCTTCTGCGGTTGACGCCCCAGTTCACGAACCAGCTCCAGTTACCATTGAGTTCTTTTTCGTGATTCACAGTAAGAAGCCAGCCGTGCATCCACTTCGTAGTACCGTCAAAATCATAATCCGTATTGGAATCCGGTGCGGAGGGAAGGACATCGGATCTGCCGCCATAGGTGAACCAGCGCTGCCCTTTATTCACACGGAGATCGAAAGACCCTGCAAAAATATTCGTAACGGATGTTTCCCCTTTGCGGTCAAGGTTGATGAAAATATTCTTTTCTTCTTTTTCCGCATGGCGGAGCGCCAAATCGCCATCCATGTATTCGCCCATGACACGGACGCCCCATTCGCCATTGGCGCCTGTCCTGCGGCTTACGTCAATAAACTCACCAAAGCTGCTTCTTCCCGAAAAGGTCTGCGTGTAGTTCAAAACAGGAGTCTGCCCCGCTTTTTTCGTGACAATATTGATGGTTCCCGGAGCCGGCGTGGCGCCGCCGTTGGTTCCATTATTCGACATGCTGACCCCATTGACGCCGGCATTCGGTCCTGAAGTAATATCCATTCTTTCGATGATGTGATTCGGCGGACCGTTGAACTGGTAAAACAGGCTGGGGATCCCGTTCAGCATCATATGGTTTCCGTTCATATTAATTCCGCGCATGGAAAAGTCCGTATACATGGGGGACGATGTGCTGGAACGGATAGAAGGATTATTCTGGAGCACATTGGCCAGCGGCTGGGACGGATCACTGAAAGTTTCCAGTGTCTTTTCAGTCATACTCATTTCAGAGTAAGGGATATCCATAATACTTTTATTTCCCAAAATCCCTAATTTGGCCGTCTGATTTACAAGCCCGCCCGGAAGCGCCGCCACAATCCCTTCTCTGTCTGCTGTGACGGTAACTTCGTCCATTTCATACACGGCACCTGCAGTCACAGTGCCAAGCGCTGATGAAACCAGCACAGAAAGCAGCGCTGCCGATAAGATTTTCTTTTTCATGCTTTTCTCCTCTTTCATAAAAATAACAGTATCCAAAATGTTTTTCATAGCCTGCCGTTTTGATTTCCACACCCTTGATCCGGCTCAAAATGTAAAGAATGCGGAAATCAATTCTTTTGTATACGGAGCCGCAGGACTGTGGAAGAGTCTCTCCGTTTCCTCCATTTCCACCAGTTTCCCCTGATTGAGTATTCCGATCCGGTGGCAGCAGGCGCGAAGCAGGTCAAGGTCGTGGGAAATGAAAAGATAGGAAATATTTTCTTCTTCCTGCACCTCTTTCAGTATCCCAATGATCTGCGCCTGCACGGAAACATCCAGCATAGAAGTGGGTTCATCAAGAATCAGAAGCTCGGGTTTCAGAAGAAGAAGCCGTCCGAGGCATACGCGCTGCAGTTCTCCTCCGGAAAGCTGGTGGGGATAACGGTACAGAAGCTCTTCCCTCAGCTGGAGGCGTTTCATCATGTCACAAATTTCCTGACCGCGGGAAATGTCCATTCCGTATATCCGCGCCGGTTCTTCCATAGATTCTCTGATTTTCATTCGCGGATTTAAGGAAGACGCAGGATTTTGGAAAAGCATATGCATTTGCCGCCGCCTGCGCCGGGCTTCCCTTAAAGATGTTTTTGTCAGTTCTTTTCCCTGAAAGACAATGTTCCCGCCGTCTTCACGAAGCAGACCCATGATGACTCTCGCCAGCGTGGATTTCCCTGCGCCGCTTGCCCCTGTAATGCCCACCGTTTCCCTTTTCCCTACACAAAAAGAGATATCATGAAGTATTTCTTTTTTCTGCTTACGGATAAATCCCGTTTCCACACTCCGGGAAATATGTTCTATAGAAAGAAGTGTCATAAGCCGCCTCCTTTCCGGATACAGCGGACGTCATGGTCTTCTGCAAGCGTAAGCATTTTCTGCTTTTCATCGCAGGAATTTTTCCTATACGCCGGGCAGCGGGATGCAAAAATACAGCCGCAGGGAAGACGGGAAAGATCAGGCGCGATACCGCAGATCGGCTGCATGCCCCTGTCGGGAGCTGCGGCAAACAGGCCTTTCGTATAGGGGTGCACCGTATTTGAAAAGATGTCTTTTGTCTTCCCATATTCAATAATCTCTCCCGCATACATTACCGCCATAAAATCGGAAAGGCGTTCCGCCAACCGGAGATCGTGGGTAATGAGCAAAATGCCCACACCTTTTTCCCTCAGTTTCCTGAAAGCGTCCGCTGCCTGCCGGCGGACAAAAGCATCAAGGCCTTTCGTCGGTTCATCTGCAATAAGCCATTCAGGACCGGGCAGCGTCATCATGGCGGTGAGCACTCTTTGCGCCATACCACCGGACAGTCCGAAAGGATAAGCATCCCACACGCGCTGGGCATCGGAAAGTCCGAATTCTTCCAACTGCCGGATACCGTCCGCTTTTGTCTCTTTCCCGTTCTGATAAAAATGCACCCCTTCCATCATCTGTTTTCCCACTTTCATCATGGGATCCATCGCTGTCACAGGATCCTGGGCAATCCACCCGATCCGTTCGCCGCGGATAGAATTCAATTCTTTTTCGGATAGAGAAAGAAGATCTGTATTTCCAAATAAAATTTCCCCTGAAACCCGGACAGACGATTCCAATAACCCCATAACCGCCGCGCCGAGGATAGATTTACCGCTTCCCGACTCCCCTACGATCGCCGTAATTTTCCCGCTTTTCAGGATTATATCCGCATTTCGCAGGACTTTTGCATCCCCCTTTGGCGAAGGGAAAGAAACAGACAGATTTTTAATTTGAATATCCACTTCTATCCCCTCCTTTCTTCCGGCGATTTTCTAATCTGCAAATTGTCCCGCAAAGCGTCTCCCAGAAGATTAATCGACAGACAGAACAGGGTGATTCCCATGCCCGGAGCCAGTATCATCAGAGGATAAGAGCGAAAATAGGTCCGCGCGTCGCTGATCATGACACCCCAGTCCGCTGTCGGCGGAGAAACACCGAGTCCCAGATAGGATAAGGCAGATGCCGACAAAAGAGAGGTTCCTGTTCGTAAGGTAAAGAGGACTATCAGAACAGGCAGCAAATTGGGAAATACATATTTCCGCAGGATATACCAGTGGCCGGCGCCGATGCTCCGTATTCCTTCCATGTATGTTTCCCCTTTGATACGGAGCACTTCATTACGGACGATACGGGAAAACCCCGTCCAGGACGTCAATGTCAAAGCGATGATAATGCGGAAATCATTTTCAGGAAGAATGGCTGCAATGGCAATCATGAGGCTTGTCCCGGGAAGTCCCTGAAAGAGCGCCACAAGGCACTGTACGGATTTATCCGCCAATCCCCCAAAATACCCTGACACCATGCCCAAAGACAATCCAAGCACCATGGTACAGAATGCGGAACAGAATGCAAAAGCCACGGAAGACCGGGCACCATAAATGACCCGTGAAAGAATGTCTCTTCCCAGGGCATCTGTTCCAAACCAATGAGCTGCGGAACTGTGTTCCAGTACTTCCTCAGGCGATACGGCTGATGGGTCATAGGGCGCAAGGAGCGGTGCAAAAACGGCGCAGAAAATAACGGCAAAAGCGATAACAACGGCCGTCGTGTAAAGGAGCCTGACGGCATTCTTATTCCCTTTCATAGGGCGCCCCCTTTCCGCACCGACGGATTCAGCATGCCGCACAGGATGTCCACAAGGTAATTAAATGTAAGGAAGACTGTGCCGCTTACAATGACATACCCCTGGATAACGGGATAGTCACGCCCCCATATGGCGGCCAGCACGTAACTGCCCAGTCCGGGAATGGAAAACATATCCTCAATGATGACGGATCCTCCCAAGATAGCGCCGAAGAAAGTGCCCAGCATCGTAATGACGGGGACAAGAGCATTGGGCAGTACGTGTCTTTTCATGATAAAAGGCATGGGCAGCCCTTTCGCCCGTTCTGTCGTGATGAATTCCTTTCCTGCCACCTCCGTCATGGACGTCTGCTGAAGGCGCATGACAGCCGCCGATGTTCCCGCCGCAAGGACGAAAGAAGGCATGATCATCTGCATCATGCTCCCGTACCCGCCGGAAGGCAGGAGCCTCCACTCTTCAGAAAAAAGGAGCATGCATAAAATGGCCAGGAAGAAAGAAGGGACGGAAATAAAGAAAAGAGCACCTGCGCGAAGGACTATTTCCCCTGCGGTGTCTTTTTTCTCTGCAGCCCAGATTCCGGTGGGTATGCCGGTAACCAGTACCCAGCCGATGGCCCATACCGCCAGATGGAAAGTAATGGGAAACCGGCGGAGTATTTCATCCAGTACAGGTTTCTGTGTAAGATAAGATACGCCCAAATCTCCGTGAAGCGCATTCATAAGCCACCGCCCATACTGGATCCATACCGGCTGATCCAGTCCCATAGCGTGGCGCAGCGCATTCAGTTCTTCCGCTGTCGGTTCCGACGTGCCGTCCATGGTAAGCAGCGCCAGCGCGGGGTCGCCCGGAGACAAAACGCCTAAAAGAAAAGCAACCAGCGTAAGTCCTATGAGGAAAGGGATCAGCATGCAAAAGCGGCGGAGTGCATAGAGAATCAATTCTTTCATTCTTTCCCTGCTCCTTTCCGCCAATAGACTTTATCCAATGTAATTCCATAAACGGCTGCCTTGTAGCCGCCAAGCTCATGGCTGCAGACCGCTATATTTTGATCTTCCAAAAGAGGAACTACTGCCGGATCAGCCAGAAGCTCATCAAGTATTTCCGTATAGACAGTCCGCCGCTCATCCAAATCATAGACCGTCTTTAATGCTTCAAAACAGGCATCCACTTTCGGATTGTTGTAACTGATGCAGCTTGCTTTATTCGTAGCGCCCTTTGAATTGAAATATTCAAAAAGGAGCGATGTGGGATCCAGGTTGCCAAGTCCCCTCGTACCGATAGACAGATCGTAGTCCCCTTTAGCCATCATTTTCCGTGAAGTCATCCCATCCACCATGACAATCTCTGCATCCAGCCCCAAAGGTTTCAGCTCCGCCTGGATAAATTCGGAAATCGTCTTGTAAGGATACCGCGCCATTCCGTACTGGGGCAGAAGGAATTTGACCGTCTGTCTTTTATCCCCCAGCACTTCTTTTGCCAATTCCTTTGCTTTTACGGGATCAAAGACAGGCTTCTCCACACGGCCGAAAGGATTGGTGCTGTTCAGAAAACTCATGGTAGGCGTGCCGAATCCGCGAAAATAATATTTCACGATTTTTTCCCGATCCACCGCCAGATTAACTGCTTTTCTCATACGCACATCGCTGAAGGGAAAACGTCCTCCATTCAAAGTGAGGTAATGGGAAATCGTGGAATGGGTGGCGTTCACGGTAAAACGCCCGTCACGCTCCAATTCTTCTGCCATAATAGGCGCAAGTCCGCCCAGATCCAAAACGCCCTGTATTTCCCCCGACTTCATCGCCGAGTACCGGGCATCAGACGACGTGATGGTCCGGATCCTGATTCGTTTTGCTTTTGCCTTTTCTCCGTGGTACCCGTCAAAACGCTCAATCACGGCGTAGGCGTCAGGCACCCGCTCCTTGATCATAAAGGGGCCCGTCCCTTTTGCCATACCCGTCCAGTCCCCTGTGGCGGAATCAAAACACCGGGGGCTGAACATGGCGCTTCCCCAGCCCGCCATGCGGTAAATGAGCATGGGTACCGGCTTTTCAAAATACAGATGAAGCGTGTTTTCATCATCCGCTTCCGCCCGAAGAAGCCCGGGATAAATACGGTCTGCCAAAAAGCCGTAAAATGTAGACGGACGGTATCCCATATTCCGGTATCGGCGGAAATTTTCCAGAGTTGCCGCAGCATTGAACAGCTCGCCGTCATGAAAACGGACACCTTCTTTTAAATGAAATATCCATTCCGTCTTATCCGCATTGCTTTCCCAGCTCTCCGCAAGAACAGGCATTTCATGGCCGTCATCGGAAATGCCCACGAGAGGTTCCCATGTTTTCAATATAATGGTGGCATAGTACGGATCTTTTTCCCCCTGCACCAGATCGCGCGCCGCGGCAAGGACGATTTCCTGCTCCCCTGTTTCTGTTTTATGCCCGCATCCCGTACATATTCCTGTCAGAAATAAGAAAATCAATCCGCACAGGAAGAGCCCTATCCTTCTCAAAGCGCCCTCCTTTCTCAGTCAAAACTCTTCTGCAGATAAAGAAAAGGGGCCGCCGCCTGCCCCTTCGCCTTATCATTTCTTAAAAATGCAGCTTCGCCGTAAAGCTGAATGTCCGCGGCAGGGAGAGATATACCTGGTTGCCTCTGGATACCTGCCAGTAGTCTTTATCAAAAACATTATTTACCATCAGGGACAATTCCGCAGGGATTTTCCCAAAATGTGTTTTATGGGTCACACCCAGATCGAAAATGGTGTATCCCGGTGCCCAGATTTTTTCATTCATGACCGGAGTTTTGCCCGTATAGATCGCGCGTCCCAGGATGCTCCACGCTTCATTCGGATTGTATTCCAGTCCGAGGACGGCAGTCCATTCGGAAGTTCCGTTGACACGGATTCCGTCAAGCGCTCCTTTAGTCGTCTTTTCCTGTTTCGCCGACATATGGGAGAAGCCGCCCAAAATATTCCACTTGTCGGCCAGTCTGCCGTTGATGGAAAATTCCAGGCCTTTATGGCGGGCCTGCCCGTCTTTCGACTGGAAAGGTTTTACATAGCCGTCTTTGTAGACGCTGATCAGGTTGTCCTGCTTGATGTCATAGTAGGCCAGGGTGTAGAGTAAATTATTTCTTTTATACTTGACACCGATTTCATTCTGCTTCGTCTTCAAAGGCGGAAGAATATCGCCGAAATTTTCAAAAGTCGTATTTACGCCGCTGCCTGCGTCGAAGTTTTCCGAATGGCTGGCATAAACGGACATATGGCTGTTGGGACGGTAAATGATACCGTATGTCGGACTCGTGTCATCAGTCTTTATACGCTCAATATAGTTCAATGTATTGTCATTCTTCCATTTATAGACTCTTGATTCCGCTTCATGCTTGTGGATGCCGAGGATAATATCCCATTTGTTGTAAGTCATGTAATCAACAAGAGAATAACTCTTCACTCTTGTTTTATTATTCCAGCGGGTATCAAATTTCGTAGGCGCCGCCAGTGTCTGATGGATGCCCGTGTACAAATCCCCGGTACCGATCTTAAGAAGCGGTCCGTTATTATACGCGCTCTTTCTGTTTCTCCATGCCTGATTGTAAGAAAGCGTGATATCATGCTTCACAGCGCCCGTATTATAGTGCGCCGTGGTACCTACCTGCCAATAGTAATATTCCTGCGGCGTGGAACCCGGTTTTGCTTTTACGTCAAGCGTGCCGTCATTGTGGAGTGTATATCCGCTGCCTCCGTTCGCCATGACATTTTTATCCAAATCGTTCCTCTGCATGCCGAAGTTGAAAAAGCCGTCCCAATGGTCATTAAATTTCTGATCATGGTTGTAAACGGCAAGCCAGCCGTGGGTCGCCTTTATCATCCCGTCAAACCCGTAGTCATTCTTTCCGGAAGGAACGGCGGGCAGTTTATTAACATCGCTGCTCAGGATAAACCACCGAAGACCGCGCTGGATATCCATATTTCTGTATCCGATAAATAAATTGTCTTTTGATCTTTCCGTAGTCCGGTCGATATTGGCAAAAATGCCCTGTCCGTTAATCTTCGTACCTTTGACGGATGTACGGCCGTTGAGATTTTCCGTCATAATGCGGACACCCCATTCCTTCTTATCGCCAAAACGCTGTCCCCAGTCAAGATATTCACCAAAAAGCCCGCGGCCGGAAATCGTCTGGGTATAGTCAAAAACACCCTTATCGGGAGCGACTTTTGATTTCACACTGACGATGCCGCCGGGATTCGTTGTTTCATACTGGACACCGGTGCCGTAAATCCCTACATTCGGTCCGGAAATCAATTCCAAAGATTCGATGGGATAGAGCGGCGTATTAAACTGGGTGAACACGCCGGGAACGTTATTCACATAAAAGTTGGTTCCGTTTGTACGGAATCCGCGGAAAAAGAAATCACCATGAAGAATAGATCCGGACTGGCGCACAGACGGCGAGTTCGCCAAAAGCGCATCCATCGGCTTATCAGGCCCCGTAAAGGTGTCCATCGACTTTTCCGTGAAATGCATCTGGGAAAAAGGAACATCCATCGTATCCTTCCCTGCCAGAAAACTTGTCTGGGATTTCGTGTAAACAAAATTGCCCGGCAAAACATCGCGCTCTTCATCACGGTTCCCGATGACAACCACCTCATCAAGAACGTAAGCGGCATCCGCCGCGCCCGCCGTGCAGATACCTGCAGCCGCTCCGACCGCACCCATGACGGCAGCAGCCAATAATTTCTTTCTCATAAGATTAAAACCATCCTCTCCTCAAAACAAATGAAACCATAAAGAAATAATTTATGGCTCCGCTTCCATCAAAACCACCGATGCAGGCTTCTGTACGGAAAACGAAAGCCTTCCAAGAAACAGATTTACTTCCCATGATTAAATTATTTTAAATGAATTATATCATTAAATAATTTTTATTACACTCCTACTTTAAAAAACTATTTGCCTGTTCTTTTTTCATTTTAACTGAATCATATCTTATTGCAAAAGAAATTTGCCGTCTTCTCCCTCATCCGCCGGCATACCTCAATATTCCTTCTTTATCTGCCTTACCGGTACAGACAGCAAAAAAGAACGGCGCATCCTGTACCACATTCCAAAAATCAGACTAAAAATCTAACGTCTGGACACCGGTACGGCGCCGCTCTTCTTTTTTAATTCTACGATTCGGTTTTGATTTGTATTACAGCTGCGGGGACGTCCTGCTCCGTCCCAGATCCGCCGTCATGACCAGATCCTCTTTCGGATCTCTGCCGCCGGTGGTAAGATAGCCGCCCACCATGATACCGTTAAGGCCGCCGGAAAGCGCGTGGGCCTGCAGGCTTCTCAGATTGACTTCACGACCGCCTGCCGTACGGATGAGGGCTTTCGGAAGAACAAAGCGGAACATGGCAAAAGTGCGGAGGATTTCCAAAGCGGACGGACGTTTATTATCATAAAAAGGCGTTCCTTTTACAGGATTCAAGATATTCAGCGGTACGGAATCAATGTGCATTTCTTTCAGCTTAAACGCCATTTCCACGCGCTGGTCCAAAGATTCGCCAAGCCCGATAATGCCGCCGGAGCAGACACGGATCCCTGCCTTCTGCGCCGTGCTGATGATATCTTCCTTGTCTTCCATGGTATGGGTAGTACAGATTTCCGGAAAATAGGACGGAGACGTTTCGATATTGCAATGAATGCGGGTAATGCCCGCTTCCTTCAGCCGGAGCGCCTGCTCAGAAGAAATAAGCCCCAGGGAGCAGCAGACTTCGATACCTACTTCCTTACGGATACGCTTCACGATTGCAATAATTTCTTCAAACTCATTGGGATTGTCCTGATTACGGCCGCTGGTAACAATGGAGAACCGGACGGCGCCTGCCGCTTTTGCTTTCTTTGCCGCTTCAATAATCTGTTCTTCCGGCAGCAGGCGGTATACCTTGGCACCTGTCCTGTACCAGCCGGACTGGGCGCAGAACTTGCAGTCTTCCTGGCAGTGCCCGCTTCTCGCATTGATGATGGCGCAGAAATCCACGGAGCTGCCGCCGAATTTTTGACGGATTTTATCCGCCATGGCAAGAAGCAGCATGGTGTCTCCATCTTTTGTACGAATGAGCCTCCCTGCCTCTTCCGGCGTGATCTGTCCGCCATCTATGACCTTTTCCGCCAAGCGGATAATTTCCTGACAAGCACTTTCCATAATAGAACTCCCCTTTTTACGGAATCATTCCGTTTCCTTTATTGTTATCTCGGATTCAAGTATAAAATAAGCAGTTTCTTCTGTCAATTGTTTTTATGTTATAAGTTTACAATATATTTTCGATATTCATTCCCGGAAATTCACACACAAAAAGCCCGATTTTCACCGGGCTGTTTTACCGATTACCATTCCCACCGGTTCCCGTATTCTCTTTTTGCCCATTCCGTATATGTCCTGACGAAATCTGTCTTTGCCTCCGTGTATCCATCCCTGTCATGAGGATACCCTTTCCATAAATGCAGTTTCAATGTTTCATACTCTTTCGCAACAGCAGGATGCGCCTGCAGATAAGAGAGAAAATACAATTCATCATGATCGCAGGGCAGCCGGATATGCAGATGATATACCTTCTCCGCAAATCCCTTTTCCGTGTACCCTTTATTCATGGAAATACGGGGTTATAGGACAGAACGTGTTGGTGGTTAATCCCAAAAACAAGCAGGAAATGAATCGGATTTATGTAATTCTGACCACACAATAGCATCTCCCCATGTGGGAATTGAATCCTCTAATTGGGATCGTTCATTCATCGCTTTATACAGTTTAGAAATGCTTCTGTCAGTGGGCATTATCTTTAGGATTTCAGATGCAGAAAGCGGTTTCGGTGTGTGGAAGTAACACCACCAGAAAACCGCTTTTATGCGTCTTTCAATGGACATCCCCCGATGGTTTCTAAGCATCGTTCTTAATTGTGCATTTATTCCGCCTTCTATACGGTTATTTGTCGATGGTAGTTCTTCTCCACAAGATAACGATTCATCCAAATAGGTAAATAATGTGTTTTGCCGTACTAATCTGACCAGTGACCGCTCGGCCTTTAGTAAACGTTCATGCATAGGGCGAAGTTTGCCTTTTTCATCTTGTGTCATTTCACTAAGAAAGGTCTTATGCTTTATTCTCCAGTTTATCAATCGGGTTGCCCAATGACCTGCTTGCTCCATGTCTTTTATCATCAGCAAATCCTTTGCTATCATGTACATCTCAATGCCGGCAATGGTTTTAGGACTACCGGTTGTATATCTCTTTACCTGGATGAATGCATGGAAAGTACAATGCTGCAACTTAGCCTTGGGCCAGACTCTTTTTAGTGCTTTCCGGAAGCCGTGGCCTCCATCAGAAACGACCATAGCGGGAGCCGCAATTCTCTGCATCAATGCTTCCCAGGCTCTGGAATTCTCATAGCGGCACAAATACCATCCAAGCACATATCTTTCATTACAACAAATAAGGATACATGCTTTTCTTCCTAAATAAATCCCATCCACATATATGACATTCATCGGACTCTCAATTTTAGGCTGCATAGGCCATATTTCCCAAAATTTAGAGGTTTTCCTTCGAAAACCACGACCGTTGCCAGGCATGGATTTTTGCACATCCTTACCAAACAACCACTGAATAAAGTGCTTAAAATCATGAACCGTCTTATTAATCGGATTCACAAAGACAGAATGACATTCTTTGCAGTACCACCGTTGCCTTCCTGTACGAGTTTTACCATATTTTGAGCAAAAGAAACCGCAATATAAACACCTAACTTGTTTCATAAGGTTCTCCTTTTAAAATAAACATATTTTAAAAAGATATAACCCTAATTAAAGCAGTCATAGCAATCATTTTCGGATTTTTTACCAACTCATTTTGTCCACCCTTTATCTTCTTAGGAAAAGGATAAAATACCGATGAAGCCAGACAATGTCTAACTTCATCGGTATTAAAATCAACACAAAATGTCCTATAACCCGAAATACGGTTCTTTGAAGTGTTCATGCAGAGCCAGCCGTTATTTTTCAAAATTTCTCGTACCTCTGCCATTCTTTTTTTATCCGGTACTTCTAACAGGATATCTATGATATTTTTGGCCCAGATACCGGAAACAGCCGTACTTCCGATATGGCTGACGCGCTTTATCCGCCCTGCGCCCAGCAGAACTTCCAAACGACCTTTTTCTTCCCTGTACCAACCTGCCCATTTTTTTATGCGGCACAAGAAATATGGGAAACAGCTGCCACAATTCTTCCAAACCCCTGTCTTCCAGTCTTTTCCCCATATATTCCTCCCTCCATTTTCCTCCAGCTTATTATAAACAGCCATGAAACGCAAACTGTTTATGGGAACATAAAAACAGGCCACGATAATGGGGGATTATCATGACCTGTTCCAAAGATGGACGGTACCGGGGAAGTACCGCCCGGAGAGAAAGCATGAATAAACTTTTCAGTATTCCAGGAATATCTTATACATCATCTTCAGTCAATCTGGATACGATGGGGTGCTTTTTCAATTTCCTGCGGGAGTTTCGGCAGTGTAATCGTCAGAATCCCGTCTTTCAAGCCTGCCTTGATGCCGTCTTCTTTGATCCCTTTCACATTGAACTGGCGGCGGAAGACAGAACTGGAACGTTCACGGCGGATGTAATGACGGTCATCATCTTTTTCCTCCGTCTGTTCCTCTTTCTGAGCGGACAGGGACAAAATTCCGTTTTCATAAGAAATACGGATCTGATCCTTGGTAAACCCGGGCATATCACAGGTAATTTCATAGAAATCTTTTTTATCCTCAATATCCACCTTGGGTACAGACACATAGTCTTTGTATACAGCCGGAGCATCACTGAAGAAATGATCCAGCGCCGTATCACCGAAAAAACCATCAAAAGGAAGTAAACCACGCATAATCAAAACCTCTTTTCTTTAAAATATTTATAACATATCTCAGGAGTCCATCTTTTCTTCCTGACAACTGTATTATATCACATTTAGCACTCATGTCAATAGAGTGCTAATAAATATTTTGACTTTTTGATTATTTTTTTACCATGGATATTTTCCAACAGTTATTTCATAATAAAAGAAATGAAATTCTCCATGAAGGAGGTTTACCATGAATGAAAAAACAATGGAAACAATAACGGTGGAAAAGCGGGCGGCACATATTATAGACATGTGCCACCGCATGACGGTCCATCACACCCTTTGGTTCCGTGAAGTAGAGCACCAGCTCGGTTTTGAAAAGGCGCTCAATGTCATGGACTACGCCTGGAAGCAGACACGAAAGGCGGCAGTTCGTCGTTTGGCGGCGCAATTTCATTTCCCTGAACAAGAGGGTTGTCCCGCTTTCCTCATCCGCCTTCCCAAAGAAGAGCAGCTTTCTCTTCTGGACACCATCGCAAAAAGCTGGCTTGCCCAGGACGGCTTCTGGTTTCAGGGAGTGGAGTTTTCCTACGGCATCAATGATGCGAAACGGTGCAACGATTCTACATGGGCCCGGTTCTCTCCCTTTGAAGCGCACTCCATTAAAAAACTTCTTGGCATGGAAGAGCATCCCGGGCTGGAAGGATTGGCGCAGGCTTTAAACTTCCGTATGTACAGCCGTCTGAACAGACAGTCCTCCCGCTTTGAAGACGGTTCTCTCATCTTCACAATGGATAACTGCCGTGTCCAATCGGCACGGATGCGGAAAAATTTACCCGACTATCCCTGCAAAAGCGCCGGTCTTGTAGAATACGCCCACTTTGCCGAAGGTATAGACGACCGCATACAGACAGAATGCATAGGCTGTCCCCCTGACGCCCACCCGGAAAGCTGGTTCTGTGCCTGGAAATTCACACTCAAATGAAATCGACTCCCTCATATCTTTCGCTGCGGCAATGAACAAAACTCTTCCATGGATTTCTCCAAACAAAAAGACCTCCGGCAAAAGAGGTCTTTTATATTGTCCCGTTACTTTTCTGTCATACAGGAAAGCGTCAGCATACTTAACTTATAAATTTCCACTGCTGACCGCCGACTTGCCTTTCTTATTCTCCCATCTCCGTAAGGACTTTAGCGCATCTTGCGCAGACGTGTTCATGTTTCGGATCGGAGTTTACATCAGGAGTGCGTTTCCAGCAGCGTTCACACTTTTCAAGAGTGCAGACGGCGATAGAAACTTTCACCGTTCCGTCTTCAGAAGCGAAGGCATTCTCAGGAGCGGCAGACAGATCGCCGGAAATCTTCGCCTGGGAAACAAGGCAGAAATCCGCCAGTTCTTTTTCCATGGCTTTCAGTGTTTCCAAATGTTCACCATCTGCGTAAATAGTAATTTCCGCGTCCAGAGGGTGGCCGATGACTTTCGCCTGGCGGGCTTCTTCCAGCGCTTTTGTCACAACGCTGCGGAGAGCAAGGCGCTTCTTCCACTTTTCTTCCAATACTTTATCCATGTATCTGTCGTTTTCCGCCGGCATATCCGCCATATGGACAGACCATTCTCTTTCTTCCCGATTCGGGAGTGCCTGCCATACTTCTTCGGCAGTAAAGCAAATAACGGGGGCTACCAGCCTTACGAGAGAGGTAAGGATTTCATACATGGCAGTCTGCGCGCTTCTTCTCAGGAGGGAATCATCTTTTTCTGTATAGAGACGGTCTTTCAGTATATCCAGGTAAATGGATGACAGGTCCACAGTACAGAAATTATGGACGGCATGGTACATGACGTGGAATTCATAATCCTCATAGGCTTTAAGAACGGTACGCTTTACCTGTTCCAGACGAAGCAGCGCCCAGCGATCCAATTCTTCCATATCCCCATAAGCCACGCTGTCGGTCTTCGGATCGAAATCATAAAGATTCCCCAGAAGGTAGCGGAACGTATTTCTGATCTTTCTGTATACATCGCTCATGGATTTCACAATCTTATCGGAAAGGCGGACGTCTCCCTGGTAATCGACGGAAGAAATCCACAAACGCATCACGTCAGCGCCGTACTTATCAATAATGTCCTGGGGCGCGACTACGTTTCCTACCGATTTGGACATCTTCCGTCCCTCTCCGTCCATGGTAAAACCATGGGTCAGAACAGCCTTATACGGCGCGCAGCCATTGACTGCCACACTGGTCAGAAGAGAGCTGTGGAACCAGCCGCGGTGCTGGTCGGAACCTTCCAGATACAAATCGCAGGGATACGCCGCGCCGGTCTCTTTCCACACCGGATGAGGGTCTTTTAGAACACCGTTCCATGTGGAGCCGGAATCAAACCATACGTCCATGATGTCTTTTTCCTGGTGGAAACGGCTGCCGCCGCAGTGGGGGCATTTGAAATCCTTCGGCAAAAGTTCTTCCGCCGGATGTGCCCACCATGCGTCGGTACCCTCTTTTTCCACGATTTCTTTCACGCTTTCAATCGTTTCGGGCGTGATCACATAATTGCCGCAGCCGTCGCAGTAGAAAGCAGGAATCGGAACACCCCAGGAGCGCTGGCGGGAAATACACCAGTCCTGGCGGTCACGAATCATATTATACAGGCGGTCATGCCCCCAGGAAGGGATAAACCGTGTCTCGTCGACCGCTTTCAATGCATCTTCGCGAAAATCATTGATGGAAGCAAACCACTGCTCTGTCGCACGGTAAATGACGGGATTCTTGCAGCGCCAGCAATGGGCATACTGGTGGTGGAGGGACTTTTTGCCAAGAAGCATGCCTTCGTGGGCAAGCGCGGAAATACTCGGTCCTTCCGCTTCCCATACAGTCTTCCCTTCCAGAAAGGATCCGGCTTCTGCCGTCATACGGCCTTTATTGTCCACAGGACAGATGACTTCCTGCTTCAGTTTTCCTTCATTTTCATATTTCTTATATACTTCAAAGTCATCCACGCCGTGGCCCGGGGCAGTATGTACACAGCCTGTACCGGCATCCAGCGTGACATGGTTGCCCTCAAGAACATACACGGTTCGGTTATAAGATGCCCAAGGGTGCATAAATTCGGCCAACTCCCATTCGGCGCCTGTCATTTCGCGGCCGGCAAACTCGTAATTTTCAATCTTGCAGTCCGCCAAAGCTGCCGGTGCCAGCTCCTTATTCATCAGATAGTACTCGTCGGCATCCAGATTATGCACCCATACATAGGTGAACTTCGGGTTGACGGAAATATACTGGTTGGCAGGAATGGTCCAAGGCGTGGTTGTCCAGATGACGGCAAAAAGCTTGGATTGATCTACGCCCTCCGGTCCGAGTCCTTTGATATTTTTCGCAGGGAACTTCACATAAATAGACGGGGACTTGCGGTCCTTATACTCAATTTCCGCTTCCGCCAGCGCCGTTTCACAGTGGGAACACCAGTAAACGGCTTTCTTTCCTTTATAGATGTATCCTTTTCTTGCCATTTCGCCAAAAACTTCTATTTCCTTGGCTTCCAGATGCGGATCAAAAGTAACGTAACGGTTATCAAAATCGCCGATAACGCCCATACGGATAAAATCAGTCTTCTGGATTTCAATCCACTTTTTCGCGTATTCCAGACATTTGCGGCGCAGTTCAAGAACGGACATATTCGCCCGATCCTCTCCCGAATCTTTCAGTACGGCATATTCAATCGGAAGGCCGTGGGTATCCCAGCCAGGAATATAATTTGCCATGTACCCCGCCATGTACTTGTAGCGGACAATAATATCCTTCAGTGTCTTATTCAGAGCGTGGCCGATGTGGATCTTGCCGTTCGCATAAGGAGGTCCGTCATGGAGCACGAAGCGGGGGGCGCCTTCTTTCTTTCTTTTCTCTATTCTCTTGTTGTATAAATCCTTATCTTGCCAAAGTTCCACAAACTGCGGTTCCTTCTGCGGAAGATTTCCGCGCATGGGGAATTCTGTCTGCGGCAGGCGCAGCGTCTTGCTGTAATCCATTCCATTTCCTCCTGTATGGTGTAAATAAAAAAAATCCCGCCCGAAAAGGGGCGAGAATATTTCCCGTGGTACCACCCTAATGACCCAAAGGCCACTCGGCACAGTTAACGGTGTCCCGTCAGGGCATTTCCTCCCTGAAGCTCAGAAGTGATCCGTCCGCGCCGCCCGCCCCTTCTTTCACCGGCCGAAGGCTCTCTCTGCCGGGCGCTTACGCAAACCGTCTTCATCACAGCTCTTAGTATCTTTTGTATTGTACAGATAATCATGAATATAGTCAAGTCCGCCCGAACTATTTCCAAAGGAAAAAAGCGAAAGCTGCCTGTAAAAGAAAGAGGACGGGCACACCGAATTGAAATGACACATGGCGTGTCTTATGGCGAAAAAAACGCATAGCAAGAAACGCGCCTGCCGATCCGCCCGCAGCGGCAATAAACAGAAGCGTCCTTTCCCTTATCCGCCGCCGTCCATGCACCGCTTTCCATTTGTCAAGGCCGTACAGAAAAAAGGCGGCGGCATTTATGGCAAGAAGTCCCCCAAAAAGCAATTCACCTGCTGACATAACTCTTCCTTCATAACCTCTCCGCCGCTTTGACTCCCATGAGGAGTGCCTTATCGCGGCTTTCTTTTCCCCACGCCCGCTGTTCGTGAGATAAATCGTGAAGTGTATCGGCGGTAAAAAGGATCTGGGCAAATACCTTCCCCCTGTATGCCGCACATGCCGCCAAAGCGGCGCATTCCATATCCACGACGCGGCAGCCTTCCGCCCGCCGCGCTTTTACCTTTTCTTTCGTTTCACGGAAAAATCCGTCCGTCGACCAAGTTACACAGCTTTCACAAGGCACATGATTTTCCCGAAGCACTCCTTCTACAATATTCGCCGCCGATTCATCAAGTGTCACAAACCGTGCCGACGGAAGATAATGGTACGACGTACCCTCATCACGAAGCGCCTTGCGTACGACAAAGAAAACATTCTCCGCCAGCTTTTCCAGCGCGCCGCAGCATCCCAGAGCTACCACTTTTTCCACACCATACGCATAGAGCCGTTCCAGAAGCAGGACTGCCGCCGAAGCTCCCGCCGGCGCCTGAAGGACGCAGAGTTCTTCCTTATCCGCTTTAATCATCCACAGGGGAAAATCTTTTGTCAGAGAAACAAATGTCCCGACCTTTTCACCGCCCCGGGCAAAAGCAAACCTTTCAATCCGTTTCTCTCCAAGAAAAGCAAAAACCGCTTTCTTCGGCAGGTGCAAATCCATTTTTTCAAAATCCGGAGAAATGATTCCCGGTGATTTATCATACTCCGATAAAATGTTTTCCATTTCCCCCTCCTTCTTACAAAGCGCTCATTCCCCGTTTTTCCAAAAACTTCCTTTCTCTCCAGTCCGCAATCGTAAAGACCGCAAGAGCTGACCAGATAAAAGAAAAAGCAGACACCTGTGCACGGGTAAAAGGTTCGCCGAAAAGGAATATCCCCAGAAGCAAAGTGATGGACGGAGAAATATACTGGCAGAACCCGAGAACGTTCAGCGGCAGATCATTCGCCCCTATGGAAAAGAGTACGAGAGGCGTCGCCGTCACAGCGCCTGCGCCGATAAGAAACACTGCTGTCCGCAGGTCATCGACAGTGAAATGTCCCATACCGTCATTCCCAAGAGAAAGTACATAAGCAAGAGCAAAAGGAAGAACAAAAAATGTTTCCAGCGTAATGCTGTAAAAAGCATCCAGATTCAATTTCTTTTTCACCGCGCCATAGAGGGCAAATGTCGATGCAAGACCGACAGCAATCAGCGGGAACCTTCCCAACTCCCAGGTCATCACACCGATTCCCGCAGCGGCAACAGCAATAGAAAACCATTTCATTTTTGACAGCCGCTCATGAAAACATACAACACCAAGAAGAACGCTCACAAGGGGATTCATGTAATACCCCACACTGGTATCCACCACATGGCGGTTCGTCACCGCCCAGATGAAGATGCACCAGTTTGCCGTAATAAGAAAAGATGCCAGTGCAAGGAGAGCGCCCCGGCTTTTATCCGCCCAAAGATGTTTACATTCCTCCCAAAACGACACCATCCGTCCCATGAAAGAAAGGATCATGAGCATGAAGAAGAACGACCAGATAATGCGGTGCGATAATATTTCATATGCGGAAACGGCAGACAGCTGCTTCCAGTAAACCGGCAGAAGCCCCCACAGCAGGTACGAACCTACAGCCGCTGTTAACCCCAGGTTCCTTTTTTTCATAGATGTACTTCCTTTTATTTATAATAAGTCATTTTATCACAAAAGAAAGGGAAAAAAGAAGAAGCGCCCCTGCCGGAAAACGCTCCTTACCATATCAGCCCGTTATTTTTTCTTTGCCGCCTCTTTCACCGCGTCAAAAACATCCATAAAAGGCACTTTATTTCTCTTCGCCAGTTTTTTCACGGTATCGTATTCAGGATAGGCCCGCGTCATCTTTCCCAGAGACACCTGCTTCACAGATGCTTTGCCGTAAACCGTTTCCACTTCTTTTTCTTCTCTATCTAAGACAGAGCGCCCGAGGGGATATTCGCGGATACCGATCGTCGTGGTTTCCGTGAAAATAATTTGTTCCAGCTCCTCCGCTTTGTCTTCCCCGCAGATCACTGTCAGTTCCCAGGCCGGACGGTTCTTTTTCATGAAAACGGGAGCATAGTGGACATCTTTCGCTCCTGCCTTGAACAATTTCTTCATGACATACCCCAAAACCTCGCCGGAGCAGTCATCAATATCCGTTTCCAGTTTCACAACTTTATCACGGCCTTCATTCTCCTCCCCCTGGATCAGGAATGCCTGGAGAATGCCGCTCCGTTCTGTGTATGCCCGTTTTCCCGCGCCAAGGCCTGCCTTCTTGATAACAAAAGACGGCGGCAGCTGATGGCTTGTGGAAATGGCCGCCGCAATGGCCGCGCCGGTAGGCGTCACATACTCCCCTTTCGCCCCAGTGAGCTCCATGGGGATTTTATAAGCGGAAACAATATTCACTGTCGCCGGCACGGGCACGGGCATGACTCCATGCCGGCACCGAACTGTCCCTGCCCCTTCCGTAAGTTTAGGGACAATCACCTCTTTGATGTGAAGGCTGTCAAAAGTAACGGCAGCCGCCACCACATCCACAATGGAATCAAGCGCTCCCACTTCATGGAAATGGACTTCGTCAAGGGGCAAATCATGGGCTTTCGCTTCTGCTTCGCCGATAATCCGGAATATTTTACGGGCCAGCGCTTTTGCTGTTTCCGTCATATCACAGGCATCAATCATCGGAAGAATTTCCGCAAGCCCCCGATGGGTATGATGATGATCTTTTTCCTGACGGCAGCAGTGATGTGCCTCCCCGTCATGCCCTTCCTCATGGCAATGGCAGTGATGTTCTTCTCTGTCCGGTTCTTCATGACAAGAGCATCCCGATCCTGCCGCCGGGGTCAGACTTCCGTAAAGGTAGTCCATGTCATGGTCATGGTTCTCACAGTCATCATCAAGCCGGACATGGAAATCACAGCAGTCGATGCCCGATTTCTTTACTCTGCCTATCTCTACGAAAAAACCGCCTGCCGGGATGGAGTCCAGCGCTTTTTGAAGAGCGTCCGGATCCGCCCCCAAATCGATCATTGCCGCCACGAACATATCCCCGCTGATCCCGGAGCCGCAGTCCAGGTATAATTTTTTATCCATTGCTTTTTCCCCTTTCCGCCAGCCTGTTGATCTGTGTCGCTACATACCCTGCGCCGAAGCCGTTATCTATATTTACCGTCACAATGCCGTTCGCGCAGGAATTAATCATCGTCAAAAGAGCCGACAGCCCATGAAAGCTTGCTCCATACCCCACGGACGTGGGCACGGCAATGACGGGATTAGCCACAAGACCGCCGATTACCGACGCAAGAGCGCCTTCCATACCTGCCACGGCAATGACGCAGTTGGCTTCCCGCACTTTCTTTTCACAGGATAAAAGACGGTGGATGCCGCTGACACCCACATCATAAATACGTTCCACACGGCTGCCGAAATATTCCGCCGTCTGCGCCGCTTCTTCTGCCACGGGAATATCTGACGTTCCTCCCGTGCAGACCGCGACTAAGCCTGTATGCTCCTTATCTTTCTTTTCCAGTTTCAAGATACGGGAAACAGGATCATAAGAAATATCCGGCAGTACGGCGCGGACGATTTCATATTGATGGGCATCGGCACGCGTACCGAACACCTCTCCTTCCGCTTCATATAACTTTCGGAATATCTCCGGCAGAAATTCATCCGATTTCCCCTGGCAGTAAATGACCTCGGCAAATCCGGAACGCCGTTTCCTGTCCGTATCCAGTTTGGCATATCCCATTTCTTCATAGGCGCGGACTCCGGAATGACTGCGCAGATACTTTTCCGCTGCGTCAATTTCCAGCTTCCCGCCTCTGACCTTTTCCAAAAGTTCTCTGATATCCATGCTACACCTGCCCTATATCCATGGACCCCGAGCGGAACCCCTCCAGATCCATCGTTATATACATAAACCCCAGTTCTTTAAACCGCGCGGCCACGACCTTTCTTTTTTCCACAAGCAGGGAAAATTCCTGCGGACGGATTTCAATACGCGCCATCCAGTCATGGCTGCGGACACGGAATTGGGTAAATCCCATTTCAAAAAGAAACTGCTCCGCCATTTCTACACGGCGCAGCTTTTTCCCGGTGATCGGTTCGCCATAAGGAAACCGTGTCGCCAGACAGGAAAAAGACGGCTTGTTCCATGTAGGAAGATCTTCCTTTTTCGAAAGCGCCCGTATTTCCTCCTTTGTCAGCTCCGCCTCTCTTAAGGGACTCACCACGCCCAGTTCCGCCAGCGCCTTCAATCCGGGCCGGTAACCGCCCATGTCACTGAAATTCGTGCCGTCCGCCACACAGGAAATATGATTCTTCTTCGCCAGCTCTTTCAAAAAAGAAAAAAGAAAATACTTGCAGTGGTAGCATCGGTCTCTTTCATTTTCCGCAAAGCCCTTAATCAGGAATTGGTCCTGTTCGACAATCATCTGCCGTATATGTTCCCGTTTGCAGAATTCTTTGGCGTCCTTCCATTCGCGGAAAGGAAAGGAATTCAATTTCATTGTCACCGCGACAGCTTTCTTCCCAAGAACGGCATGGGCCTCATGGAGCAGAAAAGTGGAATCCACGCCGCCGGAAAAAGCGACCGCCACAGTTCCCATTTCTTTCAAACGAAATCGCAGATCCTCCTGCTTTTTCAGTAGTCCGCTTTCCACCGCAGTCTCCTTTCCTTTTCTTAATTTAAATAAATTATACCATTCCGCCAAACAGGCTTTGCATGATTTTTCTTTTCCTTCCCAAGAAAATCCTTTCTAATTTATATTTGTACTTGCAGTCATATCGCTGTATAATAAATTATTAGTATAATAAGTAATTCTTGAAAGGACTCTATATTGAAAAGAAATCAGTATACCCTCGGAAAACCGATTTCCTTTAAGGGAAACGGACTCCATTCCGGAATTCCCGTAACAATCACGATGCGTCCCGCTCCGGCGGGCAGCGGCATCATCTTCCGGCGTATCGATCTTACCGGTGCCCCTGAAGTGCCTGCAAAGAGTGAATTTGTGACAAATACACTCCGCGCAACGACGCTGGAACGGGGAAATGCGAAAGTTTTCACCGTGGAGCATATCCTTTCCGCGCTCTTTGCGCTCCGTATCGACAACTGCATTCTTGAGATGGACGCGCCCGAACCTCCCGTAGCTGACGGCGGCGCCCTTACATTCTCCCAAATGATTTTAGAAGCGGGTATCGTGGAACTGGAAGAACAGACCGATATTCTTACTCTTGAGACGAGCGTAGCCGTATATGAAGATAATAAATTCATCACTGCGCTCCCTTATGACGGCCTCCGCATTACATTTACATCCATCAATCCCCATCCGCTTTTAGGTACGCAAATGAAAGACTTCACAATCGACAAGGAGACATACATCAGAGAAATCGCCCCTTCCCGTACCATCGGATTTACCTGGGAGCTGGAGGCCATGCGGCAAATGGGGCTCGGCAAAGGCGGTACGTTGGAAAACGCTGTCGTTTATTCTGAAACGGACTGCCTGTCAGAATTGAAATTCCCCGACGAACTTGTCCGCCATAAGATTTTGGATATCCTTGGCGATATTTCCCTTGTGGGCCCGCTCCACGCACACATCATCGCGGTCATGGGAAGCCATAAGCTGAATGCCGCTCTTGCGGCGAAACTGAGAGTATTGAAAAAATAAAAAGAAGTTCATGAACAGGAGAGAATCAATTATGGAATTAAATATTGAAGAAATCATGGAAATCCTCCCCCATCGTTATCCGATGCTGCTGGTAGACAAAATTACCGAACTCGTTCCCATGGATTATGCCGTCGGAGTGAAATCCGTCACCATCAACGAACCATTTTTTCAGGGACATTTCCCCGGCCACCCCATCATGCCTGGCGCCCTTATCTGTGAAGCCATGGCACAGGTCGGCGGCGTTGCTCTCCAGTATCCCGAAGAAAATCGGGGCCTCATTCCCATGTTTACAGGCATGGACAAAGTCCGCTTCCGTTCCCCCGTCCGCCCGGGAGACCAGCTTGTAACCAAAGCGGTCATCAAAAAGATCGTAGGGCGCATGGGCAAGGTACACTGTGAATGCTATGTAGGGGAAACCTTCAAAGCATCGGCTGATTTCCTTTTCTACCTCGCTGAACCGGAAAATAAAAAAGAAAAGGACGAGAACAATAAATAATTCATGAATCACAGTAATATAATCCGCAGTATGATTTTCCAGTTAATTCCTGCCATACGCAAGATATAAGGATCTCATACCGGATATTACCGCTTTATCAATTAGAAAGGATGATTTTTATGTCAGGTTGGAGTAAAACCTTTATTTTATTATCCGGTATTTTATATGCCTTTGTCGGTGTATACTGCTTCTTCCAGCCGATAGGCGCTCTGATCGGATTGGCATGGAGCATCGGATTTCTCGTACTGACAAGTGGTATTTTTGGTGTTATAGCCTATATACAGATTCCCAAGGAAGAGCGCGTAATCTGGGGACTTCTGGTGTGCTTGACGGACATTATTTTCGGCATGTTAGTACTTACTTTTAACGGCACCATGATATTATCTGCCCTGCTGCCGCTTTTCTTTGCGGTCACATTCATTATCCGCGGTATTTTTACACTCATCCACAGCCGTGATTTTGATGCATTGATTACACACAAAGTGCTGTTCCGCATCCTCTGCATCATGCAAATCCTGCTTGGTACCGCTCTTCTTGCATTTCCGCAGGCCGCCGCGCTTACGATGGTTTATTTCTTTGGCATAGGCTGTCTCTTTGCCGGTTTTGCCAAGATTTCTCTCTGGAACGATTTGCGTAGTCTATGATACCG
The DNA here is from genome assembly GCF_000160055.1 of Dialister invisus DSM 15470. Lineage (NCBI taxonomy): Bacteria > Bacillati > Bacillota > Negativicutes > Veillonellales > Veillonellaceae > Dialister > Dialister invisus. The sequence continues at coordinate 1,021,238 of NZ_GG698602.1, forward strand.
TTTACCTTCTCTGTCTTTTATATGACACGGCAGAAAAACATAAGAACAGCATTAGGGTAAATTTTTTATACTTATATGTAGTAGAAATCAGTCGATATTCAAAGAAAAATAAAGAAAAATAAAGAAAAACGCATATATTTCGACAAGACCATTGTTTTATTTAAAAACCGTCTTGCCGATGTATGTATAAAAAGAAATTAAAATCCGGCAGGCAGTATCCGCCTGCTGTTGAAGGGAAACCATGAGAATGGAATTAACAGTTATCAAATCAGCGGAGCCGCAGATTCATGAAACGGCCGTTGTTGATCCTACTGCCAAACTTCATAAAAATGTAATTATCGAACCTTATGCCGTCATCGGTCCCAACTGTGAAATCGGCGAAGGCTCCATCATCGGCTCCCATGCGGTCATTTCGAAAAACGTACGCATGGGGAAAAACAATCATGTGTATCCGAACGCCGTCATCGGAGAAGATCCACAGGATTTGAAATTTGCCGGCGAATACAGTACGGTCGTCATCGGCAATGACAACAGCTTCCGCGAATTCGTCACCATCCACCGTGCTACGGGAGAAAACTGCGAAACCCGTATCGGCTCGCATAATATGCTTCAGGCATACACCCATGTGGCACACAACTGCAATTTCGGAGACTACATCGTCATGTCCAGCTTTTCCGGAGCAGCCGGCCACGTCACTGTGGAAGACCACGCGGTCATCGGCGGCATGAGCGGTATCCACCAGTTCGTAAAGATCGGCGCCTGCGCCATGGTGGGCGGTATGTCCAAGATCGTACAGGACGTATGCCCATTCGTGATCGTTGACGGCAATCCGGCAAGAGTGGTCGGACTGAACAGCGTAGGACTCGCCAGAAACAATATCACCCCCGAAGTAAGAAGCTGGCTTAAAAAAGCATACCGCACCATTTTCCGTTCCGGCCTGAAGCTGTACGAAGCTATCCATGAAATGGAACAGGACTTCCCGCCGACACCGGAAATTGAGCATCTTCTCCGCTTTCTCCGCAACTGCGAGCGCGGACTTTGCAGAACAAAAGATAAAAGTCAGAAATAATAAATATAAAAAGGCTTTCCATTTTTAGGGAAAGTCTTTTTTGCTGCGCCCAGCCTTTATACATTTTAATCTCCCTACTTTCAGGAAGACATATCCGTTTCCTTTTTACGCCTCCGTCGTCTCCGCACCCGGTTGATATGCCGCTCAAAATCTCCATGGCTGATGAGTTCCGCCAGAATGAGCTGATCCAATACAGGAACGGTACAGGAATAAAATCCCGTCCGCTCCTGAAATCTGGACAGACGATTTTCGGGAAGTACGAGGTACGCCACGCGGACAGAGGGAGCAATTGTTCGTGAGAACGTATTCATATATACTACCGGGCCATGGGGAGCAAGAGAAAAGAGCGTGTCTTCCGCTTTTGACAAAAGAGTGAACTCCGAATCAAAATCATCTTCAATAATCAGACCGGACCGCTCCTCCGCCCAGCGGATATACTCCCGCCGCTTCGAAGCATTTGCCGTAATGCCGCTTGGATAACTGTGGAACGGTGTCACATGAAGCACACGTGCGCCTGCCCGTTTCAGTTCTTCTGTCAGAATTCCTTTGTCTCCCAGACGGAGAGATTCTGTCCGTATGCCATGGGCACGGTACACCTGCCGTATCTTCTCATAGCAGGGATCCTCCACCGCTACAAGCCGTTCCCGGCCAAGGGCCTGCACTACAAGGCTGTACAGATACTCCGCTCCCGACCCGATGCATATCTGCTGCGGAGAAACGATGATATTCCTGCTTCGCGCCAGGTAGTCGCAAAGTGCATTCCTCAACTCCGCCGTTCCCTGATTGGGAGAGCGGGCCAGCACCTTTTCGCCCCATTTGGAGAGCACTGTCCGTGCCGTTTTCGCATAAACGGAAAAGGGAAATACTTCTTCATCCGTCTCCGAAGGAAGAACAGGCTTCACTTCCTTTCCCCTGTACCCCATGGGGAAAGCATCTTCCTCTTTATAAATGATAAAGTAGCCGCTCCGTTCCCGTGGTTCGACATACCCTTCTTCCGCAAGAAGCGCATACGCATGCTCCACGGTGATGACACTCACGCCATGCCTTTCCGCCATAGCGCGTTTGGAAGGCAGCTTGTGGCCCCACCGGTAAATCCCGCCGGTAATCGCTTCACGGACACGGGCATAAAGCGCCATATATGCCTTCTCTTTTACGCTATTCTCCATCACGCCTCCATCTGGTTATATTTTTATTTTTATTTTTGGTGATTTTCATAATGCCAGTTTATCATTATACTGTTTTTAAGTAAAGCTGTATAAGGAGGCTCTTCATGACAAACACCAATACCCCGGCAGGAAATATTTCCGCCGCCCCCCGCTATAAAGCCAGATGGCTCACGGTATGCGGCTTTTTAATGGCAATGAATACCGTCCTGTCATCTTTCAACATCCCCGTCCCCGGCGGACACTTTTACCTGAATGATGTCATCATCGTAGCGGCGGCTCTCTCTCTCGACCCGCTGGGCGCGTTCCTGGTCGGCGGTGTAGGCGCATTCCTGGGCGATTTCTTTTTCTACCCTCTCCCCATGTTTGTTTCGCTTGCCACCCACGGACTGGAAGCCGTCGTTATTTCCCTCTTTGCCCGGCGTTACGGAAAGAAGAATCTTCTACTCACCTTCTTTGGCGTCTTCTTAGGCGCGCTCATCGTGGTTATCGGTTATTCTCTCGGCAGGGCTTATGTATACAGTACCCCGGAATATTCTCTCATCAAACTCCCCTTTGAAATACTCCAGGCAGGCATCGGTGCCATCCTCGGCGCGTTCATCTGGAAAAACAGAAATATGGGAGACACCATCCAAAAAATCATCAACAAAAAGTAAGATGTCTTTAACCGCCTTACGGCGGTTTTTTATTTCCTTTGCCGAAGAAGCCTCCCGCCTTATCAGCTATTTCCTTTTCTGGTACAATAATACAGAAAGAATATTCACCAGGAGGAACTATGAGAACACTTCGCGATGCGGTATACGGACTGGCGGTGGGAGATGCCCTCGGACTGCCTGTCCAGTTTGAAGAGCGCGGTTCATTCCATGTGGAAAAAATGACAGGTTACGGCACGTATAATATGGCACCGGGGACATGGTCCGATGACACCAGCCTCACCCTTGCCACTTGCGACAGCATCAAACTCATGGGACGGATCGACCTGGAAGACCTCATGTGCTGCATGACCGACTGGTACAAAAACGGCAAGTATACCCCTGACGGAAAATCCTTCGATGTAGGCATGACCACGGGAGCCGCCCTCAGCCGCGGAGAAGGCCTCTCCGATGAAGCTTCCAATGGAAACGGCTCCCTCATGCGCATCATCCCCCTCGCGTTCCTTCCCGAAGTAACAGACGATGAAATACGGGAAGTATCGGCACTCACCCATGGACACCGCATTTCAAAAAGCGCCTGCGTCACCTATATCCATATCGCCAGGGAACTTTTACAGGGAAGATCCATAAAAGAAGCTGTGGAAACTGCCGTCAATGACGGTATAGAAGAAAGCCTCTTTAAAAACCTTCTTACCATCAGCAGCCTGCCGGTAGAACAAATCAAAAGCACCGGCTACGTGGCAGACACCCTCGAAGCAGCCATATGGACACTGGAAAATACAGACAATTTCAAAGACGCCGTCATGATCGCCGTCAATCTCGGCGATGATACCGACACCGTAGGCGCCGTCACAGGAGCGCTCGCAGGCATCATTTACGGTTATGATGCAATTCCTGCAGAATGGCTGAAAGATTTACGCAGGAAAGACCTCATTGACAAATATCTCTTCCAATGACAAAAGGGCGGTCTTGCGTCCTTTTCTTTTACCAATCGCAAATAAGGAGCTCTTATGCATCAAAATGATACTGTCGGTCTTCCCCATAAAATAAAATGGATTACGCTATGCGGACTGCTCATGGCAATAAATACTATTTTCTCTTCTTTCAGCGTTCCCGTTCCCGGCGGGCATATTTACCTGAACGATATCATCATTGTCATTGCCGCCTTGTCGCTCGACCCCCTGGGCGCATTTCTTGTCGGCGGTGTGGGCGCGTTCCTCGGGGATTTCTTTTTCTATCCCCTCCCCATGTTCGTCTCCCTTGCCACCCACGGTATCCGCTCCGTCGTCATGTCCCTTATCGTGGGCAGGTATGGAAGAGACAACTTCCCTGTCATTCTTGGAGCGACCATCCTTGGCGCCCTCATCGCCATCGCGGGATACACTTTGGGCAAGGCCTACGTGTACAGCACCTGGGAATATGCCATGCTGAAACTCCCTTTTGAAATACTTCAGGCCTTCATCGGATCCGCCATCGGACTCTTCCTCTGGAAAAACAGAAAATGGGGCAAAACGATCCGCCGCTTCCTTGGGTATTAACCCCTTATTCACTCTAACCGGCTCAATATAAATTCCATTTTACCGCCTTCGTTTTTTCCGCTATTACACCATTTTCTGTGCTTCACCACATTACATAAATTGTAAATTTAACGGATAAAATGCAGTTTTTAATCAGCCTTGATTTATTTACCTGTAAACTGTAACATGCATATAGGCTTGATTAGAACACTTGCTGCGTAATTTAGACAACGAAATGGCATAAACCGGAAAATATATCGCTTAAAAAATAGCAGGCAAATCCATAAATTCCCCGCAGGAGAAACGGAAATGCAATTATCGTCAGGCACCAGTCAGATGTGGGCAGCGGTGACATAGTCGTGGTTTTATTAATGGAAACGACGCTACCATAAAACAAATCGGTAAATCCGAAAATGGACTCACGCTGATAGGTTGGGATCCTTCCGTTTATACGCGAGCGACATGCACAAAGGGGCGTGAATTGCTTGTTTCTATTTTAGATAAAGTCGTTGAAATCTAAAAAAAATTATAATTTTTTTCAATTTACTATATACATGGTCTTTACTATTATGAAACCAGAAATTTTTAACACCGTTTAGTCCGTTTTTGTTACCTTTTAGGAAAATTTTGTTGCGTCTTAGATTGACAAAAAATCTAATTTTTTGTATCATAGCTATAGATTGAGCCGCTGAGCAGTATGAGATGCGGACCGAAAATAGCCTTGGTACAAAAGTGTGCCAGGCTATTTTCTTTATATACGGAGAGTACATATGAGCGCTAATCCTACAACTATTGATGAACAGATTAATATTTTAAAGCGTCGTGGACTTGATGTCGGTTCCAATCCAGGAAAATATCTAATCCAATATGGTTACTATAACTTAATCAATGGATATAAAGATTTATTTATTGATTCAGAGTTGACACGTCAAGCAAAAGAAGATAGATATAAACATGGAACTTCACTTAACCACTTAATTGCCCTCTACGAGTATGATGCAAGACTCCGTCATCAGCTAATGGCTATTACAATTAATATTGAAACACAACTGAAATCTCTAATTTCTTTACATTTTTCTTTATCTTATGGGTATGGCTACGGTTGCGGGTACGACCTTCCCTCTAACTTCACTCCAGCACCAAAACAGAAAAAACATGTGACAAGTCTTATTGACAAACTGCAGGATGACGTCGAAGATGCATATTACTATAAACGTACTCCTACAATCTGCCATTATATGAATAATTATCAAAAAGTCCCGCTGTGGGTATTAAATACAATTATTTCTTTTGGGGAAATGAGTAAATTTTACAACAATTTAAAAGCAAATATGCGCAGAAACATAGCTGCCGATATAAACCCAAATCTTAAATCGGATGATTTATCTTCAGCGCTTAGATACTTAACCACGATAAGAAATAAATCTGCACATAATAATCGTCTCTTCTCACATAAAAAAGATCAACAAGCCAGCCGCGTATCAACTATTCCCGAGTTCCAAGTGCATAAAGATATAGGCATTGCATACAGAAATAACCGCTATTTATACGGACAAGATGATATACTCGCCGCATTCATTGTATCTTCTGTTATTTCTAAACAAACTGAAATATTTCATATTCAGTACCAAAATATCGATAACGATTTAAATAAATTATCAAAACAAATCCCAAATGAGACAGTAATGCAGATAAGAGAAATCACGGGATTGAAAAGTGAATACCTGTCAAAATTAACCCGTTATGAATTTTAGTATTTGATAATATGAAAAAGCATACGATAAAAAACTATACTTAAGGGGATTTTTATGTAGACGGCAGACAAACGTCAAAAATTTATTTATACATGGCTTCTATATACCTATCGGTTTTTTTGCGTATATCGTCCGTCTTTTCTGTGATACCGAAGGAAAGCCAATAACAAGAAACCACATTGAGAAAATCTCCCGCAGGATATTTGACGCCATGGGGTTACCGAACTTTACTTTTCATAGTCTCCGCCATACGCATGCCACTTTGCTTTTAAAAAAAAGGATAAATTCCAAGGTGCTAGGGAACAGGCTGGACCATAGCACATTATTCCAGCAGATAATGGACACATATGGGCACTTTATTCCGGATCTTGAAATGGGCGTAAAAAACACTGAGAAAGATAAATCATAATCACCCATAAAACGGGTGGTTTGCTCTGCCCCTATAAGGGTCTTCCTCTAGTGGTTACCCTCTAAAGAGGGTATTGAATGATCCGGCAACCACTCTGTTATTACAGGCTGCCCCCTACTCGGGGGCTCTTTCTACGCCTACTTCACTGGCTCACCCGTAAACGGGTCTGTATATTCCTTAAAATTTAAGCTGTCTTGCGCTATGTCTTCTTCCAGTTGATTGCGTATATACTCCTTTATCGCTCCTTCATATCTTCCAACTGTATCTACATAATAGCCTCTACACCAGAAGTGGCGATTCCCATACTTATATTTTAAGTTAGCATGTTTATCAAATATCATAGGATTTTCCCAATATCACTTCTTAATTTCCTGTATATGATTTGCCGTCTATATTTAGGGGCAAATACTATGTGATATTTACATCTCCACTTGCTGTGTGATAAGCTTTTTACGTCATTCATTGACACCGAACCTCCTAATGGTACAATGATGTGGTTGCCAGACCGCTATCATTGTACCATTAGGAGGTTCTTTCCTTTTCTATAAGATGACTTTTATCTACCTCCCAGTTTAACTGGGGGTTTACTCATGCCTTTTCGGCAGACAATTAAAACCGGACATGTGTCAGAAAGCATTGCCCGGTTTTTGCATGGGGTGTTCCATGGATTATCCGTTATTTCTCTTTGTTATTTCTTCTTTTATTTTCCCAAGCAGCTCTTCTTCTGTAAAGCCGCCTTTTGCCGCGATGGTCCGGAAATCAGCCACCCGGCTCATCATCGCAAACAGCGCTGGATTGGAAAGGGGCTTGTACTTCGGAGAAAGCTGTAAAAGGAATTCTTTCAGGTAAGGATATGTCTGGAGCGCCCGGTGGAGAGTGGTATCGCCTGTTATCTCCAACGTATTTCCTTCGTCTCCCTCTTTCTCCGCCGTTTCCGCTTCCACTTCCGTGCCGCCGTCTGCTTTGCTTCCCGTCCAGACAGGAGCGGACTGCGGTTTATTTCCTAAAGAGCGGATATGCTCCACATCCTGCATGGTTTCCAGACAGCCGCGGTACACACCGTTTTCATCACGGACAGCTATATAATTTACAAATATCTGTTTCCCCGGCTTGTTGATAAAAAATTCCGCCGTATCTTTTTCTCCGCTTTTAAAAGAACCCAATATCCTGTTCACGACAGGCAGTATTTCTCTGGGATGGCAGTTCTGCACTTTCCGGCCTATCACACCGGCGCTCCGGCTGAACACACGAACCGGCGTATCGGTATAAAACTTCACAATATCGTTTTCATCAACAAATGTCAGGTCAATGGGAAGATGGCGGTAAATCAGATTGATCTGCGCAAGAGTGAGCTTCCCTATAGCCACATCCATCTCCGTATCCGTGCCCGCCCCCATATGATACTTGCTGAGAAGCGCGCTGAAGTCCTTCATAAAGGACGGTTCTCCTCCGGAAGACCACTCTGTTTTTTCCGGCGGCAGGAAGCCTTTCGGCGCCTCCATGTTGGCAAAGCCCACTTCCTCCTCGCCGATGCGCATTTCCCGAAATTCCTCTTCCGACAGAAGCTCCATGGATGTCGGGTACAAAACCCGGGTCTCCTTGAAAATAATATCCTCTATCTTCTCAATCACTTCGGGCTGCATTTTCAGGAACGCCTCTTCTTTATCCATATCCAGATATCTTGCGCTGCGGAGGATTGCTTTTTTCACATGATCATCAAACGTCCACATGATGAGTGTCGGGCGGTCAAACCCTTTCTGTTCCAGATAAGGGAAAAGCTGGTTATGTTTCCTTGTAATATGCTTTATGTATTCTTTCAGCCTGTCATAGACCTCCAGCCAGCGGTTTTTGATAAATTTCCCCGCCAAAAGCTCTTTCATTTCTGCTATCGTGCCGAGGATGATCTGATTTTCCTCCATGAATGAACGGATAGGGTGGCCTTCCGGCAATTCCAGATGCTCCCGTTCCATGACACCGTCGAAAAGCCGGATGATGTCATCCATTTTTTCATGCATGGTTTCATCATCAATGCCGTCATCTTTCAGCATCTGTTCGCCGAAAGCAAATTCCTGGGGCGTGACGGAATCAAAACGCTGCAAAATAATTTCACGCGCTTCCTCAAACGTCAGCTCCCCTTTAATGTATTTTTCTTTTATGTCGACAATTTCCCGGCACTTGGCTTCATCAAGACCGAGAATATCGTTCATTGTTTTAGTCATATATCCTCCTTATATAACCGGCTGCATATTGTAATTCTCTGCAAAATAAGTATATCAAGAAAAGTCAATATATGCCATGCCATCCTGCCTATACGCCACACCTTTCCCGCCTGTAAACCGGCTGGCTGAATGGATACCGGCTGCCGGAAAGCAGCGGCCGGGTAACAAATGAAAAAGAAGCTGATTTCAAAAATCGTCGCCCATGAAACCATGCTCACCACAAGCGCCTTCCGGAAACCGCATTTTACCGGTGCTGAAATAAACGGAAACAGATCGTACGCTCTTCCGCTTTCCATACGGGACAGCAAAAAAGACTTCCCTCTTCTATGAGATGGGAAGCCTTTTGTTTTCGGGAACGTTTTCACCCGTTTTACTTTAATTATGAATTTTCTTCATCTTCTTCCGGTTCGGAAACCACATCGATGGAAGCAATCCGGTCTCCCTCTTCCAGACGCTGGAGGATGACGCCCTGTCCTCCTTTTGCTTTCTTGCTGGAAATCTGGTCGGCAGGAATACGGATGGTGATTCCCTGTTCGGAGATGCCCACCAATTCATCCCTGTCGTCAGCAGCGACAAGCGCCACTACTTCATAGCCTTTCTTGAAGTTGATCGTCCCCTGCCCGTTCCTGCCCTGCAGACGGTAGGCAGAAGCGGCATTTCTCTTCGCGTTTCCGTCAGCGGAAATGGTAAAGATATCTTTCTCCGCCGCCACAACTACGCCTACCACATCATCCCCTTCTTTGAGACGCATGCCGTGGACACCGGACGCGGAACGGCTGAGAGGCCGTACATTGTCATCATCAATGGAGAAGCGGATGGCCATGCCTTTTCTCGTCCCCATGATGATTTCCTCATTGCCCTTGACCGGAAGCACCGCTACCAGGCGGTCTTCGTCTTTCAGGCGCATGGCGATGAGGCCGTTCTTATTGATATTCTTATATTCTTCCAAGGCCGTCTTCTTGATGTAGCCGTACTTCGTCACCATGAGGAGGTACTTGGTTCCCTCTTCGGAAATATCCAGATCCAGAAGCTCCGTCACGTGTTCATCGGCGCCAAGGGATGTAATGAAGTTGATCATCGCGCTTCCCCTTGCAGTGCGGCTTGATTCGGGAATGTCATAAGCCGTCTTCATGTAGACCTTGCCCTTGTTCGTGAAGAAAAGGATCCGGTCATGGGTGGACGTGGTGAGGATTTTACGGACATAATCTCCGTCCTTCATCTTCAGTCCGCTTACGCCGCGGCCGCCTTTCTTCTGTGTGCGCAGATCAGAAGAATCAATGCGCTTAATGTAATTCTGCTTGGTCAGGGTAATGGTCATGGGCTTGTCGGGAATAAGGTCGGTCACATCCATATCGCCCAGGGCTGCCGCAATTTCCGTACGGCGTTTGTCCCCGAAATTATTCTTTTCGTCAGTGAGTTCCGCTTTGACTACCCCCATGATTTTCTCCCTGCTGGACAGCAGATCGCGGAGGTAGGCGATGGTTTCCTGCACATCCTTGTAATCCGCTTCAATCTTATCTCTTTCCAGACCGGTCAAACGGCGGAGGCGCATATCAAGAATGGCGACTGCCTGTTTTTCCGACAGACCGAATTTAGAAATCAGCGCCGTCTTCGCCACCTCATCGGTTCGCGATTCACGGATGGTGCGGATGACTTCGTCAATATGATCAAGGGCAATGAGCAAACCTTCCAGAATATGGGCTTTGGCTTCCGCCTTTTCCAATTCATAGCGGCTTCTTCTTGTAATGACTTCTTCCTGATGTTTCAGATAGTAGTAAAGAATCTGCTTCAGGTTGAGAATACGTGGATGCCCGTCGACGAGCGCCAGCATGATGGAACCGAAATTGACCTGCATCTGGGTATGCTTGTACAAGTTGTTCAGCATGATTTGCGGATTCACATCAGAACGCAGCTCGATAACGATGCGCATGCCGCTTCGATCCGATTCATCACGGAGTGCCGTGATGCCGTCAATGACTTTTTGGCGGGACAGGTCGGCAATCATTTCCACCAGGCGCGCCTTATTCACCTGGTACGGCAGTTCCGTCACAATGATACGGTTCTTCCCGCGTTCCATTTCTTCGATATCCACTCTCGCGCGGACGGTGATGGAACCGCGGCCCGTGCGGTAGGTATCTTCAATGCCTTTATGCCCCTGGATAATGGCCGCCGTCGGGAAATCGGGCCCTTTGATATATTTCATCAATTCATCAATGGTGATTTCCGGATTATCAATCATCGCGCAAAGCCCGTTCACCACTTCCGCCAAGTTGTGGGGCGGCACGTTCGTCGCCATACCTACGGCGATACCGTAAGAACCGTTGACGAGCAGGTTCGGTATACGGGACGGCAGCACAAGCGGTTCTGTCAAAGAGCCGTCATAGTTCGGCATGAAGTCAACCGTGTCTTTATCAATATCACGGAGCATTTCCAGCGTGATTTTCGCCATACGCATTTCCGTATAACGCATCGCTGCCGCCGAGTCGCCGTCAATTGAACCGAAGTTGCCGTGACCGTCTACCAGCGGATAACGGATAGAGAAATCCTGCGCCATGCGGACAGCGGAATCATAAACCGCCGTATCGCCGTGGGGGTGGTACTTACCTAAAACGTCGCCGACGATACGGGCGGATTTTTTATATGCTTTATTGGGCAGCATCCCCGCTTCGTTCATCGCGTACAGAATACGGCGGTGTACCGGCTTGAGACCGTCGCGTACATCAGGCAGCGCACGGGTCACAATGACCGACATGGCATAGTCGATGTAAGACGTCTTCATCTGCCGTTCCAGCGGCGTATTGACTATCTTTCCTTCCTTCCAGTCCATACATTCTCCTTATTCCCAAAAACGGCGAAATAATCCGCCGCGGAACCATAAAGAAACAAAGCGCCTCTTTTTCACCAAAGCGCTGACATTTATATTATACCACACACCTTTGTTTAAAGCCCGTTTATTCCGTTTTTTAGCGATTGTAAAACATATCTCATTTATTCGTTTGTTTTTCTGCTCATTTGAAATGCCGGTTCTTTTTCTTTCCCCGAAAATTTTTCTATTTTTGCGTATGCCGCCTATGCTATGTTAAAATGAAATAAATTTAAAGTCATTGGCAGGAATAAACCATGAAAAAATATATCATCCTTGGAATCATCATTTTAGCAGTCGTCCTCGGCGGCGGCGTTTTCGCCCTTTTTTCCGCGCTCAGCGGCGGTCCGTGGGAAGGCGTATGGTGGGGCGTGCAGGAAGCGGGCATGAATTGGTCCGGCGACAACATCCGCAACCTGGAAACGATTACATTCACGCGAAACGACGATAAAACGATTACAGTGGATCACCGCGTCCAGCAGGGCAGCAAAGAAGTGGAAGGCAGCCTTTCTGGCATGGGGGCCATTGACGGCGGCCGTCTGATTGTCACCACGAAGACAGGACGGGAAGTCACTTTCTCTTACAGCCGTATCAGCAAACTGATCGAGCTTCCTTTAAAGAATGCGGACAAGACTCCTGTCACAATAAAGCCGCTTACAGAAGAAAACAATAATGATATGGAAGAAATACGGAGCGAGATCGTAAAAATTTCCCAGAAACCGGAAAATAAAATCGATACCACGTTAAGCTCCACAAAAAGTTAATCCGATGATCAAAGACAGGCAAATACCCTGTCTTTTTTCGCGCGCGAAAATACCGCTCCCTTCCCTGAAGCGGCATTTCTGTCCTTTATTTCATTCCATCTTCTATTTCCTTCTTATTTCTTTTTCAATGTGAAGATCGTCAGTTCGCGGCTTGTATCAAAGCGGAAAGGAAACCAGCCGCCGCTGCCGCGGGATACATAGCCGCAGTGCTTCCCGTCGCTGTACATTCCCCTTGTGTACTTGAAAGGCGTAATAATCGGTTTCCCAAAAATGCCGAACTGCGTCCCGTGGGTATGCCCGGTGAGCGTGAGGAACGCCCGGTTTTCAAAACCGGCATCAATGAAATCAGAATGATGGGCAAGAAAAATCTTCGCGCTGTCTTCCGGAATGCCGTCAAATGCGTCCCGCACCATTTGTGCCATCAGTTCCGCCCTTCCTTCTCCCCGCATTTCAGGATAGTCCACACCCGCCACATAAAGCAGGGCGCCGTCTTTCTGAAGCGCCACGTGGCTGTTGTCCAGTATCTTCACCGATGTTTTGCGGAGTTCATTTTCAATATAATCGGGATCTTTATACAGTTCATGGTTCCCCCGCACATAAATGATGCCGTAAGGGAAAAGCACCGCGCGGGAGTTTAATATCTTTGCCGTTTCAGGCATGACACGGATATCGTCAATCAGATCTCCCGTAAGCATCACCACGTCGGCCCCTTCCGCCTTTGAGCGCTCCAGATCGTTTGCCAGATCAGCATTTCTGTAGTATGGCCCGATATGGGTATCCGTGATTTGCGCCACTTTCAGTCCGTCAAAGGCTTCCGGCAGTTCTTCGGCGGCAATCGTATACCGCTCCGCCTCTTCCTTCATTTCTCCATCCACAGAACCATAAACGCCGATGAATAAAGAAAGCGCCATCACCGCCGCGCCAAAAATCTGCGCATACCTGCGGATAAACCGCACCGTACCGATCATCATCAAAAGAAAGAGCGGCAGTACAAGCATGATATCCGCCGCTATCAGCGCGCAGGCAAAGTACGCGCCGAAGTGTGCCGCCCAGCCATATTCCGGATAGGCAAGCGCATACCACACGTAGTACTGCACTGCGCCGCAGGAAATAAGCGCTCCGGCAATTCCATACAAATAAAACCGTTTCAGCCGGAAGAGCCCCGCCGCAAAAAGTCCGTTCATCAGTCCCAAAAAGGAAAAAAGCAATGTAATGATCTGATAGAAATCCATGAGATCTCCTTTTTATAAAAACAGAGTTCCGTTAAATAAAAAAATTGTCCTTTCAATGTCACGGGGCAGCTATTTTCACTCTTCCAGGTACGGCTCTATATACGCCGCCAATTTTGCGTGCGGCCCTGCCAGCGGTATTTCCCTGTATTCTTCGCAGCTGTACCAGCGGTAATCGCCTTCAGGCTCTTTTGCACCATGAAACAAATACGCTTTCATGTGCCAGATGCGGTGCGTGAACACATGGGTATACGTCCAGATTCTTTCTCCCGCTTTCCCGCCGAGAAGCTTCTCCAACATTTTAACACCGTCTTTTTCGCTGTCCGACAAAACCATGGGCAGCTCCCACATGGAAGAGAGCATCCCCTTGGAAGGGCGGAGATGGAAAAGCGCCTTCCCCTCTTTAATCATGACCGCGCAGCAGACGATGCTTTCCTTCTGTTTCTTCTTCGGCGTGCGGATCGGAAGCACATTTTCCAGTCCAAGGCGGAGCGCCGCGCACTCTCCGTGAAGAGGACACTTTTCACACTTGGGATGCTTGGGTACGCATACCTCGGAGCCTAAATCCATAAGCGCTTCATTGAAATCTCCTGCCCGCGCCGGCAGCGTCTTTTCCACTAACGTTGTGATTTCTTTTCGTCCCGCCGATTTTAAAATGTCCGACTCAATACCATAGAGCCTCGCATACACACGGAGAACGTTTCCGTCCACCGCCGCTTCATGCTTTCCGTAAGCCATGGATAAAATCGCGCCTGCCGTGTATTCCCCGATGCCCGGAAGAGCGCGGACGTCCTTTTTATCTTCCGGAATCGCTCCGCCGTACTTTTCTGCTATTTCCCGCGCCGCTTTATGAAGATTTCTTGCGCGGCTGTAATAGCCCAGTCCCTGCCATGCATGCAGTACGTCCGCCTCTTTGGCTTCCGCCAGTGCCTCAATGGTAGGGAAACGGCGTTTCCAACTTTCAAAGTACGGTTTCACCGCTTCTGTCCGCGTCTGCTGAAGCATGATTTCCGACACCCACACATAATAGGGGTTCCGCGGCCTGCCTTCCCGCCAGGGCAAATCACGGCGGTTTTGATCGAACCAGGCTAAAAGCTTATGCGGCCATTCCTGTCCCGGCTGTATTCTATCCAAAATGAATCCTTTCCTTAAACCATTTCAAAATGGTAATCATAGACTGTGCTCCCGTCTTTCTCAAAATAAATCGTACCGCGTATTTTATTTCCTTTCAAAATCATAGGGAGCCATACGCGGTCAGCCATCCACATTTCGCCGAAAGGAATTTCTTCCGGAAGGAACCACTTCGGCTCCATCTCATCGGAAAGATGCACTGTCCCCGTCCACGCGTAGATAAAGTATACGATGCCCGCATGAGACCAACTGGGATCGGAGGGCTGATGGAAATATAAATCTCCCGCCGCCTCAAAAGCTTTCGGATCGGCAATGAGTCCGCTTTCTTCAAAAAGTTCCCGGGCGGCGCATTCCCGCATCGTTTCCCCGTCTTCCCTTTTTCCGCCGAAGCCGTTCCATTTACCGGCTCCCATGCCGCGCCGTTTATGTCCCAGAAGAATCCTCCCGTCTTTCCGTACCGGATAGACAAGCGACGTGTCACGCATGAATGCCCTCATAGCTTTCAAAATACAATTCCCGGAAAATACGTTTCCCCGCTTCCGTTTTATAAAGACGGTTATAAAGCGCGCGGTTTTCCTTATCACTTCGGCCGCTTTCATACTGGTTCACCAGCATATCCGCCTCCGCCAGAATCTGCGCGTCCGGACCGTCTATACTCCCGTAGGAATGATGATGGGCGGCCAGCCAGCAGATGCGGTCAATATCTTCCGTCTCGAATCCGAGTCTTTCCAATATAGGGCGTGCTTCCCCCGGCCCCAATTCCTCCTGTATCTTTCCATCATTCCTGCCGAACTCCATTTCGCCCCGATGAATCCCGATATCATGGACATAAGCGGCCGCTTCCAAAACGAAAAGCTGTTTCTCCGGAATCCCCTCTTCCCGCCCAATTTGTTCGGCAAAAGCATGAACTTTCAGAAAATGATGAATCCGACGGGGATCCCCTTTATCATAAGCAATCATTTCCCTGCACAATTGATCAAGCAATTCCATGGCATCCTCCAAAAACTTTATTTCTTTTATTATAAAGCTTTCCCTGCCATTTTGGATATAAGAAATAAACCCGCAAAGCAAAAAAGGCCAGAGCTCCCGCGTTTACACCAAACTACTATCTCCACACAAAAAAGAGACCCCGAAAGGCCTCTTTTTCATTTTAAGATTATTTTGTGAGTTTTGCACCGACTTCAGAAGTTACATCTGTGCCGCCATCAATCACCGCGCCGGCTTCCAGAATGACATCCAGTCCTTTTTCCTGACGAACCTGCTGGATCGCTTTGCGGATATCCTGCAGAATCGGCTGCATGGCAGTTCTTTCTTTGGCAGCCATATCACGCTGGATTTCCTGGGCGATCTGTTCCTTTTCCTGATCGCTCTTGCCTGCGCTACGGCTGTTGAAATTTTCCTGTGCTTTTTGTGCTGCCGTTCTCATATCCAGCTGCACTTTTTCCATCTTCGGATGAGCCTGGAGCAGGGCGCCGGAATTAACAAAACCGATGCCTGCCGCTGATGCGGACGCCATGGCGCCAAAAGTGATGATACCAGCTGTAATAGCTGCTGCTGTCTTATTCATT
The DNA here is from genome assembly GCF_000160055.1 of Dialister invisus DSM 15470. Lineage (NCBI taxonomy): Bacteria > Bacillati > Bacillota > Negativicutes > Veillonellales > Veillonellaceae > Dialister > Dialister invisus. The sequence goes on from NZ_GG698602.1 coordinate 1,037,577, forward strand.
TTCATTCCCACATTCCTCCTTAGAAATATCCCGACATATCATGGGATTTTGGGTATGTATTAATAATAGTATAATCAGTCTTATCTGTCAATATAAAATGACTAAAAGTCAGTTCACCTGTTTTACACTTTTGCTTCAAGCGCTGCGGTTTCCGCCTCTTCTTTCATGGCCTCTTTCGCTTCTTTCAGCGCCGCTTCCCGCACCTCGTTCTTTTTCTCTTTCTTCTTCGTAAAATGGGATACCGCTTCAGGGATCATGTTCAGCACCCTGTCGATCGTACCATTCGGTGTGGCATTTTTAATGGAGAATAATTCGACGCGTTCTCCTTTCATAATCAGAACCGCCGTAGGGCTCATTTTGCCGCCGCCTGCTTCTCCGCTGGATTCTCCGTTTGTCCCGTGATTTCCCGTACCGAAGCCGAAAGAAATATCCACAAACGGCACGATCGTGGCATCGTCCAGATAAATCGGCTGGCCTACAACCGTTTCCGTGCGGATCATTTCTTTAAATTCTTCAAAAATCTTTTTTCTTGCATCATCATTCATCGTGGATTCCTCCCTGTCTGTACCGCCAGAACTGACGTGCCGGCGCGCTTGCCGCCAAGCGCAATACAATGTATACCGCATAGAAGGGAATGATTCTTCCCTGTCCTTTCCCCTTTAGTTTATACGATGGCTCTATATATTTCCACACTACATTTTTCGCAGCTTCCGGAAGAAACGCCTTTGCCATCCCCGCAAGCAGGCCGGTCTGCATCGGATCCCCCGTACCGAACTCTCCGCAAAAATCCCATTTCCGCGGCATGCTGTGCGCCAGAACCGCTGCGAGAGCCTTAAAAATATTTTCCGCCAGTCCATTATGGACAGCAAACCGCAGCTGCTTCCACAGCGGAGGATGTTTTTTCTTTTCTCCTTTCCCTTCGTCTGCCGATTCTTTGTGTTTTTCTGCTTTATTTTCTTTCGTCTTTTCTTCAGGCGCTTTTTCCGGTTCCGTCTCATCGGCAAGAATCATTTCTGCCCTCTGGGCAGCGGCAGGCCGCTCCTCATCTGCAAAAAGGAGTTCCTCTATTTTTTCGTCCGCATCCGCGGTTCTTTCTCGTTTCTTTCCCGGCAGTTCCATCGTTTTCTTATAAAGCCCGAAAATGAACTCCACTGTCACGGCAAGGTGCTTTATTTCAAGGATGAAACGGTAGCGGATCGGAATCAGCAGAAAAAGAAACAGGACAAAGAAGATCCCAAGACATATTTTCAGTCCCATCATCCACCGCCATAGAGACGGGTCAGGTTTGCCGCCGCCTCTCTTACAGACTTCACCAGCGCAGCCGGCGCCACCACTTTGACAAGCGGCGCATTTTTCAAGGCCCAGGCAAAGATAATCGCCGGGGGCGCTTCTATTTCCACAAGCACCTGTCCCTGCGTGGCCGACACAATAAACGCGGATTTCCCGAAATCTGTCACGATATCCGTCATAAGTTTCCAATCCGCCTCAAAGCGGCACTTTTCCGACGGGCCTGCATATGTACGGCTTAAGACAGAAAGAAAATCTGATACGCGGATCCCCATTTCCGCGCCGGGAATTGTCTTCTGCGGACGCGCCTCTTCCTCAAGCAGGGAAACGCTGTCAAGAAGTTCCACCGCAAACGGTGTAATCTCATCCTTTCCGTCAATATTTCCCAAAAGGAAGTACCGTCCGTCCGATGCGGCCACTACATAGGGGCTCACACGGTATACACGGTCGACGCCGCCTATATCTTTGCCGTGGTACCGTTTCCCGTCAGCCTCATAATGATCGTAAAAAAACTGTATCATCTTTTTATTTTCAATAGCCTCCGCCAAAACTGCCAGTGTTTCATCAGGCGGTTCCAGCTGGTTCAGCGCGGGAATATTTTTCACGGCTGCCTTGCCGTCATCAAAAGGACGCATGTATAAATTTTTTAATTTTTGCGCAAGCTGGCGCACCTCGGCCGCGGGAAGATGGGAGAAATATAAAAGGTCGATAAGCGCTTTCATATCCTCCTTTGTCAAGTCGTGATCCCAGTACCAGTCCAGTGAAAGCGGCGCCGCTTTCCCTTCTATGACACGCTCCACTTCACGACACACTACAGGAAGCCCGCTGTCACGAAGGGCTGCCAGATTCCGGCGCACCGCCTTGCGGTCCATTTCCATGCCGTACCGTTCCCGCAGAAATGTCAATATCTGCTGCTGGGAAAGCGGATGCTCCGCATCAGACTCACTGAGCAGGATCTGGGCAATATGGACAATCGATATTTTCCTTCCTCTTCCTTTCCTCTCCGCCAATCCGGTCACCTGCTTTTCCCTATGTATAAAATACTGTCAGATAATAAAGACAGGGCTCTTGTCAATTTTTTTATGAAAGTAACTGCAAAAGGTTTGTTTAATACCCCATGAACCGCCGCGGCAATAGCGCCGCCGCCAAGAATATCCGAAGGATAATGCATCCCCGCAAACAGCCGGGAAAAGGCAAGCAGCCCTGCCAGGCATGCCATCCACCGGCATCCGGGCATACGATCCCGCAGAAGCTGAAAAGCCACGGCCGCGCTGTTCATGGCATGATTGCTCGGAAAAGACGCATTCGCTTTATGCCCTGTAAAATTCCAAATCTGCCGGTCTCTGGTAAAAGGCCGCCCCCGATGCCACAGCTTTCCGACAGCAAGGGAAATCACGGAGCATAGGCAGACTGCAAGAAACGCCGCCACGCAGCTCTCCCGCCGATGCTTTTGATTCTTCCCCGGCGCAAACCATAGCAAAATTCCATAAATTAAAAATGCCCAATGACCGTAACGGGTAATCAGATCCATCATGAGATCCACGGGGCGCGCCTGTCCCGCCAATTTATTAATCTGTCTCACAACGTCCAATTCGAGATCCATGAAAATACCTCTTGGGAAAATAAACTGTCTTTCCAAAGACGATTCCTGCCGAAACCGACCGGATTTCTACCTAAATCTCATAATTATACTTGCATTTTAACATAATCAGCCGATGAATAAAAATCGACACGCTCCCGACGCTAAGAAAAGCCTTACAAACACCTTTCCGGTTTTGGCAAACAAAAACGGCGCCTCACAAACGCCGTTTGCATAAATATATTTCTCTGTTTTATTTCTTCCGCCCGTTACTCTTTCTTTGCCTTGTCTACTTCTTTCTTCTCTTCCCGTTTCTTCACCGCTTCATGCTCCTTTTCTTTCAGCCTCTCCATGTATCCGCTTCGATGAAGAATCGTGGATACAAAAGCCACAACGGTGCAAACCGCGATAAAGAGATTCACCAAAGTGAAACCGTCGACGAAACCTATTTTATAAATAACGTAGCACGCCACGATTACGAGAAAGATATCATTGAATCTGAACATAGCCGCCCCCTATTTCCTTAACCATACAAGAAAGCAAGGTTTGCCGTCAAGATGAAAAAATTATTTTTTTCGGTGATATAATATAAATTATTATCAAATCTATGGGAGGATTCTATGAAATACATCGGTTCCGCTTCTGCCGTTTTTCTTTTATCCGCGCTGCTGCTTTCCGGATGCAATGCAGGCAGGCCTGCCGTCCCGGCCAAGACAGCCGCTGTTGAGGAAGAAAATACGCAAAAAGAAAAAGCCCCCGCCTTGCAAGCCGCCCGCCTGGGAGATACGCTTGATATCTGGACCGCCGCCTATGGCGCGCCTGCCGGAGACACAGTTTATATGAAAAGATTCAATAATGATACCGTGACGGTCATTGTTTTTAAAGAACATATCGTAAATATCACGCTGTCCGATCCTGCCGGTCCGTCAAAGGCACCACAGGACTATAAAGATTTCATTCCGGAAGACAGCATCCTTCAAAACACAAAGGAAGAACAGGATGAAAAAGGCAGCTACAAAACAGAAATGTACACCAGCTTTTCTCTCGAAAAGGCCTTTCCCCTGTCGGAAGGAAAGTTTGCTGTAGTCACAGCGCAAAGCAGGACAGACGGAAAATACCTTGCCACAGTGATTGACTGCACACCGTTATCCCAATGAATCCATTCTATGCAAATCATAACAGACTGTAACAAAATATTTCTGCATTTTATTACGGCTCTTTACTCATGCCTTTTCAGCAGGCAACTAAAAACCGCTTTCTGCAGTTTGACATAAAGGTCACTACAGAAAGCGGTTTTATTATGTATAAAAATAACAAACCGGGCAGGGAGCCATTCTCTCGGGATAATCATCCGCCTGCCGTTTTAAATCATCAGCATACCGCATCAAGGAGCCGTCTGGTATAAACGGTTTTCGGCCGGGTGATCACTTCTTCGGTGCTTCCTTCTTCCACCAGTTCTCCTTCATTCATGATAAGGATGCGGTCGCTTATATTGCTCACCAGCGGAAGATCATGAGTAATGAATAAAATGCTTACATTATGGATCCTGCGCAGATGCATAAGAAGCTCCACAATTTTTGCCTGTGCGGAAACGTCAAGCGCCGAGGTGGCTTCATCGCAAATGAGAATTTCCGGATGGACGGACATAGCTCTGGCTATCGCCGCACGCTGGCATTCGCCGCCGGAAAGCTCATGGGGATATTTTTCCGCATAATCCCCGGGGAGTCCCACATGATCCAAAAGAAGGGCCGTTTCCTTACCGGCCGTATGCTTATTTTCTCCGCAGAGACGGCAGAGCGTATCTGAAATAGACTCCCCGATTTTCCTCCGCGGATTAAAAGAGCCGACAGCGTCCTGAAATACCATCTGCACTTTGGTATACACTTCTTTCTGTGCCTGCCGTTTCAGACGGACAATCGATCGGCCGCCAAGAAATATATTTCCTCCTGTCGGCTGATAAAGTCCGGTAATCAGTTTCGCAATGGTCGATTTTCCGCTTCCGCTTTCCCCGATAATGCCGAGAACTTCATTTTTACGAAGAGAAAAGCTCACATTTTTCAAAGCATGCACGATGTATTCGCCGTCATCAAAGGTCATCGTCAGGTTTTCACAGACAAGGATTTCCTCCATCATGCCTCCTTTTCCATGGCATGTGCCAGTTTCGGCACGGCAGCCATGAGCGATTTCGTGTAGGGGTGCTGCGGGTTTTCGAGAACTTTTTTCGTTTCCCCCATTTCCACGATTTCCCCTTTATAAAGCACCGCCACACGATCCGCCAGACGTCTGGCCACGCCGATATTATGGGTAATAATGATCATGGCGGTACGGAGGGTGTCCCGGAGCATGAGAAGTTCTTCAAGAACCTGCTTCTGCACGGTGGTATCCAGCGCGGAGGTGGGTTCATCGGCAAGAATCAGTTTCGGATGGAGCAGCACGGCAAGAGCAATCACTACACGCTGTGCCATTCCGCCGGAAAGTTCAAAGGGATAGGCATTCAGTATCCGTTCCACATCGGTCAGTCCGATCCGCTTAAAAACAGAAGCAATCAGTTCGTCCATTTCTTTTTTCTCCATCCGCCTGTGGGCAAGGATGGTCTCATAGAACTGGACACGCACTTTCCGCGTAGGGTTCAGGGAATCGCCGGGATGCTGAAACACATAGGCTATCTCTTCTCCCTGGCATTTTCTTTTTTCCTCCGCGTCCATATGGAGCAGGTCCTCCCCATCGAAAGTGACTGTTCCTGTATAGACATCGGTCCTGAGGCCTTTCACTTCCGAAACGGCTTTCAGAAGCGTCGTTTTCCCGCTGCCGCTTTCCCCGACGACGCCCAGTATTTCACCGGGCATCAGTGTAAGGGAAATATCACGGATGACCGTTTTGCCGCCATAACCGGCGCTGAGGTCTTGAATTGTCAGTAATGGCTGCATAGATTTCTCCCGCTTATTTTTCGAGGTCTTTCGTCACCTGGTAATAATCATTCGGTGTAATCAGGTAGCCTTTGACATTTTTGCCCATGCCTACCTGGATCGTATTGAATCCGACAAAATCCATGGCCGCGTCATCAATGACCGCCTGCTGGATCTTATGGACAAGCTGCATCCTTGCCTCACCGTCAGACAGTTTCTGCAACTTTTCCAGCCATCCCTGCACTTCCGGATTATTGTAGTGCCCGAAATTGACTTTGCTGTCCTTGTCATAGGCATTGTAGAGGAAATCGTAGGGATCTCCCACCGGCATGGTGACTACATAATAGAGAGCGATATCGAAATCCCCCGGCGCGAAGAAGGTTGCTTTTTCAAAATTCTTAATCTGGACATCAATGCCGATCTGCTTCAGCTGAGCCTGCATTTCCGTAGCAATGGGAGCTATCGCGGCGCGCTTATAAACGGAAAACTGTACAGTAAGCGGCTTACCGTCCTTTTCCACGACACCGTCGCCGTTGGTATCTTTATATCCCGCATCGGCAAGAATCTGTTTCGCCTTGGCAGCATCAAACATACGGGGTTTCAGATTCTTTGCTCCATAAGCGCTGTCATCAGGAAACGCGCTGTAAGCAGCAGACACCGAGCCCTTCATCAGTTTTTCTCCGATATCCTTCTTATTCACGCCGTACATGATCGCTTCGCGGACAGCTTTATCTTGCATTTTGTTCAGATTGAAATACATCTGGTACACGCGGGGCTGTGCCACCCTCTTCACAACGAGGTTGTCTTTTTTCGCAACAGTTTCGGCAGCATCTACGGTCAGATCCTGGGCGATATCCACTTCACCGCCCTGGAGAGACATGGCAAGCGCATTCGCGTCAGTGACTTTGGTATATTCCACGCCGTCAGACTTGACTTCCCCGCCCCAGTACTTCGGATTCTTTTTCATGACGGCTTTTTTATTGCTCTCATACGATGCCATCACGAATGGGCCCGTACCAATCGGCGCTTTTTCAAAATCTTTCGTATTTGCCACGTCGATAATGGCCGCATAAGGATCCGCCAGGTCATTGATCAGGGTAAGGCGCGGTTTTTCCGTCTTAATGACGACAGCGTCCCCGTCAACAGTATAAACGGCGGTTTTCAGGAAACCGGCACGTTCATTCATGTCGCCCACACGTTTCAGGGAGTCAATCACTTTCTGCGATGTCATGGCTTCCCCATTGGAGAAGGTCACGTTCTTTTTCAGTGTGATTTTCCAGGTCAGGTCATCTATCTTTTCAAACTTTTCAGCAAGCCAGGGTTCAATCTTGAGACCATCCCCTACTTTAAACAGTGTCTCGCCGACACCGTAGCGGACGATGTACCAGCCATCCCATCCTTTTGCCGGATCCATGGACGAAGAGGATACGGATACTGTCCCCGCCACACGGACGATTTTATCCGCCGCCGCTTTCTTGTCATCACCGCAGCCGCTGATAAAAACGGAACAGGCCGTTACCGCTGCCAATCCTGCAGCAATCCATCTCTTTTTCATGTTTTTTCCTCCTAAAAAATATAATTATTTTTCATTTTTCGGATCCAGTAAATCTCTGACCTGGTCACCGAATAAATTAAAAACAAGCATAACGGAAACCATGACGGCACTCGGTGCGAGAGCCACCCACGGCGCATTCTGAAGACAATAGCGTCCTTCGCTGATCATGGATCCCCACTCCGCTTCCGGTACCTGCACCCCGAGTCCGAGAAATGACAGCCCGGCGAGCCCCATCATCATACCGCTTACATGGAGCGTCGCGGTCACGATAAGCGGTCCCGCGATATTCGGCAGAATGTGGAGAAATATGATCTCCCTGTCACTGCACCCGCCAAGGCGGGCGGCATGGATAAATGTTTCTTCTTTAATAGCAATAGTCGAACTCCGTGCCAGCCGGGCATATTGCGTCCACGCCGTCAGCACGAGGGCGAACATGGCATTCAAAAGACTGCCGCCTAAAATGCCCGCTACGGCAATTGCCAGAAGGATATCGGGAAACGCAAGAAATACATCGGTCACCCGCATAAGACAGGCGTCCGTTTTCCCGCCGAAATAGCCGCCCATAAGACCTACGAAGCTTCCCAATGTCCCTGCGCAGGCAATAATGGCAAATGCGGCAAAGATGGAACTGCGGCTGCCCACCATCACGCGGGAAAGCACATCGCGCCCATGATTGTCAGTACCGAATAAATGATTCATATCCGGCGCGGCAAGGATATTGTCGGAATGGGTCAGATAGGGATCATTAGGTGCCAGGTACGGCGAAATCAAACTGAAAAGAATGATAAACAGGATAATGCCGAGAAGACACCACATACTTTTGGAAATCCGTTTTGCAAAAAGATCCATAGGTCCTCCTATATATCTTTAATTTTCGGATTAAAAACAGTATAAGAAATATCGGTGAGCAGATTGACCACCATGAAAGCAGATGCCATCCATACGATGACCGCCTGTACCACAGGATAGTCTCGCTGGCTGATCCCTTCCATAATAAGACTGCCGAGACCGGGCCAGGTGAAAACGGTTTCCACGATGACCGTTCCGCCCAGAAGAGAGCCGAGGGAAATACCGGTGAGCGTAATCACCGTTACCATAATATTTTTCAATACATTCTTATACAAAATGGTCGTTTCGGAAAGTCCGCGGGAACGAAGTCCCACCACATACCCCTTGCCCAGCTCATCAAGCATGGCGGCACGAATCTGCCGGATATAACGGGACGACATGACCAGCGCCAGCGTAAGCGCAGGAAGGATAAGGCCTATAGGCTTTGTCGTCGCCAGCACAGGAATCCACCCGAGACGGTAGGAAAAAATAAACATGAGGCAAAGGGCGATGATAAAGTTAGGAAGAGCATTTCCCACAAACGCCATGACACGGACCACATAATCAAACTTGCTGTTCTGCATGGCCGCCGTGAGTATCCCTACGGGAATCGAAATGCCAAGGGTCAGCAAAAGAGAAGCGCCCGCCATTTTTAATGTATAAGGCAGCGCTTTCAAAATCTGATCCAGCACGTCAGCGTCAGTAATATATGATTTTCCCATATTGCCGTGAAGAATATTCCACAGCCAGTCACCGTACTGCACAAGAAGCGGACGGTCAAGACCCATGGATCTGCGCATGGACTCCATGATTTCAGGACTGACGGAAATACCGCCTGCCGACATACGCACGCTCACAGGATCGCTTGGCGATAAATAGATTAAAAGGAACGCAAGAAAAGTAATCCCCAGCAGTACGGGGATAAATTGCAAAACACGTCTGATAATGCTTCGCCGCATTCGTTTGCTTTTCATGTAAATTCCATCCTTACCGATTCAGCAGTCGCTTAATCTGCGAATAAATTTCAATTCGCCCTACAGCATATCATACTTTCTAATTGTTATCAAATAAAAGGTGGGTTTCTTTTATTGTCTCCGCAGTAAACTTTTATCATATATTCTGAATGACGAAGAACTATAAGGCGTCATAATGGCAGGAAACAGGAGACATCATTCATAGTGCTGTCAAAGGATTGGTTATGAAAGTGACGATTAATGTAAAACGTCATTCGGAGCGTAGTGAAGGATCTGTACCCATGGTGAGGAAAACAGAAAGAGTCATTTTGTGATGAACAAAGAAGAGACCATCCCGTGTCATGAGTGTCATAGATTCTTCACTCCGTGTCATGTTGCCGTTTCTCATCTTTCCCACACAGTATTTTCCCACCGTTCGGAATGACGATTAAAGGAAAGCGTCACTAACGATGGGGAACGGAAAGCGTCATAATGACAAGGAACGGTAAAGCGTCATCCTGAACGAATGCGAAGGATCTGCACCCGTGGTGAGGAAAGCGGTAAGAAGATAAAAGCTATCAGCTGTGAGCTGTCAGCTGCAAGCTAACTATTCTTTTACGATTTAAATCATTACGACAAGCGAGTATCCTCAATCGCACACTGCGTGCGCCAGCAGCTCCTTCTGACGGCCGGCTCCATGATCCTTGTATAAGACACGTTAAGGCTTCATAATGAGAAAAACGTTAATCGTCATCCTGAACGAACGTGAAGGATCTATTGCCGTGGTGATGAACAGTGCTACCGCAAATGTATTCATAAAATCATTCCAGCACAAAAAAATCCCCTGAAGTTTCCTTCGGGAGATTTCATCATCTGTCAATATTTGTCGCCGTATAGTTCCTTATTCCGCTCAATAATGGACATGATGCGGCTTGCCGTCTCTTCAATGGCTTTATTTGATACATCAAGGACGGTGCAGTGAAGCTGATGCATGACTTCTTTGGCATAAGCCAGCTCATCTTCAATGCGCTCGATATCAGTGTAATTCGCCGTTCCTGAAAACCCGAGCGCTTTCATTCGTTCTCTTCTGATTCCGTTCAGTTTGTAAGGGTCAATAATGAGGCCAATCAGACGATAGGGAGGCACCTGGAATATTTCTTCCGGTATCTGCACTTCCGGCACAAGGGGCAGGTTTGCCACCTTGTACTTTTTGTGCGCCATATACATGGACAGCGGTGTCTTTGATGTGCGGGACACACCGATGAGAACCATGTCCGCTTTTGCGAAGCCTGCCGGATTTTTTCCGTCATCATAGCGGACGGCAAATTCGATGGCTTCCACTTTCTTAAAATATTCTTCATCAAGACGGTGGATGATTCCCGGCTTCATGCGGGGCTGCACCCCTGCCGCATCAGTCACCATATTCATCATGGGACCTAAGATATCCACATAACGGACATTTTTTTCATGAGCTATCCGTTCAAAGTCGGCACGGAGTTCAGGACTGACCAGTGTGTGACAGACCACAGCCCCCGCCTGTGCCGCTTCATCAATAATTTTTTCTATCTGATCCGTATGACGGATAAAGGGCACACGATGGATCTCAATATCCGTGTCGTACTGGCCGATGGTCGCCTTAGCCACACTTTCCGCCGTTTCTCCAAGAGAATCGGAAACGACATAAACCTGCGGTTGTTTTGCCATTTATTATTTTCTGCCGCCTTTCCCCAGTTCCAAAAAGAGACGGGTGATATTCGTTTTCGATACACGCCCGATAAGAACAAATTTCCTGTCATTTCCCACATTTTTAAAAGTCCCTACAGGAAGACAATCGACTTCATAATCCATCATCTTCTGTGCGATGGATACAAGATCCTCTTTCGGTTCAGCATAAATCATTTTCGAGCGGGATGTCATTACCATGGAAATCGGCACTTTTGCCAAATCATCACGGCCCATGGCCGCTTTCAGAAGATCTTTCCTGGAAACGACGCCCTGTATGTCATCTTTTTTCCCCACGAAAAGCGTACCGATATCTTCGGTGAACAGGAGAACCGCCGCGTCATAGGCATTGGATTCCGCTCCGACAAGTATCGGGCGGGACATACAGTCTTCCGCCGTGCAGGAACGGATTTCAGCAGCCGCGGGATCTTCTCCGCCCCCAAGGTAATAGTAGCCGAGACGGCGGCGGGCAGCGATTACCTCTCCTGAAAGAAGAACCGCCAGATCTCCACGCAGCGCGCTCCTCGTCACATGGAGACGCTGTGCAATCATTTCCCCTGTGATAGGACCGTTTTCCCGAACGATCCTCGTGATTTCCTGTTGTCGGCCGGTAAGCTGCATAATTTCCCTTCTCTCCTTCTTCCGCAAAGCGGAACTGTGGCGGAGGACATGTCAACTTTCCCATGTCCTCTGCCATTATTTCAAAATCAAAGTTCGTAATCTTCCTGGTCTACGACACCTCTGCCCGTCGCCGCATCCAGCATCAAACGCTGCTCGATGCGGGCTACATTCAGCCGGGTACTCTTCACCATGTCCGGGTTGACGGACACATAGTCAATGCCGCTCTTTACGAGGAATTCCGTAAAGTCTGGATATACGGACGGCGCCTGTCCGCAGATGGATACGGTCTTGCCGTCTCTGTGCGCCACTTTGATCAGGTGGCGGATAGCCCTCTTGATGGCCAGATTGCGTTCATCGAAGAGAGAAGCCACGGTATCATTATTTCTATCGCAGCCCAGAATAAGCATTGTTAAATCGTTGGAACCGATGGAATAGCCGTCAACAAATTTATTGAAACGGTCTGCCAGGAGAATATTGGCCGGAATTTCCGCCATAAGGAGAAGTTTGAAGTCCGGACCGCGTTCCAATCCTTCTTCTCTCATAATGGCCGTTACTTTTTCTGCTTCATCAACGGTGCGGCAGAACGGAATCATGCAGTTCAGATTTTTCAGGCCGTATTCTTCACGGACTTTTCTGACTGCTTTCAGTTCCAGGCGGAATGCATCGGTATATTTCGGATCATAGTAACGGGAAGCGCCTCTCCAGCCAAGAAGGTCGGCCGGTTCTTCCGGTTCGTACTTATCGCCGCCCTTGAGATTTCTGTATTCGCCAGATTTAAAATCGGAGAAACGGAGAACAACGGGACGGGGAGCAAGAGCGCGGCATACTTTGCTGATGCCTTCAGCAAGCATATCTACCACTTTTTCCGGCCGGCCTGTTTCGATCAGGTACAGCGGATGTTCATGAATAAAGGTGGTCCAGATGAACTCTTCCCGCATGAGTCCGATACCATCACAGGGAAGCGACGCATATTTATCAGCCAGATCGGGATCGCCGAGATTCATAAGAACGCGGGTGCCTGTAGGCGGGAAATATTCGGCAGCTACTGCCGCTGTACCTGCTGCCTGGGCAGCGGGCGTTCCTTTCTTCACAAGATCGGCAACAATGCCGTCATAAACAATGCCGTTGCGTGCATCAATGGTAATATCCTGTCCTGTTTTCAGCACGCCTGTCGCTTCTACACTGCGGCTCTTGGTCCCGACAACACAGGGGATTCCCAATTCGCGGGATACGATGGAAGCGTGGCAGGTCATACCGCCGGCATCAGTCACGATAGCGACTGCCTTCTTCATAGCGGGTACCCAGTCGGGAGACGTCATGGTGGTGACAAGAACTTCCCCTTCTTTAAAGGTATCAATGTCTTTCGGATCGGTGATGACATGGCATTTGCCTGCCGCCATGCCCGGGGATGCGGGAAGTCCTTTTACAAGTACGTTGTGATCAGTTGTCATGACTGTTTCTTCCTCCGATTTCTTTTCTTTATTTTTCTTGGACCAGACTGTTTCAGGGCGTGCCTGGAGAATCCAAAGGCGGTCTTTATGGTCGACAGCCCATTCCATATCCATATAGCAGCCGTAATGTTTTTCAATACGTTTCGCGTAATCGGCCAGCTGGGCAATCTGTTCATCGCTTATAACCTGCGCTTTGGCACGTTCCGGTTCCACTTTTCTTTCTTCCACATCGCCGCCTTCTTTGCGGATCAGTTCGATGGATTTTTCATTGATGCGGCGGGAAGTAATGGTAAGAGAATCTTTATCCACAACAAAATTATCGGGTGTTACGGTACCCTGCACGATGTATTCGCCAAGCCCCCAGGAACCTTCGATCATGATGCTGTCGTCAGCGCCGGTCGCCAGGTTGACGGTGAACATGACACCTGCCGCTTTGGCGTCGGCCATCATCTGGACGGCGGCAGAAAGCGCCACATTTTCATGGTCAAAGTTTTTCTTCGCACGGTAATAAACGGCACGGTCGGTGAAAGTGGACGCATAGCATTCCTTTACTTTCCGGATAACCATATCCCGCCCGGTGACGTTCAGGTATGTATCCTGCTGCCCGGCAAAAGAAGCATCCGGCAAATCTTCCGCGGTAGCAGAGGAGCGGACGGCAACGAAAGGATTCTTTTCACCCACCTTTTCGGCAAGGTCTTCATAAGCCTTGCCAATCTGTTCGGCAAGGTCTTCCGGCATAGTGGCAGAGCAGATGCTTTCACGGATTTTTGTACAGACTTCATGGAGCTCTACGGAATCTTCCACATCCTGCAGTTCCTGAAGCATCTTATGGATTTTCTTATTCTGTCCCGTCTTTTCCATGAAATAGCGGTATGCGCTGGCTGTTGTCGCATATCCGTACGGAACAGGCACATCCACGGAAGAAGTCAGTTCCCCCAGAGAAGAGGATTTTCCCCCTACCAATCCCACGTCCGCGCGGCGCAGCTCATCAAACCACAGTACATAAGCATTTTCTCTTGCGTCCATCATGACCCTCCTTAGTCAATGAATGATATGTAAAAACGTATACTATATTCTTTACATCAGAAATTATAGTATACCACTAATACAAAAAAGTCAAATAGAAAAGGTTCGCAGAACCATCTTATTTGCGGAATGGACATACACATAAAATTCCCATTTTATTCATTTATCTTAATTCGGCCAATTCCACACAAAAGAAAAGCAATAAGCGTATATTAAATATTTCATTAAGGCCGTCTTTTACAACAGAAAAAACGCTTCCCCGAAGAAAAGCGCTTTCTACTCTATTATATTATTCTATTTATTTACATACCGAAAATGAAGTACCGTGTCTCAAGATAACACCCTGCCACAAAAAGAGACAGGAGCATCAGAGGAAAACACCATTTCATAAAAGCGGTAAAGCTGATATTGAACCCTTCTTTTGCCGCGATAGCCACCATGATCACATTCGGTGAAGCGCCAATCATAGTGCCGTTGCCGCCGAAGCACGCGCCGGTCGCAAGCGCCCACCACATATAATCGGCATGGGGCAGATTCATGAGAGACTGCATATCTTGGATCAGGGGAATCATTGTCGCCGTGAAAGGAATATTGTCAACGAAAGCGGAAGCTACACCGGAAAGAAGCAAAATGAGGAAGGTAATCAGGTGGCTGTCGCCGTCCACCATTTCAATCCCCTTTTCCGCAATTGCCGTAATGACGCCGGCATTTTCCATGCCCCCCACCAGAATGAAGAGGCCCATGAAGAACATGAGTGTGTCCAGATCCACCTCTTTAAGAGCATCCTCCGGATTGATACCGCAGAAGAGCAGTGCCGCCATACCACCCGTCATGGCGACCGTTGCCGATTCCAGACCGAAATGGGAATGGACAACGAAGCCGAGGACCGTAAGTGCGAGAACCATAAGCGACCGGCTGAAAATAGATTTGTCTTCCACGCCGGACATAATATCAATTTTTTCCAGCTCTTTCGCACTCATGCGGACACCGGAAAAATCATTCTTGAAAATGAGAAGAACCGCAATCAGGATAACAATGACCGTAATGACAACGACCGGAGCCAGATTTATAAGGAAGTCATTGAAATCCAGGTGTGTCGCGGAACCGATCATGACGTTTGGCGGATTCCCGATCATAAGTGCCGTACCGCCTATGTTGCACATCAATATTTCAGAAATCAGAATAGGCACGGGAGACATACGAAGCATGCGGCACAGGGAAATCGTCATGGGCGCGATCAGGAGTGCTGCCGTGACAGAATCAATGAGCGCCGCCCCCACCGCCGTGACGATAGAAAGCAAAATCAGCAGCTCCCGCGGAGATCCCTTTGATTTCTTCAGCGCCCACAACGCAAGTACCTGAAAGAAACCGGACTGCTTCACAACGGAAATCAAAATCATCATCCCCGTCAAAAGTCCCAGTGTATTGAAATCGATAAATTCTGTAATCGCCTGCTCCTGCGTAACGAGGCCAAAGTAAATCATAGCGCCGCCGCCGGCAAGAGCACAAATTGTACGATGTATTTTCTCTGACATAATGCCCGCATAAGTCATGAGAAAAATAAAAATCGCCAAATAAAACTGTACTGAACTGCTCATTCTTCCAATCTCCTTTCATCCCCCGGCGGGTGTCTGTCCGCATCCGGGATGAATCGAATTTTATTTTATCACAACCATCAGAAAAAACAATGATTTTCTTTATATACATTCATCTCATAATCAATAGAAATTAATCTGCCTTCCCTTCATCATAGAAAGATGCGGTAACCATTAATATGTAAAAACTCTCGCATAAATTTAAACCATGAAATCTGCAGTTCACAGACAGATACACATATAAAAATGCGTACCTACGGTACAGTGTCGTTTAAAAATACCAATAAAAAAACGCGGCTGTCCGCGCAATATATTGGCAGGGGTAGGTGGAGTCGAACCACCGATAACGGAGTCAAAGTCCGTTGCCTTACCGCTTGGCTATACCCCCATTATGGAAAATGGATCCTATCCTGCAGACCGTATAGATTTGTGTAAAAAAAATGGGGCGAGTGGTGGGGGTCGAACCCACGCATAACGGAGCCACAATCCGCCGTGTTAACCACTTCACCACACCCGCCGCATCTTGTCATACAGCACCTGCTGTATAACGGAATGTATTATACCATGCTTGCCCACAGGCGTCAATATTTCAAGTTTCCGGAGAAAAGCTCTTGTACGCGGTGGATCCCTTCTACTTTTTCTCTATCTTGCCCGGAGCTATATAATAAGAAGAGTAATAAAACCTGTAGGAGGTCCTATGTCTCTTAAATTTCATGAAATGACGATTGATGCTTACCTATCCGCTCTCGGTTCTACGGCTCCCGCTCCCGGCGGCGGCGCTGCAGCGGGACTCATCGGAGCGCAGGCCTGCGCCCTGGGAGAAATGGTTTCCCGCCTTTCTTCCTCTGGAAAGAATACTGATGATTTCCGTGAAAAAGCGGAGCAGTATGCCGCCATTTTCGAATCAGCCCGTTCTATTTTCCTGGATTTGATGGATGAAGATGCAAAAAACTTCCGTGAATTGATGGCGCTTCTCCAATCACCAAGGGATCCTGCCGACACGAAGCGGAAAGAAAATCTGGAAGCGGCTTTTAAAAAATCGGCAGAAGCACCTTACCGGATGGCAGACGCTATGAGCGAACTGCTCCCCGCATTTACCCAGCTTCTGCTTCACTGCAATAAGAATGTCATCACCGACGCGGTTATCGCCGCAGAAGAAGCCGTTTCCTGTATCCGTGCGGCCAGATTGAATGTGGAAATCAATGCGAAGTACGTAAAAGATGAATTTTACGCCCGGGAGATGAAGGATTCTTACCTCACCTGGGAAAATGCCATTTCCGCTATCGACGCGGTACTCACTTACCAGGTTAAACTTTAATTTTCAGGCTGCAGCATCTTCGCGGCTTATTTCTATCGGAAAGATTATGGACTCTCAATCGGAAAAGGCGGAAAGGGAAGAATCCCGCCTGCAGTTTAACAAACAGCTTTTCAAAACATATCTCGCTCTTGATCACTGGCACCGATTCCGTCTCCGCCTTTTTCTGGAAGGAATCCTCGTCGGAATCGCCGGCGGTCTTTTGATTGCCCTTTTCCGTTTCCTCCTGGGACTGGCTGATACCTATCGCCGCCGTCTGTTTCAGGAAATCATTATCCCGTCTTTCGGGATTTCCGATTTCCTCCCCCTCCTTTGGTGGCTGGCAGCACTTTTCTTCATCGGCGGCGTACTTTACGGCATGTGCCGATACGCCCCCATGGCTTCCGGGTCGGGGATTCCGCAGGTGAAGGGTGTCATTCTCGGTTTCTTCAAAATGAAATGGTTCCGCATTCTCTGGGTAAAAATCACCGCAGGTGCTTTAGGCATCGGCGCGGGCTTGTCTCTGGGCCGTGAAGGGCCGTCTATTCAAATCGGCGCCGTTGCCGCCCAGGGCTTGAGCCGCCTCATGGGACGGACACGCATGGAGGAACGGTATCTCATCACCAGCGGCGCCAGCGCGGGTCTTGCGGCGGCGTTTAATGCTCCCCTGGCGGGAACAATGTTCGCTTTGGAGGAGCTCCACCGCAATTTTTCGGGCGCTGTCCTTCTCCCTACAATGGCTTCCGCTATTTCCGCCACCATTGTGTCCCAGTTCTTTTTCGGATCGGCGACAAGTTTTTCCTTTCCTCTCCTTGTCCATCTGCCGTCGGAATACTTGTGGTGTGTGGCGCTTATCGCCGTTTCCTGCGGTTTTGCAGGTATCGTTTTCAATTACGGCCTGATCCATATGGACGCTTTTTACGGTCTTCCCATCTTCAGAAGCCAATATATGAAAATCATGTTTGCCCTCTTTGCAGCGACGATTCTTGCTTTCACACTGCCCGATGTTTTAGGCGGAGGAAATTTCCTGGTCGATTCGCTGGCAAAAGCACGGTACGGCTTCGGATTCCTTGCGGCGCTTCTTCTGGCAAAATTTCTTTTCACCCTCATCAGTTACGGCTGCGGCGTTCCCGGCGGTTTTTTCCTGCCTCTTCTCGTCATCGGCGCCCTCATCGGCTCCCTGGAGGGGGAACTCCTCATCTCTGCAGGCATTTTATCCGCCCTCTACCTGCCAAACATTATTATCATTGCCATGGTCGCTTTCTTTGCCGCCAGTATCCGCGCTCCCATTACGGGGACGCTCCTCATTCTGGAAATGACAGGTGACTTCCATCACCTCACGGCGCTTGCCCTCGCTTCCGCCGTAGCTTATGTCACAGCGGAACTGCTGAAAGGCCAGCCGATTTATGATTCTCTCTTGAAAAAATCCCTGTCCAATGGTTCTACGCCCGTTTCCGACGAAGAAAGAAATATTCTGGAAGTTCCCGTGGGCAGCGGTTCCATCCTCGAAAACCGGACAGTGGAGGAAATCCCCCGTCTGTCTCACACGGTACTCGTCAATATCAAAAGGCAGGGGGCAGATATGATTCCCGACCCTGATACAAAACTTCTCTCCGGTGATTTCCTTTACTTCCTTACAGAAAGCAGGCATACGGAAGAAATCCACCACCTCTGCGAGGCACAGATTCCCAAAGACCATATCCGGTAAATTGAAAAGCGCTTGGACTGTTTGGTTCCAAACGCTTTTTTTGTCCTAATTTTCATTCAGAGAAACAATGTACCGCTCCACCATCTCCGCCAGATTCCCGTTCGCTTTCAGACCGGGAGCAAGAGAAATGAAACGAAGACTGAAATCCTCATCTCCGCGGGGAGGTATTTCTTTCGGAAAAACCGCCCACACTTCTTTTACAGGGCGGCTGTTCCTGAGAGAATCGCTTTCTTCCATGCCGCGGTAAAATTTCGTATTCATATCGCGGTACGCGTTGAACTGGGTACGGATGCCCGCACTTCTTGCCGCGTCGCGCCACAGAAAAAAAATGTCACGGTATTTAAAATCTGCCACGAGAGAGCCATTATACGCTCCGTTCCGATAGTAGTCCATGCGGAGGTCAGGACGGCGGTGGACATTATTCGTATAGAGGGGATCCGTTTCCCTGTCGGTGTCCGATGCATGCTGGGGCACAGTGCCGTCATAAATGAGATGGATCTTTTCATCATTCCTTGACAGAGTAATTTCCGTTCCTTCTTCCAGGCTGGACAGACGGTACTTCCCGTCTTCCTGTACCACGGCAGGGCCCGTTGCCAGCTCCCACCCCTTTTCTTCCAGCGCCTTGATGAATTGGAGGAAACACCAAAGTTCGTACAGTTTATCCGTCCGCTTCCACTGGAATTGATAGAAAGATGATACGGAAAGACTGTCGGCAGGATTTCTCAAATTTCTGTACAGCCTGTACAAAAGGGAATAACGGGGGTCAAGAAAAACAGTCATGGGCAGTGTTTCGGGCATTCCGCTTTCTGCTTCATGAAACCAAGTCGCCTCTGCCACCATCCGGATAGCATTTCGTATATGCACCGCCCGGGCCCGGTATTTCTCAAAATGAGAAAGCGCATTGGCCCCGTTTTTAAAATCTCGATTTTTATAGTATCCCGCATTGGCATCCTGTACTTTTCCCAGCCGCCGTGCATGATCGTCAATTTCCTGTACAAAAGAACGGAGATTTTCATCCAGCTTTTGTAAAATAGCTTTGGCAAAACGATTCTCCGCCACGTTCCAGGTCACTTCCGAGCAAATGACAGGCAGGACGGGCGTCCCTTCCCGCGACTTTCCCGATGCGCAGCGGATATGGGCGCCTGCGGCATCCCGATTGCTCCTTACGACACCCTGTTTGCGGACAATGCGGGAATTTGCCGTACGCGCCAGTTCCCCCAGCACCTGCACGACACGGTCCGACTCTTCGCTGATGGCATAGAAACGGAGCAGCATGGCAGATTTCAGCCCCAGTTCGCCTTCCATGGAACGGGAAATATGGATACTCCGTTTCATAAAATCGAAGGAAAGATCTTTTATTTCCTCTACCAGTTCCTCACGCATAGCCTGCCAGCTCTGCCGTCCCATGAACTTGGGGGTGATTTCCAAAAGCCCCCGCCATATTTTTCCCGCGCCTGTCACGGTAATCACATAGTAACCGGGAACAAGCGGGAAGTCTCTCCCCTCAAAAAGAAGGAACGGTTCTCCTTTCCATCCGGGGCGGAGATAACTCTGTCCGTCAATCTTTTCCGCATGGGGCAGCGTCACCACATCGAGCCCGTCCATGGTAAAACGGAAATCGGGAGGCCCGTCGAAGCGGAGCCAGATATCCTGATTTTCCACGAGACTCACACCGGCGGATTCTTCCAAAACTGCTTCTTCTCCGTTTACAAACCGGGTAAACGGGTAAACACGGCCGCTGTCGCCTTTTGTAATGAAAGAAAGCCTGAAGGGCAGTTTCTTTTCACGGCGGTTCCTTCTCCCCGGCGAAAATATCCGGTTCCGTTTTTCTCCTGACCGTTCAGACCGTGTAATCATACAAATTCAGTTCCTGTGCTTTAGCACGCAAGGCACATCGTGATTCCTCAAAATCGGAAAGATCGGAAAAACTGTCAAGCACCTTGACTAAACGCCCTTCCACTTCGCCTTTGTCAGAGAGCGAGAGCAAAGCAGACAGCTGCTGGGCAGAGCCGCGTATTTTGGTAAGTATCCTTTGTACCAGCTGGCAGTCCAGTCCCGCTTCCCGATCGAAACCGTCATTTTCTGGAATATTCTTTAAGTACCTGTCCATCTGGCGCGCCACGCGGAAACCGATACACCCCTGGACACCGCCTTCCCGAAGGGCATCATTCAGCGTATCAAGGAATTCCAATTCCCGCGCCGTGAGTTCCATATCCCCCGTTTTCCGGTAACTTTCAAACTGGGCAAAGGATATTTCCTTCAGATCCGGCGGCTCCGCCTTTTCGGCAGTGAGCCAGTCGCTGAATCGTTCCTGATGGAGAGTAATCATGTTCGCGCGGTCGAGGATTTTATCGGAAAGACGGTACGTCGATTCATCCACGTTCACCGTACCGGTGAAAATGACATTTCTTCCGATGGAAATTTCCGCGGGATAGGCGTCTCCATTATAAAGACGCCCCTGGAGCGACGGATTATACAGGCGGATAACCGGATCCTCCTCTTTTTCCAGTACGGAAATAAATTGGGCAAAGTAATGTTCCGCTCTGGCCAGGTTCATTTCATCAAAGCAAACGATATACATTTCCTCCGGATGCCTTTCCGCATCAAGAAGAAGCTCCGCAAGGCCCGTGTCGGCAGGGCGGTAAATCATATTTTTCATATCCGCATAGCCGAGAATATCTCCGTCATCCATCCATGACGGGCGGACAGGCACAACGGCGATGCGGTCATCAGGCAGTCCCAGGGCTTCGCCGTAAAGACGGACAAGGCGTGATTTCCCTGTGCCGCTCATCCCCGACAGGATCGTCAGGCGCGAAGATTTCACAGAAATATGGAAATTGATCAAATCTTTTTCCGCATACAGAAGTCCTTTTGAAGAAGCAAGCGCGGAAAAACGGTTCAGGAATTCATCTTCCCTGTCCGGTTTTTCCTCCGTTTCTTCAGACATTTCTATTTCTTCCACTTTCTCATCGATTGCCTGTCCTTCCTCTCCGGCAGTCACGCTTTCAGAAGTGTCTTTCTCCAAAAGGGAAGGCAGGATATTTCCCAAACCTGCAGGCGTTTCCGCGGCGGACGCAAAGGATACCGCCGGCCTTTCTTCAATGCCGCGGGCGGATAAGATATCCCCGTCAGCCGGCACTTCTTCCATCCCCTCCTTCAAGCGTTCAATATATTCAAAAGGTACGAACCAAAGGGGTGAATTGGCACAGCGGAGAACGTGGCCCGCCATGATTTCGTCAGAGATGTCAATCACTTTGTACCCGAGACGGCCACCGTGAAAATACGCGCCGCCTTCGTCAATGACCGTCTCTTCAAAAGCATCACCGTCCAAAGGTGCAAAAAGAACAAAGTCGCCCAACTTTCCATCGTGCCGCTCCGCAGCTGCAGCAATGAAGTAGGGCGTAAAATCATTGTTCCAATATTTTTTTGACAGGCCGGGTATAGGTTTCCCCTCCAAAAGATGGCGGCAGAATTTATTGATATCTCCTTCCATCGCAGGCTCTCCCTGCCGTCCAAAAGCGGGAACGGGACGGTAATCTTCATCTTGTTCCATGAAAGGGGTGCGTCCTTCCTTTTTCAAATCATCAAGGACGAAAAACTTATTATTTCTAAGAGCAGGCGTGAATGTCACGAAAGAACCGCCCAGATCTTCCTGCAATCTGGCAAGCGCCTCCTCTTCACCGGCAAAAGCATTGAAACCGTAGCCGCTGCGGCTCATAAATCCGGTAAAGCCGAACCGCGGGCCTTCTCCCATTTCAGGCGGCAGCGATGACAAAGGATCAACAAAAAAGCGGTAATCCTTCACTCCCGCCCGCGGCGTGGATCCCTTGACAAGGGAACGGACGCGGCCGAGAACTTTCCCTTCTGCCTGCCGAAGAGGGAAAGCGGAATTATCCGCCGTAACATTCGGGGTAATAAAATAAGCCATATAAAATTCCTCTTTTCTTGCATAAATAAAAGGTGCACGAAAATTCGTGACAAATACTAAATGGATCAGCTCATGATCCGTGGAAAGAATCCTTTCCTTTAATGATATATCAGATCTCCCTGATACATTTTCATTCTACCATAAAACCGATCTTTCCCACTATTTTATTTTCCTTACACGGACACGCCCCGTGTACATGGCTACCGTAATCATCCGCCCGTATTTCCCATTGTCGGTGGTCAGAAATATATTATATTCTTCTCCCGTTCCTGCGAAACCGTCTTTCCGGAAACGGAGCGAGGCCTTCCCTCCGTCCACGCGGATCCCTTTGGGCAGATATCCTTTCGGATTCACGCGCTCCGTCCCTTTCCTCGTGTAATACCGTCCCGTGCCGTCAGTCATCGTTTCACAAAAGAACGTGAGCCCTTCCGACATAGAAGGGTAATCGGCCGACTCATTTTTCGCAAGGATTTCCACCTGCCGTATCGCCGAAGCCACTTCCTCCGCTGCCAGTTCCAGCCTTTTCTCGCTCCGCCATCCCGTGTACAGAGGAATCACCGCCAGCGCCGCAAGCGATAAAATTACCGCTGCCAGAAGGACTTCAAATAAAACAGTGCCACGATGGAAAGAACGGAAGCTGAAATACTTCCGCGCCATACGCCGCCACACCTCCCAACGCGATAAACGGGCAGAAAGGAATCCCCTCCCTGCGGGACATTCTTCCAAGGAAAAGAAGCACCATGCCTGCCATAGCCGCGGAGGAAGCGGAAAGAAACAGGAAAAGCGGTACGGAAACCGGTGCAAGCCATAATGCAGCCGCACCTGAAAGAAATATGTCTCCCGCCCCCATGGCATGCTTTGCCAGCAGAAAGAGAAGCCCGTACAAGCCAAGAACAAAAGCGCAGGATATAAAACCATCCGTCAGACGGCTGTAAAAAACATTGTGCCCCAACCCTGCCGCTGCAAGGAAAACGCTCCAATGGTCGGAAACATACCCCGTCTTCCAATCCTCCCAGGCAGGCGGAAGCAAAAGAAGCGTCAAAGAAACTAAAGGGCTCCGGAAGAAAACCGCCAAAGCGGCAAGAAAGAAATAACATAAACCGAGAGGAAAAGTAAATTCTCCTCCCCAAAAGCGCTCCTCCCTTTTTATTTCATCGCAGGCCGTTCTTTCCCACTCATCCTCTTCCATATGTCCTCCCGCGCACCGCTCCAATCCCCTGTGTCCTCTCATCATTCTACGTCCAGTATAGAAAATATAAACCGATTATTCAAGCCGCCGGCTCTTCCATGAAACTTGAAAAATCGGGTCAACGTGCTAAGATGGATACATCTATTAAAAGTATTTAACCGTCACACAGGGAAATCATGAATGCAGAAATCATAAAACAAGCGGCGGAAAAAGAAATCGCCTGCCATCCGGATCAAAAGAATATACGATTTAAAATCGATGATACCATTTTCTGGATCAAAAGAAAGTACAGCAATAAAAGAAACCGGCTGGTAAAACAGCCTCCGGAAACGGAATTTCTTTTCGAAGTCGCCCGGATTGCTATCGCCGCGAAGGCATGCCCCGGGCTCGTTCCGCAAATCGAAGTTCTCACATCCGAATACATGGTCACCCGTGACGGCGGCCCCACGATAGAAGATTGGATGAAAGATCCTGATTTCACCTTTGAAGAAAAAAAGAATCTTCTCTACCGCATAGGCGCGTCTCTCGCCGCACTCCACAATGCGGATGTCATCCACGGCCGTCCTGCGCCGCGGGATATCCTGTGCAGCACCGGTGGAAAAATTACGTTTCTCGACTGGGAAAGCCGGCGCTACTGCAGCAGGAAAGAAACGCAGAAAATACAGGATTTCCTTCTTCTTCTCCACGGAATCTGCAGAATAAACTACGCAGAAGAAAGAGACTGGCTGGATGCCATTGAAAAAGGCTATACCGATACAGATAAAAATGGGATAAAAGAAAAAGCGGTCCGCTTCCTCCGCTCCCACCCCTTTATCGGCATGCTTACCAAAAAACTCCACCGCTTCCATATGACAGACGTGGAAGCTGCAGAAAAACTCTACCGCCGTTTTTGCTGAAAAATACATCCTATAAATATTAAAATGCCGCCCTGGCCGTCAGACCTGAATCTGACCTTCAGAGGCGGTTTTTATCCGGCAGAATAATTATCCCTTATCCCCCGGACACCCTTTCCGCACCCAGCTACTCAGAGCAGGAGCAAGAATGCTGTGTGAGAAAGACAGGAAGCGAGATAGTGACACAGAGTGAAAAATCTATTACGCTGATGACGTCTTGCCGCTAACAGCTAACAGCTAACGGCTAATGGCTATCTACTAGCTTCTAGCTACTAGCTCCTAGCTGCTAACTGCTAACCGCTAATAGCTAATGGCTAATGGCTAACAACTGACGGCTTGATACCCTATCCATAAAAAAGAAAGTCCATCGGTTTGATATATCCGACAGACTTTCTGATTTCGACAGCAAAACAGGCTTACTATTTCCTGTTTTCAGTCATACTGCCATACTCCCCTTAATTCGGGAAGAAAGGCCATACCACGGGGATTACCGCAATGGATACCACAAGGCAGATGACAACAAGACCGGTGCCGCACTTGACGAAGTCCATGAAAGAGTACTTGCCCGGGCCGAGAACGAGAGTATTCGGCGGAGTACCTACAGGACTTGCGAAAGCACAGGAGGATGCGATAAGAATCGCCATGAGAACAGCCCGCGGGGACGCGCCGACCTGGGCTGCCAAAGCGATGCCCACAGGGCAGAGGAGTGCTTTGGAAGCGGTATTGCTCATGAACTGCGTCAGGACAACGGCCAGGATGAAGAGCACCGCGGTGATGACATAGGGAGACGGATCTCCACCGAGAGCCGCCACTGTATATTCCGCGATGAGTTTCCCCGCGCCGGAGGTATTCATAGCGCTCGCCAGCGGAATCATGCCGGCGAAGAGGAAAATGGTGACCCAGTCAATAGAATCATACGCCTGGCGTTCGGAAAGGCAGCCGGTGATGACACAGAGAAGCGCACCGATAACCGCCGCAATTTCCAGCGGTACGAAGCCTGTCGCCATGGTGATAATTACACCGAGCATGATCATACCGCAGATGATTTTCTTTGTTTTAGATGTTTCATTGGCCTCGATTTCCTGTTCCACTTCATCCACATTAAAATCATCGGCGTCTGTCTTAGGCAGCAAGTGGCGGCCGATGAATACCATGTAGAGAATGCCTGCCACGGTAATCGGCACACCGATCCAGGCATATTCAAAGAAGCCGAACTGGAGGTCCCCCATGCCCGCCGCTTTCAGGGCGACGTTCGCAATGATGTTTGGAGGGGTACCGATGAGGGTGCAGGTACCGCCGAGACCTGCCGCAAAGGCAAGGGGCATCATTTCACGGGAAACCGGAATGTGTGCTTCTTTACAGATACCGATAACCACCGGAATAAGACACGCCGTGGTGCCTGTATTGGACAGGAAGGCAGACATGACAGCAGCAATAACCATAATGCCGACCATCAGTTTAATTTCCCCCGTACCAAAAAGCTTGACGATCTGTCCGCCGATATCCTGGGCAAGACCGGTGTAAAACATGGCGGCGCCTACGATAAACATACCGCCGAAGAGGACGACCGTCGAATCGGCAAGTCCCAGAAATACCTGTTCAATCGGCACAAGGCCCAGAAGCCAGCAAAAAATGGCTGCGAAAACTGACGTCACCGCCAGCGGAAGTTTTTCCGTAACAAAGAGGATCGCCACGACAGCAAGAAGGCAAAGACACTTCACTGCCGGATCCATCATCATAATCATTTCCATAAATTGAATACTCCCCCAATCCTGTAAAAGCAATGGTAAATTGTAAGCATGAAATAAGTCATAAAAGTGCAGTAATCACCAAGACGTTTTCTGAACTATTTCCTACCTGCAGGGTTACTCCTCCTCCAAAGGAGGAATAGTTCCGCCCGTCTCTTCTGCCGCATCTACCATTTCTTCGGACAAGGATTTCCTTTCTTTGATATCGGGACGATAATATTTTTTATCCACCTTCTTCAGGAATTCACGAATCTTACGTTTTTCCTCTTCTTCCATTTCCATGCAGCAACCTCCTTTCTGTCCGGGACTTTAGGAAATACGGAACCGCCATTTTCGCAAGGTTCCATCAGTTCGTCATAAGAAACATGCCGGCAGGGGCTGCCATGCACTTTAACCGCTTCTTTTTTCAGAGCAGGCCGATTAATTCCGGATCACTGCGGAGCGGTTTCCTGCCGTCGTTCCTTTGGCTGATAAAAGATTAACATTTATTCTAAAATATTAAAAATATCTTATAAGAATATTTAGATATGCCTTATAAATAAGTTATTCCTATTTTTTCTTTTTAATATGAAATATAGGCAATAAAATATAGACCCTGAAAAGCCCGCTTCCCTTTCCTGAGGGGAATAAACCGCCTTCCCGCTCTACTAATTATTCTTTAATATTTTTTACTTCCACATCAGAATAAAAATTATTTTCTCTTTACCATTAATCATTAGCTGTTAGCTGTTAGCTGTTAGCAGTTAGCAGTTAGCGGTTAGCAACTAGGAGCTAGAAGCTAAGAGCGGCAGCGAAGGATCTGTTTCTGCGAGGAGGAAAGCCGGTAAGACGTCACCAGAGTAATAGATTCTTCGCCGACACCCTGAATGACGATCAGCGTTTCCTGTCATTATGACGACTTCTTTCGCCGACTCAGTAATGCGGGCAAGACCGTTAGAATGATTTGTGCCGGTGCCCGCCTATTTCCTAAACAAGCAAACAAAAAATGACCTGCACAGGCAAGCCATTTCGCTAAAGGGACAGATAATAAAATCGAATCTGGGAAGGTGAGAGCCGATCCGATATTATTTTGTCACAAGAGATAATCTGATTTTTTCTGCATGACGGGCGAGCTCCGATTTGGTCACGGGCGCCCCCTGGATATAATCAGTGAAATCTTTTCCCTTCTCACCTAAATTCGGGAATAATTTCGCAGCGTCAAGACGATGGCGCAAAATTCTGCCAAAAGCCTGTTTTTTCTGAACTGTCATGATAATTCTCCTCTCTGTTTCGGAAACAGCAAACTCAGTACATTATGCAAATCTATTTGGCCGGCAGCCTTTCTTATGTCTATACAGTACACCAGGCAGAAAGAAAATAAAAATACCCGATTGGAATTTGAAATATTTCTTATTAGAAATTTTTCCATTTTTGCATACTTTTTATTGACTTGCAATTAATAATATACTAATCTATATAGAGATACAGCAAACTCTGACAAATGCAAATTCGACCGGCATCGAAACGAAAAAGAGGAAACTTTTCCATTGCATTGAAAAGGAGTCTACTCATGGAAATAGATAATTACAGAAATTTTCTGGCTATCGTGGAAGCGGGCAGCATGACGTCAGCTTCTGAATTTGTCCATATTGCCCAGCCGGCGCTTTCCAAACAGCTGAAATCGCTGGAAGGATATTTCGGTACAAAATTGATTATCACCACAAGAGGAAGCAAGCATCTGATCTTAACGGATGCAGGAAAAATCCTTTACCACAAGGCGAAGTATATTTGTTCACTGGAAGATATGGCACGGATTGAAATTGATGACATCAGCGATGGAAACCGGGGCACGCTGCGTATCAGCGCTGCCAATTCCCGTTCATCCATTTTCATTAAGACCTGTCTGGAACCATTCCATGACTTATTTCCGAATGTGGTTTATGAAATTTACGAAGGCAGCGTAAATGAGCAGTCACAGCAGCTTCTTTCCGGCATCACGGAACTGGGCATTTTAAGTGTGCCCCTGATCCATCAAAATGATTTTGAAATCTTATTCCAAAGAGAGGAAGATATATGCGCTATTTTCTCGAAAAATTCCAAATTCCTCACCGACATCGGCGACAAGGAAACGGTTTCCATTAAAGATCTGGCCTCTCTGCCGCTCTGTGCATCCGCAGGCTGCAATCTGATCATGAACAAAATTTTTAAGGCACATAATTTAAAGCCGAATATTCTCAGCATCTGCACGACAAGGACTGCGGCACTCCAATGGGCGGAAGATGATTACGGCGTAAGCCTCGTTCCCATTGAGCCGGGGGAGGACATCGGCTGTCATTTCACCTGCCGCCGTATCGAAGAAGCCGACACAGAACTGTACAAAACGGTGGTCAAGGTCAAAGGCCGTCCCCTCTCCGTCATCGCGCGGAAGTTCCTCAAGTTCTATTCTGAAGCGCGCCATTCCCAAAGAGTGGGAAAGCTCAGCACGATGCTGTAAAGAAATACAAGGATTACGGAACATCATGCCCACCCTTTAATCGTAAACAAGAAGTATAAAAAGGAAGTGCGTAAGTTATCGGCATCCGACTTACGCACTTCCTTTTTGTCCTGTTTAAATCTCTTACGATGCCAATCTGAAAAGATTTCCCACTTCTCATGGCAATACAGGGTTTTACATAAAGCAAAACACCTTCCTCCCTATCTTGGGAAAAGAAATACAACTTCTTTCTTTATATATCAGTATTCTTTTTCCTCCGATTATCCGTAATATTATTATTGTCTGTCACCGCCTTATCTGTTTCCAGGCCGGCAGCAGGGATTCCGTTTGCAGGCGGCATAGCGTTCCGTTCTCTTCGATATTCTTTTTCAAAATAAAAATAGGTTCGTTCCAATCCTTTCTGCCAATCCGTTTCCGGTGCCCAGCCAAGATATTTTCCCGCCATCTGGCTGCACAATGCCGATCGGAAGATATCTCCTTCTCTTGCCGCGGCATGGCAGATCGGCTTTGACAAGCCGGACAGCCGGAGCAGCCGGTCCGCTGCATCCTTGACTGTCACTTCGCGTCCGGTGGACAGATTGCAGGTGATATTCGCCGCTTCCGAAAACAGCGCTTTCCGTATGCCGTTGGCAATATCTCCAGCGTAAATGAAATCCCGCGTCTGCTGTCCGTTTCCATAAACGGTCGGCGATTTCCCTTCCGCCAGCTGTCTGGCAAAAATACTCACTACGCCGCCTTCCCCGCCGTTTCCCTGCCGTTCGCCGTACACATTGGCAAAGCGGAAGATGACATAGGAAAGGCCGTAAGCTTTCTGATAGAGGCGGATATAATTCTCACAGGTCATTTTAGACAGTCCGTAAAAAGATACCGGGCGGAGCGGCTCCGTTTCCCTCACAGGAAGGCACTCCGGAGCAATATCTCCGTAAACGGCGGCCGAAGAAGAAAAAATGATCCGCTTCACACCGTACTTCCTCGCCGCTTCCAGGATATTCACTGTGCCTTCTATATTATCTTCCATATCTTTCTTCGGATCCTCCATAGAGGCAGGTACCATGGTCTGCGCCGCCAGGTGGACAATGGCATCGAAGTGTCCATTTTTCACCACGTCCCGGGCCAGCGGGCTTTTGACATCACAGCAGACGAAATTTGCATCATCCGGTATATTTTCCAGCCTGCCGGCGGACAAGTCATCCAATATGGTAACTGTCTCGGAGGATAGCAGCCCAGTCAAATGGGAACCGATAAATCCGGCCCCTCCTGTAATCAGAATTCTCATCACTTGCACTTCCTTTCACTTCAATAATCTCGGTGTCTCCCATTTCCGTACAGGGCGATACAACAATAAAATATCCGTCTTTATTGTCTTTAAGTTTTTCCTCAGAATAGAACGGCATCACATTTTTGGCGTTCCATGAAAGCGTTCCCGGTTTTAACCTGTCTATCTCATCTGCTGATGCCAGACGGTAAATTATTTTTCCGCTGTAAAAAACAGTTGATGTCCGGTACTTATTTTCATAAACGATGATTTTATTTCCCGTATCCATAGATGCCAGCGCGGTTCCCGGCCCTTTTCCCGACCGCATGTATGTCAGAACGGGTACAACGGTCAGCACCAGAAGTGTATATACAGCGCCTGTCATCAGCGCTTTGCGCCCCACTGCCATGTCATATCCGGCAAGAAGCTTTGCCGTAAGGATGGCAAAGGCGAAAAGAGAGGGAAATGTATAGGTCGTATACTTGGTGGCAATCAGCTGGAAAACAAGGAGAACCGTCACTCCCCAAACCAGAAGGAACTGCGTTGCCGTATCCGCCTGGGCAAAAGAAAGTCCGTGTTCTTTCCGTTTTCGGAAAAGGGCGGGAAGCATGAAGAAGCTCCAAGGGAAAAAACCGGCGAAGTACATGGCAATGTAGAACCACCAGTGGGCGGTACTCTGATGCTCCGCCACCGTGGCACGAAGATAGTTATGGACACCGAAGAAATTCAAAAGGAAATCGGTGCCGTGATAGACGGTCATGTATATGTACCACGGCGCGCAGAGAAGAAGAAATAACACCATGCCGGAAATCAGACGGACGTGGAGCATTTCCCTCAGATCCCGCCTCCATAAAAGGAATAGGATTGCTGAAAGCCCCGGCAGCGCCAGCCCGATCGGACCCTTTGTCAGAACCGCCAGCGCCGCCGCCGCATAGCAGAGGAAATAGTACTTCCTGTCTTCCCGATAGCCCAGATAGAAGGAAGCAATGGAAACACTCATAAAAAAGAAAAGCGCCGCATCGGTGACCACTGCCTTGGACAGGAGCCAGAACTCCAAAGATGTTCCGAGGATCAAAGCCGCCGTCCAGCCTGTTTTCCTGTCATAAACCTTGGAGGAGAACCAGAAAGTATACAGCACGGACGCCACACCGAAAACAGCCGACGGAAGGCGCGCCGCAAATTCATTAAAACCGAAAGCGGCAAAAGACAATGCCAGTTCCCAATAAAAAAAGATCGGCTTGTCATACCAGTAATGTCCATAAATCCGCGGCGACATCCAGTCCCCGGACAGCACCATTTCCCTGGCGGTAAGCGCATAATTGGATTCCGCCGTGTCCGTCACGGCAGCCAGCTCGTTTCCCGCAAGAAACAGCAGAACAAAGATCGCCGCCAGAAACAAATACGGATGGCTTTTCATTTTTTCCTTCATAGATTTCATTTCCCCTCTTGTTCTCTATGGATATATTTGATCATAATAGATTATATCACACAGCAAGTAATCTATAGATTTCATTCCTTCTTATTCTCTATGGATACGATACCTGAAAACCATGAACGCACCTTTATCCGTTTTTAGACAAAATTTAAACTCTCTTTTCTCTTGAAGGCGTCTATCATTTGAGGTAGGGTAAAAGAGAAACTATACAAGGGGAAACTATGACTGTAGAAAGCCGGCTGCTGATTTCGCACCTCATCATGTTTATCGTGCCTATTTTCATGACTGTCATCGTTGCCGCTGTTATGCCGGCCGGCGCCCCAACCTTGAGCCGCGGCAATAATTATCTGTATCTGGAAAATATATCCAAGTGTACGCGTGCCGCCGAAATTTCCTGCCATAACTTTTTTCACGGCAATCTGGAACATCCGGAAAATTCCGCCGGCCGGCGGCTGATTTCCCTCCTGTCCCCAAAGCAGAATCTTATTCTCTTCACCAAAGGAAAAGATCCCATTTACATCTACGGAAACAAAGACTATCTGCCGCAGGCTGCGGGAACAGCTGGATATTCCCATCCTCATCGTCAGTGCCAGAAGAGATGACATTGACAAAATCAGAAGTCTCGGATTCGGCGCCGATGATTACATCGAAAAACCATTTTCTCCCGCGGTACTGGCCGCCCGCGTAAAATCACAGCTTGCCCGTTACGAACGTCTGAAAAGGACGGCAAAGAAAAATACCGGCATCATCACGATCGGCGACATCACTTTAAACCCATCCACCCGCATCGTCACCGTCCGGGGAGAAAACAAACTGCTTCCCAATAAAGAATTCCAGCTGCTTGAATTCCTTATGATTAACGCGGATATCGTTTTCAGCAGGGAAACCATCTACAACCGCATCTGGGGCATGGAATCCTTCGGCAATACATCCACCGTCCCCGTCCACATCAACCGCATCCGGGACGCCATCGAAAAAGACCCCGCCGATCCCCAGCATATTCTGACCATCTGGGGCGTGGGATACAAGTTCAGGCCATGACCGGCCCTTCCCATGCGAAAAGCCCGTGCAGGATTTTCCCGTACAGGCTTTTTTATTTCTGAAAACACGAAATGAAGTATACTGCCACGGTATCAATTACAGGAAAAGCCATGAGGATTTTTCGTTTTCTTTCCTCACGGCTTTTTGATTTACAGGTTCCAATACTTGGGCATATATTTCTCTTTGAACAGGTTGATGGCAAAATTATCGGTAAGCCCGCTGATGTAATCTCTGGCAGCCAAGAAAATATTTCCCTGCGCCAGTTTTTTCTGCTTCTCCGGCAGCTCATCAGGATGGCTCATGTACCATTCATAAAGCATGACAACTACGCCATGTCCCCGTTTCCGATCGGGGATGAGCGGCTGTGACATGTAGACCCGGTCAAACATGAAGGACCGGAATTCAAGAAGGACTTCGTCCCCTTCTTTGTCCATGTGTATGGTATCTTCATCCATGGAATTTTCCACCAGATTCTGTACCATGGCAGTAATCATGGAGGAGTGGGTCGTCCCCAGCACGCGGCGGACACGGTCAGGCAGTTCCTTTGCCGAAATGAGCCCCATATTTTCCGCGTCATCATAGTCATGGCAGAGGTAGGCGATACGGTCGGCGTACTTGATGAGCCCGCCTTCCAGCGTGTGCGCCTTGAGATTCCCTGAATGGTTGAGCATGCCGTCTTTCACTTCCTCGGTCAGATTGAGTCCTCTGCCGTCATTTTCAAGACATTCCACGATGCGCACGCTTTGCTCATTATGCTCGAAGTGTCCGCATACGTCGCGGAGCGCCTGCTCTCCCACATGTCCGAAAGGAGTGTGTCCCAGGTCGTGGCCCATGGCGATGGCTTCCACAAGGTCTTCATTCAGCCGCAGGGCGCGGGCCATCGTACGGCCGATCTGCGCCACTTCAAGGGTATGCGTCATGCGTGTCCGGTAGTGGTCGCCTTCAGGCGCGATATATACCTGTGTCTTATGTTTCAGCCGGCGGAAAGAATTGCTGTGGAGAATACGGTCCCTGTCGCGCTGAAATTTCGTGCGCATGGGATCTTCCGTTTCCTCCCTGCTTCTTTTTGCGTCCGCGGAAAAAGCCGCTTTAGGACTCAGAAGTTTCTTTTCCAGCTCCTCTGTACGTTCACGGATCAGCATGGTCGCTCCTTTCTCGATTCATCACTTCTCTGTCTTTTATTGTATCACATGTTTTGAGAAAGACTTTCAAGAAATACGCGGACCGCCTTCCGGTAAGCATCGCCGTTTGCCGCCATTTCCATAGTATGGCCCGCGCCGTCAAAAATAAAAAGTTCCTTTTTGCTGCTTCCTGATGCCTGCAGTAGTTCCTCTGCCGTCTTCGGCGGAATGAGTGTGTCCGCGCCGCCGTGGAGAAAAAGGACAGGCGCTGTCATACGTCTGACCGCCTCCAGCGGATCTATGTCGGACAGTGTCTTTCCGCTCTTCAGCCACAGGACGCTTTGGAAAAAAGGCTCCACGAGATCCATCCCCCACAAAAACCGGGGATCGCCGGTATAGGCGGAGATCTTGTCCTTCCCCAGTTCCATCATGCCCCCATAAGCACTGTCAGCCACATAGAAAGAAATATTTTTCCCTCTTTCTGTTCCGCTGTAAATAAGAGCCATCGCCGCGCCGAGCGAAATCCCATGCATACCGATTTTCACACCGCCGTCCTTTCCTCTCAGCCACTCTGTCCAGGCATCAAGATCGTCTGTTTCACGAAGACCCCAGGTGGTATGGCTGCCGCCGCTTTCTCCGTGGCCCCGCTGGTCGATGAGGAGGACATTATACCCCATATCCCGATACATATCCACATAAGGGATGCACATGGAGCGATTCTGGTAAAGCCCGTGAAGAAGAATAACCGTACGGTCAGAAGAGCGGCTGTTTTCGATGTAGGTTCCGCGAAGTTTTGTCCTGTCAGCGGAACGGATTTCCACGGGCTGCCACCCGTCCTTCTGCTCCCTGCGGTGAATGCGCGAAAGATCTGCTGTCTGTTTCGTCACGCCGAGGATTTTTTCCCACGGCGCGGTGAGCATCGTTTCATAAGCGGTATTTCCCGCATAGAATCCTGCTCCGACAAAGGCAAACAGAAGAAAAAGAATCAGTATTTTTACTATTTTAAAGAAAAAACGCAATCAAATCTCCTTATTTCCGTTTATTTCATCTTTGAAATTGATATATACGACAATGCCTGCTGCAAGGAAGGCAACAGCGGTAGACCAGAAAACGGCCGCATAGCCGCATACCATGGCAAGCGCTCCGCTGCATACAGGGCCCGCCACGTTGCCCATGAGAACGACGCTTGACACGACGCCGAAGACGATGGATCTCTTTTCATTGGGCACCGCCTGCGCGATGAGCGTATTGGCCACAGGCATGATGAACCCCATGCCGATTCCTGTAACGGCACGGAAGAAACCAAGCCCCCACACGTTTGTCATCATATACTGCATGATAAAAGTCAGTCCCACAAAAACGGTCGCCGCTGTCAAAAGCCGCGGCAGAGAAACGCGGGCCGTCACTGCCCCTGTGGAAAGAGAGCAGAGCGCGCTCGCGCCGCCGGCAAGAAATATAATGATGCCTACGATCGTGGCGATAATCTCCGACCCGCCGCCAAGCATGTCCTTGATGTAAAGAGGGAGTATGGGACCGATACCGGTGATGCCGAAATTACAGAGGAACTGGATCCCCACCATAAGACGCACGCGGGGAACAGCAGCAAAATATTTCAATTCCTGCCAGGTGGAAGATTTTTCTCCCGATGCCCCCTTGCGATGGATTTCAGGCATGAACAGGCGGAGGCAGATCAGACAGAGGAGGGACAGGACGCCAAAGAAAACAAAGGGCATGCGGTACCCCAGTGTATCCGCCACAAGACCTCCCACAAGAGGGCCGAACATAATGCCTGACACCATGGCCGCCTGAAAGTAACCGAGCGTGCGGGACGTTTCTTCTTCCGGAGATACGGAAGCGATGACCGACAGTCCGATGGGAACGAAACCGCCCACCAGCCCCTGCAGCAGGCGGAAGATAAACACCTGCCACGGCGAAGTAGACACGGCGCAGAGAAACGCTGTCAGTGTCACCGCCGCAAGGACGATGGACATGACAAGTTTCGGGCCGCGGCGGTCTGCCTGGATAGACCAGAAAGGCGCGGAAAGAGCAATCATAAACGGCGTGACCCCTGAAATGAGCCCCGCCCAGAAAGCCGCCTCGCCCGCATCAGTGACACCGATTTCACCAAGAAAAAGAGAAAGAAACGCCATGACGCCGATCATCGCGATTCCCGCACCCACCTGGATGGCACACATCAGGTACACGATACGCTTCCAGCCTGTATTTTTTTCCATAGCTCCTCCTTCCCTTTTATCATTTTAATATTCTCTTACAATATACAGTTATATCCAATGCATTCCCGAATGTCAAATGGCTGCCGCACCGCTTTCCCCGCTTCTCCTCCTCCTCGCCTGATTCTCACCGATTTGTTATACTGTTTATGTCAATTACAAATCATTTATAAAAGGAGGCTTGTGATGGCTTTTACAGAAATCACCCCGGAAGAAATAAACATCAATCCTTTTACCTCATGGAGCAGGTACGTCCTTGTGACCGCAGGAAATATAGAGAAATGCAATACACTTCTCGTTACCTGGGGCGGCTTCGGCGTCATGTGGAGAAAGAAAACCGCCACCATCTACATCCGACAGAGCCGTTTCACCAAAACGATTCTCGACAGCCAGGACTATTTCACCCTGTCATTCCTCCCGGAGAAACACAAGCCGCAGATGAGCTACATGGGCAGCCACTCCGGCCGGGATGAAAACAAGTATGAAGGCTCCGGACTCCACCCTCTTGCTATCGGAGACGCGTCAGGCATCGAAGAAGCGAATCTCATCTTCGTATGCAAAAAGATATATACCGCCGAGATGACGCCGGATCATTACACCGACAAGAGCGCGTATGACGAGTGGAACACAGGGCGCCGCGCCGGCAATAACCACAGCGCCTACATCGGGGAAATCATCAAGATTCTTCAGAAGAAATAAAAACTACAGCCAAAACATCATTTCCGGCTTCCACCGAAGAAATAAAAAAGACGCCGCCGCGTCTTTTTTATTTTCCTGCCTTATTTCACATCATAGAGGCCCGTGGTTCCCTCTTTCAGATTGATCATGATATTTTTCGTCTGGCTGTAATGTTCCAGCATGACCTTGTGAGTTTCGCGGCCGATGCCGGACTCCTTGTAACCGCCGAAGGGAGCGCCCGCGGGAATCGCATTGTACGTATTGACCCAGACACGACCCGTCTGTACACCGCGGCTGACCTTCATGGCCGTATTCAGGCTGCCTGTGAAAACGCCGCCACCCAAACCGTAGACGCTGTCGTTCGCCAGTTCGATAACTTCATCAACCGTCTTGAACTTCTGCACCACAACGACCGGCCCGAAGATTTCTTCCTGGCATACGCGTGCCGCATTTGTCTTCGAAATGAGAATGGTCGGTTTCATGAAGAAGCCCTTGTCGCATCCGTTTTCCGTGTAGCGTTCGCCGCCGGTCACCAGCTCGCCGCCCTCTTCCAGACCGATCTTAATATATTTCAGCACCTTTTCCTGCTGGCTCTTATAAATCTGCGCCCCCAGCTGGGTAGACGGATCTGTCGGGTCGCCCACTTTGACTCCTTCAAAAGTTGCCTTCAGCTTAGCGACAAACTTATCAAAGATGCCTTCCTGCACAAATACGCGGGAACCGGCACAGCAGACCTGTCCCTGATTAAAGAGGATGCCTGTCGCCACACCTTCCACCGCCTGCTCCAGATCGCAGTCGTCAAAAATCATGTTGGCCGATTTGCCACCGAGTTCCAAAGTGACAGGAATCAGTTTGTCTACAGCTGCCTGATATACGCTGCGGCCGATTTCAGTAGAGCCTGTGAATGCCAGCTTGTCGAAATCGGGATGATCAAGAATCCACTGCCCGGATTTGGATCCGGCACCGGTAATCACGTTCAGCACGCCTGCCGGCAGCACATCGGCAATCAGTCTGACCAGTTCCATGAGAGACAGAGACGTATGGGAAGACGGCTTGATAACGATCGTATCGCCTGCCGCCAGCGCCGGAGCAAGCTTCCAGCAGGCCATAAGAAATGGGAAATTCCAGGGAATAATCTGTCCGACCACACCGATCGGTTCATGAATCACAAGAGACATCGTATTGTCGTCAAGCATCGTCGCCGTGCCTTCCTGCGCACGGATGCATCCTGCGAAATAACGGAAATGGTCCGCCCCCATAGGAATATCCACCGCGCTGGTTTCACGAATCGGCTTACCGTTGTCCAGCGTTTCGACAAGAGCCAGATGCTCAGCATTCTGATCAATAATATCCGCAATCTTCAGGAGATAATTCTGTCTTTCAATGGGAGAAGTCTTGCGCCAGGATTTCAAGGCGCGCCGAGCGGCTTTCACCGCCAGATCCACATCTTCCCGGGTCGCTTCCGCAAAAGACGCAAGCACTTCTCCGTTGGCGGGATTGTGGGCTTCAAAAGTTTTGCCGTCAGAGGCGGGCACAAATTTGCCGTCAATGAAAAGATCATACTGTTTCTGAATGTTTGCCATAAATAAACCACCTTTCAAAAAAAACATGAAACAAGAGATTGTCTTCCCGGAGTTTTTACGATTGGCCGGAGGTCCGAGAGTTCATTCAAAGTCATCCTAACCAAAGACATCACCTGACATAGATTCACACAGTATTCTTCGGCTCATCCGATTTTGTGCCTTTATTATAACAGGGCATATCGAAACATTCAAGTCATTCGATATACTTTTGCGAAAAATTTTTATTTTTAGTGAAATATGCGGTATAGCAGGTAACAAAAAACAGTAAACCCTTTTTTGATTTACTGTTTCATGCGCAACCGTGTGATAAAATTTTATTTCATTATTTCAGTTGGACAAACAGGACTGTCCTATTCAGTTTCCATTTCCTTTACTATCTTATATCCATCATCTTTTACTAATACCGCTTCGCTGTTGTTTATCGGTATTAAATCTATCTTATCTTTATAAAAATCCAAGGTTTCCTGTGCAGTTTCCTCAAAAGGATATTCTCCCATATGCGGCAGAATATAGTATTTAAATACATTTAATCCGAAGTAATCTTTTAATTCTGTCGCGACATTTTTATCATCCATGATCTGGCTATATGCGATATCCTTCGACATAATCATCGCTCCCGCCGATTCACCCATATAGAACATGCCTTCTTTAATCCTGCTTGATAAAAACTCTGTAAGATTCTTTCTTTTTAATTCCTGCAGTAAATAAAAGGTATTGCCTCCCGATATACATATACATTCCGCTTTTAAAAATTTATCCTTCAGGACCTCTTCTTCATATTTTGCGATATCGACAATCTCTATTTCATAGCCTAATTCTTTCAGCATACCGACACCTTCATCGATAAACCCAGTATATTCCTCAACATTTCCGGCAGTAGGTATGAACGTTATCTTCTTATCAGTCATTTTTGAAAGATATTTCTCAACAATCGCCTTGGTTCCGGCTAAATACGACATAAGTAAAATTTCCATCAGTTTACCTCCTATAAATTCCATCACTGCGACCGTTTAATCCATGCATCAAGAAATGCCATCTGCTCCTTTGTATGAAACCAGTGCTCGCCTTCTTTCATCACCGTCAATCCCGCGCCGGTCAACCTCACAAATGCGGATATCGTTTCGCAGGATGTCATATGGTCGCTCTCCCCATACAATACTTCGGTAGGAATATTCCAGGCAAGAGGATTCTTTCTGACATAGCACAGGTACTCCCACGATAATTTTTCCCCACAGGATGTATATATCTCTTTTCTCTTTTCCAATTCTCCCTCTATTATGCCCGCCTGTGCCATCATCTGTATGATCAGTTCTTCCATGTCAACAATCGGGGAAATCAGAAATGCTTTTTCGATCCGCTGTCCGGCTAACGAATGCAGCGCGAAGTACGCCCCTATGCTGTTTGCAATCAGAGTCACCGACTCATATTCCTTACACAGAGAACGGATAGCGAACGGAAATTCTTTCTTTGCCTCCCAAGGTGTCTGCGCTTTGTAATCGAAGCCTTTTACGTCATATTGGGGAAACAGAGGTTTAT
Source organism: Dialister invisus DSM 15470 (assembly GCF_000160055.1). Taxonomy (NCBI): domain Bacteria; kingdom Bacillati; phylum Bacillota; class Negativicutes; order Veillonellales; family Veillonellaceae; genus Dialister; species Dialister invisus. The sequence goes on from NZ_GG698602.1 coordinate 1,077,213, forward strand.
AATGCTCCGCTTCATTTACATTGCCATCTTTTCCATGTATATAAACCGCTATTTTGTCCATAATTTCCCTTCGGCATGTGCTGATCTCTCTGTATTTTTCTTAAACCTTTTCTGCAATCTTTCCTGCGCCCCTTCTCACAGAAACAGCTCTATAACCCAAAAATCCGCTCCGTATTTATTTTCGCGTGACGGATCACGTCCTTTTCGCTGACTCCCATGTAGTGGGCAAGGGTCCGGGCGACATATACGATATTCTGAGGCACATTCGTCCGCTTAAGGCCGGGAATCCCCCGCGGGGTGAGGTAGGGTGCGTCCGTTTCCAAAAGAATGCGGTCCGGGGGAATGATTTTCACCGCTTCCCGCAATGCCTCCGCCCGGCGCTCATCACAGATCCATCCGGTGATCCCGATGGAAAACCCCATGTCCAAAAGCGTCTCCGCCGTCTCTTTATTTCCCGTGTAGCAATGCACCACCGAACGCCTGCATATGTCTTCATGCCCGTCAAAGCAGGAAATGAAATCTTCCTCCGCGTCCCGTTCATGGAGGAACAGCGGCTTCTTCAGCTTCTCGCCGAGAGCAATCAGCTTTTTGAAATAATAAAGCTGGTTTTCCTTCGTCGAATACATCCGGTCATAATCCAGTCCGCATTCCCCCACCGCCACGATCTTCGGATTGGAAAGAATGATTTCCTCGATCCGTTCCAGATCCTTGTCCGCAGCGTCATCAGCAGCATGGGGATGGATACCCGCCGTGCCATAAACATCATGGGTTTTCACGAACTCATTCACAAGCTCATTCTCCCGCGCTTCCGAGCCCGTAAGAATGCAGCAGATTCCCGCCGCTTCCGCGTCCGCAATAATCCGCTCCGGATCGGGAAAAGAACGGGTAAATAAATTCAGTCCGATATCATAATATGTCCTCATAACTCCTCGCTTTCATTTTCCCATCGTATCAGACTTCCCCCGCCGCGGCAACTCATTCTATTCTGCCTTCTGTTATACTATAAAAGAAATTTCCCTAAACTTTGGACTAAATGTAAAGGAGAAAACAATGAAAAGAGGAAAACGACTTATACTGTACCTGATGGACGGAGATCCTACCGACAGAATAAAATGCAAATTAGATAATCGGACAAGCATTGCCTACAAAATTCCTCGAACATCCATAGATAAATGTAAAAATATTCCTCATCTTGAACAAAGCGGTATCTATTTCCTTTTTGGCACAGATCACGAATTGAACGACATCGTTTATGTGGGACAGGCCTGTGTACGAAAAAACAAGAATGGAGTTCTGTCCCGTATACTTGAACCCCATGATACTATCGACTGGAATGAAGCTATTATTTTCACCACCACAGACCACTCTTTCGGGTTAACGGAAATAAGTTATCTTGAACATCGCTTCTACAACATTATCACCGACGCCAAACGCTATACTGTTGTAAACATCAATAATCCCACCGAAGGAGATCCCGTCGAAGAAATAAAAAGCGCCATGGAAGACCATATCGATGACGCAAGAATTATCTTCCCTGCGTTAGGGCATAAACTTTTTGAACCAATTACCAAGCCAGAATCCAAAGAAGATCCCGATAATGAACCATTACTGCACATGGAATATAATGGATATAAAGCAACTGGCAAACGAACCAATGAAGGTTTTGTCATCCTTAAAGGCAGCGCTGTCAATCCAAATTTAAATAAAAGCTGTCCTGCCAATGTCATCAGATTTCGTGAAAAATATGGAAACCAAATTGATAAAGCCACCTGTACTCTCACAGAAACCATTCTTTTAAGCAGTCCCAGCGCCGCCGCAGGTTTTATTGGCGGTTGTTCTTTAAGCGGAAATATCTTATGGAAAGATGAAAAAGGTACTTCACTAAAAAAACTGGAACAGTCTTCTCTTTCGCAGAAGCAGGTTTTGTTATAATTCCTGTACAATGATAAAAAGGCAGCGCCATCAAAAACGGTTCTGCCCTTATTTACTATCCGATTCCGAGGACTGCACAGAATGGTTTACATGCCCTCAAAACAATTCTGCCCGCTGTTGAAACGTAAGACCTATTTTTATTGCCTTCCGTCAGATAAAACGGTACTCCCCCTGATGATCCGCCTCATGATTTCCCTCAGTATAACAATCAGAAGTTTTTATATCTTTCCGGTGCGATTTCTTTAAACTTTTCTCCCGCATAGATATACTCTTTTCTGCCGCCCGTTTTCACCTCAAACAGCCAACCGAAGTTCACCTTGCAGTTAATTTCCAGCGTATGCAAAATTCCGCCTTGAATAAAATCGTAAAAACGGTATCCATTATGAGCAAATTCTCTTTTCATGGTATTCAATATGGCAATTATACTTTTATCTGTAAGTTTTTCAAAGACAATAATGCAGAGCAAAAAATTTATTCCTCTGGATGACACCTTACCGTTCCCCGTCATTTAGGTCGGATGCAAAAATGCTTTGTGGAAAAAACAGAAAAAGGGGCGACAACACAAATCGAAGAATGACTCTTTAGGGAAAAGTGTTAAATGTCATCTGCCAGCGTTCCATGATAAGCCATAAATTTAGATTGCATAAAACTTTTCTTCTCTATTTTCTTTGCAGATAAATCTCTTTTATCCGGTACATGTACCCGCCGTTTTCATAAATGATCTTCTCCGCTTCCACCCAGCTTTCTTCATCAGTGAAATGGAACATGTGGAGGGCGCCCGCCATTTCCATGTACTGCCAGTAGGGCTTTCCTTCTTCCGTTTCCAGCAGAAGAAATATATACGGCGTGAGACTGTTCACCACTGTGGCGTAACAGTCGTGCTTTTCCGAAAGTTTTTTCAGTTTTTCCAATTCTTTATCCGCCGCTTTCCAGTCTGCCGTGCCTTCGACAAGAGACCCGTTCGCCTGTGAAATAAAATCTTTGGCTACGGTAATCATGCTGTAATAGCGTATGGGGTACCGCTCTGTCGTCTTTTCCATGTTCATCTTTTATTCCTTTTTAAATTTTCCAAATTGGCAAGAGCCAGCTGTTTGATATTTTCCGCCATGGTTTCTATCGGTATATGGACAGGCATTTCCCTGCGCAGGGAATGGTGCCGTCCGAGGAGGCACACGGCAAAAGGCGCGGCAAGGGTAATAATCCCGCTGTACAGCCGGGGATCATCGGCGGTATAGCCTGTGTATTCTGAAAATATTTTTATGATGACGGAGATTTTCGGGAGCGCTTCTTTTTGAAATATTTTTTCCAGCATGGGAGAAGGATTCATCACTTCCCGTACCCACACGCTGATCTGCCATTCATTTTTTCGGAAGGCATTTCCTGCCAGAAAGTCAATAAGTTTTTCCATTTTTTGCCGCGGTGCCAGATCCGACTCATACAGGTCGATCAGCTGCTGCAGCCCGACAAGGTACTGCTGGACGTTTTCCAATACGGCAAGATAGAGTCCGTCACGGCTTCCAAAATGGTAATTGACCGCCGCCAGATTCACACCTGCTGCCCGGCATATTTCTTTGCTTGTCACGGAAGCGAATCCTTTCTCTGCAATGAGCTGTCCCGCGCATTCGATGATTTTCTCTTCGGTTTCCCGCCCGTCCATACGGCGCCCGTTTTTCTGATTTTCTTTCATTGCAATTCCTTTATCCTAATTTATGTCTGAACATCCATGCAGCAAGGGGCATTGTCACCGCCGCCACGATAAGCATGGGAATGAAGTCGTAGGCAATCATGGAAAGAGAAGCCCCCTCGATATATACGCGCCGTACGCCGTCGATGGCAAAGCGCATGGGATTGATATAGGTGAAATACTGAAGCACAGTGGGCATATTCCTTACAGGCGTCGCCATGCCTGACAGGAGCATGATGGGAAGAAGCACCACAAAGTTGTACACAATAACCTGCTGCATATTTTTGGCGACAGCAGAAATGGAAAGACCGATTCCTACACAGGAAAGGAGAAATACCGCCATGACAAGGGCGAGGGTAAAGAGGGAACCCACGAGGGCCACTTTAAACCATACGACAGCAATCGACAGTACGATGAAAGACTGGAGCATACCGATAAGGAGCGGCGGTACCGCTTTGCCGATGAGTATTTCCATGGGAAGGAGCGGCGTCACCATGAGCTGGTCAAAAGTACCGTTTTCCCTTTCCCTCGCCACGGACAGCCCCGCAAGGATCATTACCTGTGTCAGGCTGACCATGGGAAGGAGCGACGCGAGGAACCCCCATCGGGAAATCAGGTTCGGATTATACCATGCTACCGGGTCTATATGGAGAAGCTGATGACCGCCGTGAAGCCGGCTGTTATATGCCGCTGCCACCGCGGAAATATATCCTGATGCAATGCTCGATGTCATCGTATTCCTTCCGTCGGTGACTACCTGGACAGGCGCGGTTTCCCCCGCGGTTATCTTATCTGCAAAATCATGACCGATGACAAGGACGACGCCTGCTTTCCGCCCGTCGATGAATCGGGCGATCTGCGATGTGCTCCCAAGTGTCGCCACCCGTTTAAATATCCCGCTTCCGTCCAATTCGGCAATCAATTCTTCGGAGCAGCGGCTCCTGCTTAAATCAAGGACGGCATAATCCACGCTGTCCAGATTATACGATGCCACATAACCGAAAAGCAGGGACTGGATAATGACAGGCATAATAAGGATAATGCGGCTTTTCGGATCTTTCAGGGTGGTCAGCATTTCTTTCCGTACCATGAAAAGGATGCGGCGGATGTAAAGCATAATATGTTCCATCATTCCAGCCTCTTTTTCGTTACCACGCAGGAAAGTCCCGTAAAGAACACAGCGTATCCCCCTAAGATCAGACAGTTCTCCCTGATAAGCGCCCAGTCATTTCCCGCAAGGAAGAGCGACTTCAAAAGTTCCATGTAGTATGTAGCAGGAAGGACATGCCCCACGGCATAGACCACGGCAGGCGCGCTTCGCAGATCGAAAATAAATCCTGACAGCATAACCGTAGGAAGCGTACTCACCAGCATAGACACCTGGCACGCAAAGAACTGGTTTTTGATCACCGACGAAATCGTAAGTCCCATACCCAGCGTCACGATGAGGTAAATAACGGATCCCAGAAGGATCATTAAGAATGAACCGTGCACAGGCACGCCGTATAAGTAACGCGCCGCCGCCATGCAGAGCCAGAAGCCGATTGCGGCAATGCCGAAGTAAGGGATCATTTTCGAAAGAAGTATTTCTATCGGTCTCACCGGCGTGATGAAAAGGGCTTCCAGCGTGCCCCTTTCCCATTCCCGCGCCATGACCATTGTAGTCAGGAACAGGCCGACAAGCGTCATGATGAGCACCACCAGCCCGGGAATAAAGAACCACGTACTTGTATTGGCGTCATTGAACCACTGCCGCGGCGTGACGGATACGAAACCGAGGCCGTCGGATACGGTCATGTACTTTGACGCATTGGCCGCCTGCCATGAAGCAAGGCCTGCCTCAAGATAAGATTCTGCCGTCCGTGCGGAAGCCGCGTCCACGCCCCAGAGAATAATCTGCACATGGCTGCCGCCCCGAGAAAGATTTTCCGTGAAATTCGGCGGCACACGGATTATGGCGTCCACTTCCCGCCGGTTCATCATTTCCGTACCTTCTTTCATGGACGTGGTATAGCGGGGATCAAAATAGTCGGAGCCGTCCATAAAAGAAAGCATATCCTGCACCGTGGGTGATGCATCTTCCATGACCACCGCCACAGGCACATTTTTCACATCCAGCGACAGGCCGTACCCGATAAGAAGAATGAGCATGATGGGAATAACGATTCCGATCACCAGACTGCTGCGGTCACGGATAAGCTGGTTATATTCCTTTCTCACCAATGAAGAAATACGGCGGAAGGTCTCCATCATAACTCCTCCTCTCTCCGGCTGTTTTCCACAATGGCAATAAACGCTTCATTCATGGTGAGATTTTTCCCGCCCCTGTTCCGTACTTCCTCGGGCGTTCCAAGAATAAGCATCTTTCCCTGATCCTGTATCATGATGCGGTCGCAGTATTCCGCCTCGTCCATAAAATGCGTCGTGATGATCACTGTCGTTCCCTTTGCGGCCAGCGCTGTTATCTGCCGCCAGAAAATCCGACGGGCAGGGGGATCAATGCCGCTTGTCGGTTCATCGAGAAATAATATTTTCGGTTCATGAAGAAGAGCCGCCGCCATGGACAGGCGCTGTTTGTACCCGCCGGGCAGATCGCCGGCCATCCTGTCTTCTGCGCCGCTGAGACCAAACTGGGAAAGGACCTCTTTTATCCTTTCTTTTATTTTCTGCCGGGGCAGTCCGTAAGCGCCTCCGAAAAATTCCAGATTTTCCCGGACAGTAAGCATACCGTAGAGAGAAAATTTCTGCGCCACATATCCCACATTGGCCCGAGCCGCCGCCCGTGCTGTCCGCAAGTTTACCCCTGCCACCGACAATTCGCCGCTGCTGGCGGGAAGAAGTCCGCAGAGCATTTTAAACGTTGTCGACTTGCCTGCGCCGTTCGGCCCCAAAAGCCCGAAGATTTCTCCCTCATGAACCTGAAATGATGTATTGTCCACAGCGGTGAAATCACCAAACCGGCGCACCAGATTTTTCACTTCAATATCCACTTTGCCGGAAATATGTGCCGGTTCTTTATAATCCAGTTCAAATCCTTCAAGAGGACTTTCTTTTCTTTCCAATTTCCCAAGACAGCACATAAAACTGTCTTCCAGACGGGACGGCACTCCTTCCGTTTCCAAACGGGGATAACAGGAAAACGCTTTTATCCGTTCAAGCGGCACCCCTTCCTTTAAAACGAACCGTACATTCCCCTTTTCGGGAACGGCATCCTCCACAGACTCCCGATCATCCAGAAATGCAGCCTGAAGCACGCGGGGCGGTATCCCTTCCGGCGTTTTCGCCATCCGGCAGCGGCCTTCCGTTTCCTTCCTCAGCTCCTCCGGCGTGCCCCTGTCAAGAACTTTCCCTTTATTCAGGATGTATACCTCGTCACAAAGCTCCGCCTCTTCCATGTAGGCTGTGGATACAAGGACGGAAATATGCCCGCCCTTCACAAGGTCTTTCAATATTTCCCAAAGCTCCCGTCGGGAAAGAGGATCGACGCCTGCTGTCGGTTCGTCAAGAATAAGCAGCTCCGGTGTCCGCACGAGAGTACACGCCAGTCCCAGTTTCTGCTTCATGCCGCCTGACAGCTTTCCCGCAAGACGTTGTGCAAACGGTGCAAGACCGGTCATATGAAATAATTTTTCAAACCGTTCTTTCCGTTCCTCTGCCGAAATCCCATGAAGATCAGTGTAAAGATTCATATTTTCCATACACGTCAGATCCTCATAGAGCCCAAACCTCTGGGGCATGTATCCAAGACGCCTCTGCACATCTGCAGGTTTGTCCGCCACAGAAATGCCAAGTACAGAAAGAATCCCTTCAGTAGGAAACATCAGCCCGCAGACCATGCGAAGGAATGTCGTCTTCCCCGCGCCGTCTGGCCCGATAAGCGCTGTCATCTTCCCCCGCGCCGCCCGTATATCCAGACAGTCCACGGCAGTCAACAGTGCTCCCCCGCGGGAATCCCTGAACCGTTTCGTCACACCGGCCGCTTCCACCACATATCCGTCAGCCACGATACATCCTTTCCCGGTATTTAAAAACTTTCCGTGATTTCAAAACTTCACCGTTGCCGGCATTCCCATGCGGAGGCGATTCTCTTCGTCATCCACAAAAATGCGCACTTCATAAAGGAGCGATGTCCTGAGTTCCTCCGTCTGTACAGATTTTGGCGTGAACTCCGCTGTATCGGAAATATATCCCACTTTTCCCTTAACCGCTTCATTCGGGAAACTGTCCACATAAACATCCGCTTCCATACCTTCCCGTAACTCGCCAAGACGGCTTTCAGGCACATACGCACGGATCCATTTCGGATCGGACAGACCGATAAGATACACCGGCCTCGCAGCAGATGCCATATCCCCCGTTTCCATCAAGCGGGAACGGATCACGCCGTCCTGCGGCGCGACAAGCGTTGCCTGGCTCAAATTGTACAGATCATTTTCAAGACCTGCTTTCAAAGCGGAAAGCTGCGCTTCCGCCGCCGCGATATCTTCATCACGGGGCCCTTTGTTTGCCAAAGACAATGCAGCCTTCGCATTTTCCAAATTGGCAGCCGCCGCTTTCCATCGTGCTTCCGCATCATCGGCACTTTGCCTGCTTACCGCACCGTCGGCAAGAAGCGATGCCATACGCCGGTAGTAAGCGCGGGCATTATTTTCCGCGGCCGCCAGAGATTCCACCTGCGCTGCCGCCTGGGTAATTTCTTCCGGACGGGAACCGTTGTGCAGCTTTGCCACCACCGCTTCCTGCTGGGCAATCACCGCCTTCTTTTGGGCAATCGCCAGCTCCAGCGGGCGGGTATCCAGCCTCGCCAGCACATCGCCTGCCTTCACCGCATCGCCTTCCTCTTTCAGCATTTCCTCGATCCGCCCATTGCTGTTGAAAGCAAGAGAAATCTGACGAATATCTACATTTCCGTAAAGGATCAGTCTTCCCTGTTCCGCATTCCTGCTCTTATAAAAGAAATATCCCGCAGCAAAAGCGATCACCAAAACCACGGCAATGATGACCGATTTCCTGTTCCGCCCCAGCCATTCCATTTTCAAGTATCCTTTCTTCCTGAACGCTGCTTTCTCATAAATTCCATTCTTTTCTCCATGGTATCAAATTCAAATTTGAATTACAAGTTCACGTAAAAGAAAACGGATTGACGGAAACCGCTTCTTCCTGCGGCTGCCGGACAGGGTGTTTTAACCGCCGGTACAGAATACTCTCCTCCGGCAGTGATTTGGAAATCATCTGCATCAATCATAAGAAAAAAATAGTTCTTTGTTATTTCTTTTCCTGTAAATACCGCTTCCATAAAAAATTTTAAAAAAATAATTGAAAGTAGTTTTCAAAATCATTTATTTGTGATATACTACTTACAGGCAGAAGCGGATTCATGAAACGGTTCTGCCGTTGGGAAATTTTCGCACTCCCAAGCGAAAATCACTCCTTTCCAACTTCCTTTATTTTTTTATACTCCTGAAAAGGGACGGTGCGAGCCGTCCTTTTTTACTGTATAAGGGAATCGGCTTCCAGAAATACCGCTCTCCCGTTTTTTCTGAAAAGGCAAACAAGGCTTACAGGACATTTCATATCAATACATTACGATAACGGATTCCACCCTCTATACTGTTTTGCATCAGCTTTCCGTTCCCGCATTCCTAACCACGAAAATAAACATTTAATACAAAACCTGTCCCAAGACGGACACATGAAAAGCCCGCGATGATCTTATTTTCTCCCGCGGGCTTTTCATTTTTGATTTTATTTTTCGATGCTTACGAATTTGTAATCTTTGTCTTCGACAGCCTTCCGTACATCCGCATCAGCGACTTCTTTGGAAAGAGTGAGCACGGCGGTACCCGTTTCATGGGACACTTCCGCGCGATCCACGCCGTCAATGGCCTCCAGCGATTTCTTTACTGTCGCCTCGCAGTGGCCGCACATCATGCCTTCAATTTTTACTGTTTCTTTCATTTTCATTTCCTCCTTTGGAAATACCATTCCTTTGTAAATGTAATCCGCTTCGGAAATTGCTTTCTTCACGGTTTCTTCATCAGGAGCGGCCGAGCAAGTCATCTTTACTTTTCCTGTGGTATGATCCGCTTTTGCTTCCACAACACCTTTTATTTTCTTCAACGCATTTTCCACGTGGTGCTCGCATATTTCACAGGTCATGCCTTCTACGGAAATAATAGCCGCCCTTTCCTTTCCTGCCGCCTCTTTCTTCTCTATAGCAGTGCCGGTTTCTGCACCAGGCACTTCCGCCGGCAGAAGCGCTTTCTTCTTCAGAGGCTTGTCCTTCCCGCTGTCATGGACTTTAAACAGATTCAGCCGAAGGGCATTCAGACAGACGGTGACACTGGAAAGAGCCATCGCCGCCGCGCTCCACATGGGATTTATGGAAATCATAGGATATACGCCGGCCGCCACGGGGATAAGCAGAATATTATATGCGAAGGCCCAAAATAAATTTTCACGGATATTTTTCAGCGTCTTCCTGCTTAATCGGATGGCAGCGGAAACATCGGTGAGCCTGGAATTCATAAGAACGATGTCGGCGGAGTCGACAGCTACATCTGTCCCTGCGCCGATGGCAATCCCGATATCCGCCCCGGTAAGCGCGGGTGCATCATTGATCCCGTCCCCTACCATGGCCGTCCTGCCCCGTTTCTGCAGATTTTTGATAACAGCCGCTTTCCCGTCAGGAAGGACGCCTGCAATGACACGGTCAACACCCGCTTCTTTCCCGATGGCGTCTGCCGTCCGCTGATTATCTCCTGTGAGCATGATGATTTCAATCCCCATATGCTGCAGTTCTTTAACAGCTTGGGCGGAGTCTTTCTTAATCACATCGGCGACGGCTATAATCCCCAAGAAGATCCCGTTCCGTTCAAAGAAAATCGGCGTTTTTCCTTCCCCCCCCAATGCCCGGGAGAGTTCTGTCATATCCTGCGGTATATCCGCCAGCGTGGAAATATAGGTTTCCGACCCGCCGTGAATCGTGTCCCCGTCCATAACGGCGGCAAGGCCGTTTCCCGCAAGAACCCGGAATCCGGAGGTTTCTTTCGGACTCATGCCTCTTTCTTCCGCCTTTTCCACAACGGCCCGGGCAAGGGGATGCTCGGATTTCCGTTCCAGCGAATACGCCAGAAGGAGAAGTTCATCGTCCGTCATATGTCCCGCAGGATAAATGCCGGTAACTTTCGGCTTCCCTTCCGTAACGGTACCGGTCTTGTCAAGCGCGACAATCTGTATTTTTCCCGCATTTTCAAGAGATTCGCTTGTTTTGAAAAGAATGCCGTTTTTCGCGCCTACACCGCTGCCGACCATAATGGCAACGGGCGTTGCCAGTCCCAGCGCACAGGGACAGGAAATGACGAGAACGCAGATGGCGTATTCCAATGCTTTCGCCACGGGCGCGCCGAGGAGTGTCCACACGATCATGACGAGAACGGCTGTACCGATGACGGCAGGCACGAAAACGGCGGACACGGCATCAGCGATTCTTGCAATCGGCGCTTTTGTAGCAGCCGCATCGCTGACCATGCGGATGATCTGTGAGAAGGTCGTGTCTTCGCCCACACGGGTGGCACGGGCACGGATGAATCCGGAACGGTTTATAGTGGCAGCTTTCACGGTGTCGCCTTCTGCTTTGTCCACCGGAACGGATTCTCCCGTAAGAGCGGATTCGTCTGCCGCTGCCGCGCCTTCTATAATCACGCCGTCTACGGGAATGGTTTCTCCCGGTCTTACGACAAAGATATCTCCCGGCTGCACCTCGTCGATGGCAACGGATACTTCCTGCCCGTCTTTTTCAATGGCCGCCGTTTTTGGCGCCATCTTCATCAGACTTTTCAAAGCATCGGTGGTCCGGCCTTTGGATAGAGATTCCAGTGTTTTCCCTACAGTGATGAGAGCAGGAATCATGGCGGCGGACTCAAAGTAAAGCCGGTCGTGATAAATTTCCATGAGATCCGTGTTCGATGTACCATGCGTAAGGAGGTAGGTCATCTCATAAAGAACATAGAGCGACCAGAGGAAGGAAACTCCCGAGCCGAGCGCCACGAGGGTATCCATATTCGGCGCGCCATGGGCGAGGGATTTCCCGCCGGAAAGGAAGAAATCTTTATTGACATACATCACGATAAGGGCAAGGAACATTTCTGTCAGAGCAAGTCCCAGATGATTATGGTCAAAAAATGCGGGAACAGGCCAGCCGAGCATATTGTGCCCCATGGTGATATACATGAGGAGCGCAAGAAATACGGCAGACCATATGAGGCGCCTTTTGAGCTTCGGTGTTTCATGGTCGGCCAGGGCTTCCGCTTCCTGTGCCAGTTTTTCTGAAGCGGAGCTCTTTTTCTTTTCTTCACCTTTGAGCCGCGCTCCGTACCCCGCGTTTTCAACGGCGCGGATGATTTCTTCGTTTGATGCGGTGCCGTCGACCGCCATGGAATTTGTCAGGAGCGCCACGGCCACCGAAGAGACCCCCGGCACTTCAGCGACTGCCTTTTCCACATGGGACTGGCACGCTGCGCAGGTCATGCCTGTAACCGTATATTGTCTCATTTTTTACCTCTTTCATTTCCTGTCAAAAAATTATTTCATCAGTTTTTGGAGCATGGTGCAGAGCTCATCCACTTTTCCGTCCCGTCCTTCGCGGATATCATCGGAAACGCAGCCTCGGATATGGGATGCCAGAAGCAGTTTGTTAAAAGAATTCAGCGCATTGGATACGGCTGATACCTGCATGAGGATATCTGGGCAGTATGCGTCAGCTTCCACCATTTTCTGTATGCCCCTGATCTGCCCTTCCACCGTCTTAAGGCGGATAAGCAGTTTCTTTTGTTCTGCCGGTGTCCGTTCCGTACGGCAGCAGGCTTCCTCTGTTTCCATACCGGTTATCTGTTTTGTCTCCTTCGCTTCCATTTCATTTTCCTCTCTGCTTTTTCGTACTCTCTCTCATTCTTACTGCTGAATCGAAAATCTTCTTTTTGATTATACTATACCCCCCTTGGGTCTATCTGTCAATAAAAAAATTAAATATACGGAATAAATCCGAAAAACATGTCCGCTGCCATACGGAAATAAACTGGAAGAACGCAGTCATATGCAAACAAAATACCGAATAGAAAAAGCAAAGCGGCAGGATCGTTTTGTCATCCTGCCGTCTTGTATAAAGCTAAACTTTCTGTAAACCGAGATTTGCCTGTTTCTTTTCAGAAATGGATATTCCTACAACCGCACACCTATCTCCATACACCGCTTCGGAAATCAATGAATCCTATCCCCGTCCGGCTTCTTCTCTTCCGCATTGATAATTTCTGTTTTTCTCATTGTTTATATATTCTTCTAACGCCTGTATCATGAGCGGATCCCGTTCCGGAATATAGTATGGATTCTCATACAAGTCAGCCTGTTTATATCCCGACTTGGTCAATATACTGCACGAAAGGCTGTCCAATATGTCCTGATCCGAATCATATTCTTCCACATCCATACCAATCCTGTAATAGAAGTATCCTATAAACCTGTATGGCTCTTCAATCGGGTAATTCCACCACCAGGATTCCCAATACAGATGTGCGAAATTCATTACAGACTCTGGTGTCCGGCAGTTTCCTTTCAGATATTTGAACGCTGCATGAAAAACCGTATCCCAGCCAAAATCTTTCACAAGACCGGCCGCGAGTTCTTCCATCTTTTCCTCTTCCTGTTCCGACAACTCAACAAACCAGTCACGATTAAAGAATACATTCAGTTTTTGATTCAGCTCTTCATGAAAAGACATTTTTATCTCCGGATGTTAAAATGTCAATTTATGCGATTTCCCTGTGTATAAATTCATTATACCATCTTTGTCTGCGATTCATATATCTCCTTATGCTTGCTGTTCAGCTGCCGGGAGAGGATTATTTTTACAGCTTTTTCTCCGTTTTACATCCTGTCTCCCCCATACTATAATGAAAGAAAATATATTTCTTTAAGGAGGTTATCATGGCAGATCTTACGGTGGGCAAAAAAGCGCCCCTATTCACACTTCCGTCTGACGGCGGACAGGATATTTCCCTTTCCGATTACAAGGGCGGGAAGGTGATTCTTTATTTCTATCCGAAAGATAATACTTCCGGGTGCACGCTGGAAGCGCAGGCATTCCGCGCCAATCTGGAAGAATTTAAGAAGCGGGGTTATTCCGTACTTGGCGTGAGCCGCGACAGCGTGAAAAAGCACTGCAATTTCCGCGACAAGTATGAACTTAATTTCCCTCTCCTTTCTGATGAAAAGGAAACGGTGTGCAATTTGTACGGCGTCATGAAAGAAAAGAGCATGTACGGGAAAAAATACATGGGCATCGAGCGCTCCACATTCATCATTGATGAAAAAGGCGTATTGGTAAAAGAATACAGGAACGTGAAAGCTGCTTCTCATGTAAACGATCTGCTGAGAGATCTGCCATAGCCAATTATAAAGAGGCTGTGACAAAATATTTTTGTGCCTTGTCACAGCCCCTCCACTCATGCCTTTTCGGTGGACAAAAAAAGAGCGTCGTTTCTTTTTACGGAAACTCCGCTCTTTTTTCATTTCAATCCGTCAGATCTTCAATGAGCCATGCCTTTTCAAAGGGGAAAGCGGCATATGCTTCGCCTTCCAGGATCGCCCTGCCGGGGTCGTAAATATCGATAATCCATTCCTTGCCAAGACTGTCATTGACAAAGTAGCGGATTTTTTCTCCAAGGAACATTTTATTTTGAATGGTGACTTTTACATTCACCTGCCCGTCAACGGCCTCTTTCACCAACTTCAGACATTCGGGACGGATGCTCAGGCAGTATTCCTGCCCTGCATTTACGCTCTTCGTAGTGGGAATTCTGTCGTTTCCGTAAGAAACAGTATTTTCTCCCAGCCCTTTTACGCTGAGGAGGTTTGTCGTGCCGATGAAGTCCGCCACGAACGGCGTTTTCGGTTCAAAGTAGATCTCCTGGGGCGATCCTGTCTGATGGACGACGCCGCCTTTAAGGACGACAATCATGTCCGACATGGAAAGAGCTTCCGACTGGTCATGGGTGACATAAATCGTGGAAAGCCCCATCTTCTTCTGGATGTCACGGAGTTCCACGCGGACGCTTTCGCGCAGCTTCGCATCCAAATTGGACAGCGGTTCATCAAGAAGAAGAACTTCAGGATTCATGACAAGGGCACGGGCCACAGCAACACGCTGCTGCTGTCCGCCGGACATCTGGTTCGGGAAACGGTCCTCCATGCCTTTGAGCTGCATGAGATCAAGCGCTTCTTTGACACGTCTTTCTATTTCCTCTTTCGGACGGTTCTTCACACGAAGTCCATAGGAAACATTATCAAAAACGTTCATATGCGGAAAGAGGGCATATTCCTGAAATACCATGGCCGTATTTCTGCTGTAAGGAGGAATCCTTTCGATTCGTTTGCCGTTGAGAAGTATTTCCCCGTCATCCGGCTCATAGAAACCTGCCACCATGCGGAGAAGCGTGGTCTTACCGCAGCCTGACGGCCCGAGGAATGTAACGAAATGCCCCTTTTCAAAATCAATGTTCACGTCTTTGATGACATGGCTCCGACCGAAATATTTATTGATCTGTTTCAGCTGCAATACTAAGTCTGACATATTTCCACCTCTGTTGTAAACTTTGAGCGATTATAAATCAAAGATATTGATCTTGTCACGGAGTATCAGTTTCACCACACCGAAAGTCAGGTAAATAACAAGCATGATGCCTACGGCAGTGGCGCTGGCAGTCGGGAGGAATCCCTGATTTGCCAGGCTCATGATATTGATGGATGCCAAGTTCCATTCCGGTGACACGAGGAAAATAACGGTGCTTAAGGTGTTCATGGAACGCATAAACGCGTATACAAAGCTGACAGAAAGTGAATTTTTCAGCATAGGCAGCACAATTTTCCGGAAAGTCGTGAAGCTGCCTGCCCCTAAGTTGGTAGACGCCTGCTCTAAAGAGCCTTCAATCTGTTTCAGCCCCGCCACGGCCTGCCGATATCCTACCGGCAGCTGGCGGAGGGCCATACCGAGAATGATAATAGCAAGCGTACCCGTCATTTCAAGCGGTCCGTCATTAAAGGCGAGAATCATGGCAAGACCGATAAACGTCCCCGGCAGAGAGACGGGAAGCATGGCAAGGAAATCCATAACTGTTCTTCCCGGGAATTTTTTACGGAGCACCAGAAACGCCAGAGCAATGCCGAAGACCGTGCTGATTGCCGCCGTGGACATGGATGCCACCCAGGAGTTCACCATGACATTGGAGTTGATGACGCCTTCTTTGAAATACTCAAGAGTGAAGGTGTAATCCGCACCGAAAGAAACGGTAAAGGCAAAAAGCACGACCACACCGATAATCATAAGGATGCCCAAGCTGAGAAGCATGCAGAAAGTAAAGAAACACCATGTTGCCGCCGGTCCCGCCGTCACACGGATGAGGCCTGCCACGGGCTTTCCCGTAACGGTAACGTAAGAGTTCTTTTCCAGATAATACCGCTGTACAAAGAAAACAATGAGTGTCGGAATGACAAGGAATACGGAAAGCGTGGCGCCCATGGGAAGATCCCAGGCACCGGTGACCTGTGTGTATGCTTCCGTGGCCAGGACATGATAATTACCGCCGACCAGCATGGGGTTGCCAAAGTCCGCCAATGAGTTGATACCGACCAGGAGGAACGCGCTTGCCAGCCCCGGTGTAGCCAGTCTGAGGGTCACCGTACGGAAAAGGTACCACCCTTTCGCCCCCAGGTTCTGTGCCGCCAGTTCCAAATTCGGACTGATATTTTTCAAGACACCCGAAATAGTAATGTACGCCAGCGGGAAAAAAGCGATAGTCTGCGCTGCCCAAAGTCCGACAGGTCCGTAAAGATCCACCTTCAAATGAAGCATTTCCCATGTAATAAAGCCGCGGCGGCCGAAAAGCATGATGAATGCCAGACCGCTGACAACGGACGGCGCCATGGTAGGAAGCAGAGCCACCACCTGAAAGAAACGCTTGCACGGCATATTCGTGTAATTCACGCCGTAAGCGAAAATGAATCCGAAAACGATAGCCGTCGCCGTAGCAACAAAGGACGAGAAGATCGTGTGGCTGAATACCTCGATGAACTCCTTATCCGTGACGGCGCGCATCCAGTCTGCCGATGTCGGAACGAGAAGAATTTTCACAAAAGGATAAATAATAAATACGGCAAACAGAAGGAATACGGCAAGAATACCGATGAGAAGCGGCGGCTCCCGAAGAAGTACTTTCATCTCCGCTGCGATTCCGGTGTGTTCGCGGCCGGACTCTTTTTCATTCATACAAAACTCCTTAGATATAAAAAGGATTTATTTCTTTAAAACAGCAGGTGCCTTCCGGCTTTTCCATCGGCGAGGGAAGGGCAGGTATAAAACAGACTATTTCTTAAATAAATAAAAGTAATAGATAAAAAGTTACCCCCACCGTCATTGGTGGAGGCAGCTTTTTGACAGACATATTATTCAGCAAAGAATGTATCGCAGTTCTTCTGTTTATCGGCGCCCGCCTTGACCAAATCATAAGTCTTGAACAGCGGCAGCTCTTTCAGCGGCTTCATGCCCTGGGGCGGAGCCACTTCCGGATTGCAGGCAATGCCGTTCGTCGTCTTTACAAGGATATCTCCCGCTTCTTTGGTAAGGACAAAATCAATAAACGCTTTCGCCACATCTTCATTGACTTTGTTCTTAATCTTGCCTACGGGACATACTGTCCAGCCTGCCTGATCGTAAATGGTGCTCACCAGTTTCTGTCCCTTGGCGCTGACCAGATTCTGATCGGAAATAAAATTGACGGCGATAAGATATTCGCCGGCGCCGGCTTTCTGTCCCGGTGTAAATCCGGAAGGAGTGAACTGCGCCACCTGCGGTTTCAGCGCTTTCAGGTATTCCCAGCCCTTTTCTTCTCCCATATTCTGGAGAACGGAACTGATAAAGGTGTTGCCTGTACCGGATTTACGGGGATCAGGCATAATAATTTCCCCTTTGAATTCAGGTTTCAGAAGATCCTGCAGTGTCGTCGGAGCGGCGACGCCTTTCGGTTTAAATTCTTCATTGAAACGTTTTTCATTGTAGCCGATTGCCAAAACTTCCAGATACGTGCCATACCAGAAACCGTCTTTGTCCTGGTATTCAGGCATGATCATTTTGGCATTCTTGGATTTATAAGCTTCCAGAAGTCCGTCAGCCGCCGCTTTCGCATGGGCGTCCGCCGTTCCGCCGAGCCAGATATCCGCTTTCGGTGCGTCTTTTTCTGCCGTGATACGGGCAAGAGCTTCCCCGGTCGGCAGACGGATGAAGCTTACATCTGCACCGGTCTGCTTCTTAAACAGATCCGCCAGTTCTTTCGCCGTGTCTTCATGGAAAGACACATACATCACCAACTTCTTGCCTTTCAGATCCTGACCGCCCGCTTTCGCACCGCCTGCAGCCGCCTTGTCACCGCCGCCGCAGCCGGCAGCAATCAACGCCAATCCGGCCAGGGTGCATGCAGCAAGAGCCTTCCATTTCATGAAAAACATCTCCTCTCAAATCTTAAATATGTTTACTTACCAAAGCAATTTTAGCATATATCCCAGACACTAACTATAAAAAGAAAGTCCGTTGTAATTTTAGCATAAATGTATGCTGTTTTCATTACTTTTTATCATTACATAACACATATTCCTTTTCCCGTTTTCATATTTTCTGCAAAAGAAAAGGACGCCTTTTACGAAACGTCCTGTCCTTTGTCAATTTATCTTCTTCCCGTTACTGTTTTTCCCCGGACTTTTCTGCCGATCGGCCCGAAATCCTGTCAAGAAGTTTATTCCCCGCGGATTTCACTTTATCCTTCAATGCTTTTTTCGTTTTCTCCGCTTCTTCCTTTTTCTTCTTTTCCGCCGCTTCCGCTTCCTGCTTCGCCCGCGCGGCCCTTGCTTTTTCCATACTGCTTCTTACGGAAGCAGGAATTTCGAAGTTCTTCACGGTATAACCGCTTTCCGCTTCGTACATATAATCGCGCCAGATCGCCGCCGGAATGGTGCCGCCGGTATACCCCGCATTGGTGGACGCGTCATCGCCGATCCAGACCGCCGTGGAAAGATCCGGCGTATATCCGACAAACCATGCGTCATGTTCATCATCAGTAGTCCCCGTCTTGCCTGCCGACGGCCGTCCGATATACGCATTTCCGCCGGTCCCGCGGGAGATGACTTCTTCCAGCACGCTCGTCAATGTCCATGCCGAGGCTTCATCAACGACCTGCGTACTTTCCGGCGCGCCGGAATGATCTTCAAGCACCTTTCCATTGCGGTCGACAACTTTCATAATGACCGTCGGTTCCACCAGTTTGCCGCCGTTTGCAAACACGCTGTATGCTTTTGCCATATCCCAGACGGATACGCCGTAAGTCAGACCACCGAGAGCTGTTGCCAAGTTCGTATCACTGTATTCACCCTCGGTAACTAAGGTGGAAATCCCCACATTTTTTGCCGTCTGAATAATTTTTCCCATGCCTACCTGATCCGCCAGATGGACCGTAGGTATATTCATGGACTTCACAAGCGCTTCCATGACGGTTACGCTGCCGCCGGAAGTGCCTCCGTAATTCTTTGGTATCCAGCCGCCGCCGAAATCTTTCGTTTCATTACTAAGAATGTCGAAAGGCGTTACTTTGTTTGCAAATGCCGTCAGATAGACAAAAGGTTTAAAAGCCGAACCCGGCTGGCGGGTCATCTGTACAGCGCGGTTAAAGTGATCCTGCCCGCGGCCGCCCACCATAGCGCGGACGTATCCCGTTCCCACTTCTATGGAAACAAGGGCGCCTTGAGGCTGTGTCAATTTCTTATCATCGGTATAGGCATTAGGAAGATTTTTCTTCAGGGCCGCTTCCGCTTCCTTCTGCAAATCAAGATCCAGCGTAGTGTAAATCTGCAGGCCCTCTTTGTAGATCGCATCGGAATCATACTTTTCGCTGATCAAGTGAATGACATAATTTACAAAATAAGACGCCACACTATCCGTTCCCCGCTGTTCCTGGGGCCGGGCCAGATGGATATCCGCTTCTTTTGCCGCAGCGGCCTCACTCTCGGTAATGTACCCGTACTTCACCATCTGATCAAGAACGATGGACTGCCGCTGTTTTGCCGCTTCTACACTGTGGAACGGAGAGTAATAATTCGGACTGTTCGGAAGACCCGCTATGAGCGCGCACTGGGCAAGAGACAAATCCTTCACATCTTTTCCAAAATACACTTTAGATGCCGTCTGGATACCATAACAGCCCTGTCCGAAATAAATCTGGTTCATATACATTTCCAGAATTTCTTTTTTGGTATACTGCCGCTCTATCTTTAAAGCAAGAAAAGCCTCCAGCAGCTTGCGTTTCAGCGTCTGTTCCTGCGAAAGGAAAGCGTTTCGCGCCAGCTGCTGCGTAATGGTGCTCCCCCCCTGCGCCGTGGCATTGCCGCTGATGATATTTCTGAAAACGGCACGGATGATACCGATAGGATCCACGCCGTGATGTTCATAAAAACGGTTATCCTCTACCGCAATAAATGCGTTTTGTAAATTAGCCGGCACTTCATCAATGGACACGGGGAGACGGTTTTCCTCGGCGTGAACCGTAGTAATAAGCCGCCCCTTGGCATCATAAATGCGGGACGACGCATCCGGTGCAATATTTGCGGAAATATCCGGAAGCCCGCTGCTCACCGACAGAAAGAAACCTGCCGCCGCCCCGGCGCCTGCAATAAAAACGATAATGAAAAGAAAAAGAAAAATCTTTTTTACCGTGGAAGATTTTTCTTTATGCTGTCTGCGAATTTCAGAATTTCTCATGAAAGCCGGCGCTCCTCTGATTAATCAATGTATATCTCATATAAAAATTTTTACTCAAAAATATGAACGGTTAAACCAAAAGATAATAATATTTGTTCCATTATAGCACAATCCCGCCGGCAAAAAAGAAAGAAGGCTTTCTCTTCCTTTTTAGAATCATCGTTTTTAAAATCATCGTTCCCCTTTTCTTTTCTGCCGCTGTTTCTTCCATCCCCGGTACAAGACTTCATCCCCTCATACCGTTTATGGAAATTTCATTTCTTATTCTACTATATACAGTACCCTCTTCTCTATAGGTGCCTATAGAAAAAATCTTGAATGAGTACCTCCATTGTGAAACGTTTCGTGAAACGCCAAGGCCTCCTGTCTCCTTTCCGCCCCATATCGACATGCCTGCATTTTCCATATTTTTGATTTTCCGCAGCTTTGAAAAATAATAGTATTTTTTTAATTCGTTTTTCCTATTCCATTTCCTGTGAATATGTTGTACTATAAATCACGATACAATATGTTGTATTACAGCAGAAGTAAAAACTATATTTTGTACGTATCATTTTAATTTTATTATATTCAATCATTAATAGGGAGTGTAGTCATGCAGCAGGGAAATGAAGAGAACGTCATCGTCCGCACAAATGTCATCAAAAGAAACGGACAGGAAGTCACTTTCGATATCACGAAAATCATCAACGCTATCGGCAAAGCCAATCATGAAGTCGCCGGCATCCATCAGATGAATAATTTCCAGATACGTGCGATTGCGGATAATATCGCGAAGAAAATTTCCAATTATCCCCACGCGGCCAATGTCGAAGATATCCAGGATATGGTAGAAACGGGCATCATGGAAATGCGCGGCTATGAAGTGGCCCAGAAATACGTCCGTTATCGTTATAAACGCGAAATTTCCCGCAAGAGCAATACCACCGATGACGGTATTCTTTCTCTGATCGAACTTAATAATGAAGAAGTAAAACAGGAAAACTCCAATAAAAATCCTGTCATCAATTCTACCCAGCGCGACTATATGGCCGGCGAGGTATCCAAAGACCTCACGCGCCGCCTTCTTCTTCCTGAAGAAATCGTCAAGGCGCATGATGAAGGCATCATTCACTTCCATGATGCCGACTATTTCGCGCAGAAAGAACATAACTGCGATCTCATTAACCTGGAAGACATGCTCCAGAACGGTACTGTCATCAGCCAGACGATGATTGAAAAACCCCATTCTTTCTTCACCGCCTGCAATGTAACGACCCAGATTGTTGCCCAGGTGGCGTCCAACCAGTACGGCGGCCAGTCCTTTACGCTTTCTCACCTTGCGCCCTTCGTCGATATCAGCCGTCAGAAAATCAAAAAGGAAGTCATTGAAGAACGGAAGCTGACCGGCGAATCCATGAATGATGAAATCATTTCCAAAATTGTTGAAGCCCGTCTCCATGAAGAGATCAAGAGCGGTATTCAGACAATCCAGTACCAGCTCATTACTCTGATGACCTGTAACGGCCAGGCTCCTTTCGTCACCATGTTCATGTATCTTGATGAAGTACCGGAAGGCCGCACCCGTGACGATCTCGCCATGATCATCAAAGAAGTCCTTCTCCAAAGAATGAAGGGAGTAAAGAATGAAAAAGGCGTATGGATCACACCAGCATTCCCGAAACTGATCTACGTCCTTGATGAAGATAATATCCATGATGACTCCCCCTACTATGAGCTGACGAAACTTGCTGCGGAATGCACAGCAAAACGTCTCGTCCCCGACTATATTTCCGCGAAAATCATGAAGGAATACAAAAACGGCGACGTATACCCCTGCATGGGCTGCCGCAGCTTCCTCACCCCCGACACGGAAGGTCTTGGTAAAAATGGCGAGCATAAATATTACGGCCGTTTCAACCAGGGCGTTGTCACACTGAATCTGGTAGACGTAGCCTGCTCGGCAGAAGGAAATATGGATGAATTCTGGAAAATCCTTGAAGACCGTCTCGAACTTTGCCACCGGGCTCTCCGCTGCCGTCACGAAAGACTTCTGGGCACCATTTCCGACGTAGCCCCCATCCTCTGGCAGCACGGCGCTCTTGCCCGTCTGAAAAAAGGCGAAGCCATCGATAAACTGCTCTTCAATAATTACAGCACCATTTCCCTCGGCTACGCAGGCCTCTATGAAATGTGCGTAAGAATGCTGGGCGTTTCCCACACCACGGAAGAAGGCAAAGCATTCGGCATGAAAGTTATGCAGAAGCTGAACGATAAGTGCGCCGAATGGAAAGCCGCCGAACATATCAGTTACTCCGTCTACGGCACTCCGATGGAATCCACCACTTATAAGTTTGCCAAATGCCTCCAGAAACGTTTCGGCATGATCCCCGGCGTCACGGATAAAAACTACATCACCAACAGTTACCATGTCCATGTGGCCGAACATATCGACGCTTTCCATAAACTGAAATTTGAATCCGATTTCCAGCGGCTCTCCCCGGGCGGCGCGATTTCCTACATCGAAGTGCCGAATATGCAGAACAACATCCCCGCTGTCATTGCCGTCATGAAGTACATCTATGAAAACATCATGTATGCGGAGCTGAATACCAAGAGCGACTACTGCATGCAGTGCGGCTACGACGGAGAGATCAAGATTATTGATGATGAAAACGGCAAACTCATCTGGGAATGCCCGAACTGCGGCAACCACGACCAGCACACCATGTCCGTGGCAAGAAGGACATGCGGATATATCGGCACCCAGTTCTGGAACCAGGGCCGCACACAGGAAATCAAAGACAGAGTCCTCCACCTTTAATCATCATTATTAAGATAAGGCGGCGCCATCCTGTATGAGCGCCGTTTTTATTCCCTATCGCGCGAGGTATTTATGAACTACGCCGGAATCAAAGAATATGATATCGCCAACGGGCCGGGCATCCGCTTTTCCCTTTTCGTTTCCGGCTGCACCCACCACTGCAGAGGCTGTTTCAATCCGGATACATGGTCTTTTCACTACGGCAAGCCCTTCACGAAAGAAACGGAAGACTACATCATCAGACAATTGGGGCAGGACTGCTACCAGGGCATGACTCTCCTCGGCGGCGAGCCCATGGAGCCGGTCAACCAAAAGGGACTTCTGCCCTTGGTGAAACGATTCAAGGAAACCTATCCGGAAAAAGATCTCTGGTGCTTCTCCGGCTATCTTTTCGATAAGGAAATACTCGGTCATTTCGCAAAGATTATGCCTGAAACAATGGAGCTTCTAAAATATATAGACATCCTTGTGGACGGCGAATTTGTCCTCGCGAAAAAAGATATCACCCTTCTCTTCAAAGGCTCTTCCAACCAGCGGACAATCGATGTGCAGAAATCTCTCCAAGCGGGAGAACTGCATTTTTGGAATCCGGGAGACACAAGTATGTCAAAAATGACAAAAATTTAAAAGCTGCAATATAAAAAGGAACCCGCCGGCTATGCCGGCAGGTTCCTTTTTATATTTTATCCATGATGACGGGCTTTCCCGTAGTATGAAGTGCCTTTGTCAGAGTCATGCATAAGATCCATGAGTTCTTTGGCCCGTTCCAAAGTGAATCCGCATCGGTTGGCGTATTCCACAAGGGGATTTCCCCGCAGTTCACGTTTCTTTTTCATATATGCCCTGCGGTCTTCCTCGGAAAGCCCTTCCACATCCTGCAAATCCTGCATACGGCGGGCATTCCTGAAAATCATGTACACTTCCGTCCGCTCTGCTTCTTCTGCCGTCATCTTTCCTTCTTTCACAAGCTCCGTCAGATAGTACACCGCCGCTTCCGGCTTATGGGGACTCGTTCCTTTGATATCCTGCGGCATGGATATCGGTTCGGGAAGCCTCGCCGATACGGTGCCGGCAGCAAAAAGGATAGCAGCTAAAGCAAGTCTAAGTATTTTCTTCATATGTTCTCCTTAAAAAGAATGACGCAACGTAAGGGTGTACGTTCTTCCGCTTGCCGCTTCGCTGTCATAAATCACTTTGTCGAAAAGATTGTAAATATAGAATTGGGCGGTGGTGTTCTTCGTGAAACTGTAATTGGCCGATAAGCTGGCGATGAAGAATTTTCCCGCAGAGTAGTACACGCCTGTCGCCGCATCAGGTTCCTGGCGTGCGCTGACATACTGGGCATCAGCAAGAATATCCCATCTCTTATCGGTAAACTCCGCGCCGAAGTGGATAAGGTGTTTCGGAATATCCCAGTTATGTTCGCCATCAATGGATTCCGTTTCCCATGCATAATTCAAATAGCCGCTTACCTTATCGGAGAATTGATGGGTAGCACTGAACTCGAAGCCTTTTTTCTTTGCCTTGCCAAAGTTCCTGTACTGGGAATAACCTTTTTTATAGAATACCCCCTTGTAAGTAGATGCTTTGCCCGTGGAGAAATAACGGATAGCATCTTTCGTATCCGCTTTGTAGACAGCAATATTCGCAGTGGTGTCTTTCCA
Organism: Dialister invisus DSM 15470; assembly: GCF_000160055.1. Taxonomy (NCBI): domain Bacteria; kingdom Bacillati; phylum Bacillota; class Negativicutes; order Veillonellales; family Veillonellaceae; genus Dialister; species Dialister invisus. The sequence goes on from NZ_GG698602.1 coordinate 1,102,148, forward strand.
TTTTTTCTTCAATCCCAGTTCATACGTATCCGTCTGTTCCGGGTCAAGATCGGGATTGGGCAAAGATCCCCTTGTAGAAGCCGTAGGCACGCCATTGACAATCTTGATGGGTGATCTTTCAGAACGATATACCTGGTAGAGTATAGGCGGCGTGAAGGAATGTCCATAACTTGCATATACAGTGGTATCATTTCCCATAAGGTATTCTAAGGATAATTTCGGGCTCCATGCATTATAAATACCTTCTTCATCGTCCTTCACATAACCGGTCGTAAGGAATTCATGATGGCCGCCATATTTCTTGTAGCGGTCAAAACGGAGTCCTGCGTAAACGGCAAATTTTTCAGAAGCCTGCCATTTATCCTGGAAATAAGCAGACAGGGATTCGTCTTTACCGCGATGTTTTTCATAAGCATTTATTTTACTGCCGTGATCTTTGTAATGGGCCAGATTGTATCTCGTTTGGTCAAAAGAATTTGCCCTGTATGCCAAGCCGCCGATCAGGGTATGGGACCCCAATTCCCAGGTTTTATTCAAATCAAAATCTTTTGTCTTGCTCGGATAAAAAGACTGTACTCCTTCCCCATTCCACGCATAAGTCTCCTCTTCCGTCATGGGCAGCCACGCATCATCTCCGCCGGCACTGCTGTAGCCGTCTTTTTTGATATCTGTATATCCTGCATGGACATGAAACCGGTTTTTATTATCATCATAAAAAATATTGTGCATACCCCATTCTTTTGCACCCACATATCCGAGAAAATCACCCGGTGCAAAATCTATACCTTTCCCGTTGGGGTAAACAACGCTGCCATAGAAAATGCTCTTTCCAGAAGCATCCTTAATCAAAGTGAAGGGATGCTCATAACTGTATTTATGATCCGTATGAAGGTAGGAATAAGTCAAAGACTTGTCATCATTGAAATGATAGGTCAGCTTGGCATGGTAACTTTCAGAAGTCCACGCTTTTTCGCCGCGTCCCCCAAGGATGACCCTGCCGCGGCCGTCAATAGGTAAATTACCCGCATCAAATTGCGGTATATTTTCCGTACTGCCTGATACGCGGGAATCCACATAATATCCCCGCCAACCGTCAGTTTTACGTTTTTCATACCCTGCACCGATATCCCATTTATCTTTACGGACAGATACATCATAAACCTGTTTTGTCGTACTGCTGCTTCCGTAAGAAAGCGTCATATTCCCATGAACCCCTTCCTCATGGGTATTTGTCGTAATCGAAATGACGCCGCCTGTCGCACGGCCGCCGTAAAGGGAAGAAGCCGCACCGCGGAGCACTTCAATCTTCTTTATATTTTCCACAGGGATCATCGTCCAGTCTACAGAACCGTTCCAACCGGAATTGACAGGCTGTCCATCTACCAGGACAAGGATATCGCTGGATGCGAAACCGCGAAGGGAAATCCCGCCATTTGCTACAGGCGACAGGTAAACCCCCGGTTCCTGCCCCAATGCCTGGGCTACACTTTGATAACCGCGGTCTTTAATTTCCTTTGCCGTTACCACAGATATACTGGCCGGCACTTTTTCCGTGGACTCTTCAATTTTAGTCGCTGTAACGACAACTCCTTCCAACTCATAAACACCGGCCGCATGAGCCGTGCCGCCTGCCAGGGCAAGCAATACCGCCAGCCCTAAAACCCCTGATTTTTTCATACTATACTCCTCTCCTTGCATATAAAAAATACCTGTAAGAGACGGCACCGAAGTCTCCAAATTTCCTTCTCTGCCATATTCCCTCAGGTTCATAAACAAACTGATCCGTGCGGAAAAGTATCATTCATCCCCGTCTGCTACTATTCCACATGAACTATTATACTTATATCCATATGTATAATCAATCTATTTCACATTTTATTATAATTTTTTCGGTCTATTTGTTTAGAAATATATGGTTTTATTCCAAAAATAAAGGAAATTCGCTGGCTTGCCATAGGTACGGCCGCCCACGGCATGGGTACGGCGCGGGCGATGGAAATGGGACCGGTAGAAGGTGCCATGAGTTCTCTTTCCATCTGCGTCGCCGGTATCATGACCGTAGCAGGCGCGAGCCTTTTCTCCTACTTTTGGTAAAATTTCACAAAAAAAGCGTATCGCACTTTTATCCGCGGTACGCTTTTTAAATTTCCCTGCTTGGAGAAATATCTCCATCAGTTCTTTCTTTTTAATAAGGACCTGAACCCAAACAGACGCGGTCTTCATAGAGGCTGATATATTCCGACTCATCTTCACCTGCCGTAAAAAATTCATTCATCGGGCCTCCCATTTTATAGTATGCGGCATAACTGTCCCGGGGACTGTCCGCATTCAGACCGGAACGATCGAACGTTTTCCTGCTGCCTTTTTTAATCCGTATGCCGTTCACAATCCCTCCATAGAAATATACACTGACCCCTTCCTTTACATAGCTCCAGCTCTGGTATGGAAATCTCCCGTCCTCGCAGTCCGGTTCTCCGTAGATCTGGCGCACCTCTCTCATCTCCATTCCCAGATATATGCCGTCCACAGACTCAAAATGCTTTCCGGTGAGACGACAGTATACCTGACTTCCATACACCAGTATTTTATAATTCGGACTCATCACATTCCAGCTGATCTGCTCCATGACCGGCTGCCCTTCATGCAGAAGCACCGCTTTCACTGCCCCCTGCACTCCTCCGCCGGCCACATCATACATGCCGTCCAAAAGATCTCCGTCCACGGCACGGGGGGTAATCTCCAAAGTCCTTCCTCCATGAATATCCGTCCACGTCCCGCAGATTTCATGGGGAAATTCAGCCTGTTCATAAACCCTTTCATCAGCAAAGGATACCACCGACATTCCGACGAGGAACAGCCCGATGCCTGCCGGCAGCCATTTCATACGCATCACGCATCTCCCCTTTCAGACATGACAAAGTTTACATCAGGCCTTACATAATCCGCCCATTCCTCATCCACTACGATTTTAAATCCAGGAAGGCTCCACTCCTTCGCCTCAAGCTTCATCTCATCCATGCTGCCGTGCATTCCATCGGGCTTATTTTTCATAAGACTGCCGTATATGGTTCGTATACCTTCCACATACAAAGAAATATCCGTATTCCCGACCGACTTTTTATCTTCTGCCGAAGCGACAACTTTCCCCTGCCCGTCCAGTCCGTACCATTGGGAAAAAATGATTTTCAGATACACGCCGCCCTTCTGATTCGCCAGCACCTCTCCCACTTGCACATGCTTCATTTTCTGTATTCTTTCATCATTAAGAAAAGTCGTTTTGACACCTCCATGATAATAGGTGACAATCGCCATATAAGAAGTATGCCCGCTGCACTGTCCGTCCATCAAAGCAAAACGGCCTTTAAATGCTCCTTTTTCAAAATCAGCAATCTTATGCATCTGGTCCTCATAGGCGGTACTCATCTGGCACATATCCTGATGAATCACTTTCGCCTCTGCCGGAGATCCCATACAGGTGAAGAATAAAAGCAGACCTATAATCCGTTTGAAAAATTTCATTTTCAGCGCCTCCCTTCCCACAACTCAAGATCAATGTATGGCTGGCCGTCTCAGAATTCTCCCAAAAAGAGAGAGCCGTCGTCCCCGCTCATGCCGATATAGAACCGTCTGGTTCTTCCGTTTTCGTCCGTATAGGAAATCCCGTACCCCGGCGTGTCTCCATGAAATACCATGCCGAGCACAAGCGGTCTTTCCGCCGTGATCCGGCCGGTATAGTAGAGTTCCGTTTCAGAGAACGTCATATTTCCTTCTTCATCCAGATCAGGAACCAAACGCAGTACTCTGAAATCCCCGACCTCATCTTGCGTAGAAAACAGGACCCGCGCCTGGTATTCCGACGTCTCCGCCATAAATTCATCGTACTCCCCATAATCGGAAAGCGCGTCCTCCGCCCAGCGGGCCTGCACCGTTCCATCCGCCGCCGCTTCATGACCGCAGGCATATTCCGAAAAGGGAACCTTTCCTATCGCTCTTATCCCTGTCCGTAATGTTTCGTCCATTTCAAAAAAACGGCCGCGTGAAATAAATAATTCTTCCGCTTCCGCCTTCTTCCATACGCCCGTTGTATTATGGAAATACCCGATCGTTCCCGCACTGCTGTCTTTGATATCGGAGAAGTAAAAATCTTCCCACTCTATCCGGCTGCCGTCATAAGAAAGATGACAAGTCCCGAATGCGCTGTACGCCGCGCCGCCGGAGCCGTGGTAATAAAACCGTCCGCCGCCGAGCGCATAATACCCGTTTCTTGCCCACCCGTCAAGAACGGCTGCCGGCGTGCCGTTCCGTATCGTATACACGGCATATACAGACTCTCCGGAACCGGGCATACTCCCTACCAGCAGCTCGGGAACCCCATCGCCGGTGATATCCTCTATGGCAAAACCTGTCCCCTGAAGCGCCGCTTCCCGTCCCAGGGCATTCACCGTCTCCATAATCCCTGCCGAACCCGCCAGCTGATCATTTGAACCTTCTCCGACAGCCAAATTCTCATAGAGTGCATCCAGCGTTTCTTTATAAGGCCCGCCTCCGCTCCTTTCAAAATCGGAACAGCTGAACGCTCCTGCCGATACGGTGGCGGCCGCTATACATCCTGACACAGCCAATATCCGCAGCCATTTGGAAAATTTCATAAAATACTCCTTCCCGCCCGACGGCACACTTCATATCATAAACAATGAACCTTACCTGCATGAAAGAAAATGTATCACATGAATCGGTATTTTTTACCTGTCATATATCTTTTGCCGAATGTATCCCTTTCCTCTGATAATATCCCGCCCGGCAGACATCGTTACGGTATCCTTTCCGCCGATACCAGTATTTTTGTATGGGGGTAGTACGTTATCCGGTACATGACATCTTTCCCTCCACCGATCTGTCCGCCGTCGTACATCGCAAAACTCTTCCGTCCCTCTTCCACGGCAGGTATCAGATCCTCTATCCGTATCGTTTTCCCTCTGACCGTCAGCCCCTCCATCATGGACGCGAGAACCTCCCTGTCTCTTCGCGCAATATGGAAATGGACATATTCATCCCCGCCGTCCATCATCAGATCAAACCGACCTGCCGCCTGGGCCGGCAGAAACTGGCTGTACAAACCGGCGCCTCTTGCCCAGGTCTTCTCATACATCACGTGGCTCAGCGCCATATCTTTGGTCACCGTTCCCGAAAAGACATCCTCCACGCCGCCAAAGCAGTCGGTAAACGACATTATACCGAACAGGACAAACATCCCTGCCGAAAACGCATATTTCACATACTGCCGGATCCTCTGCGGACCGGCCAATACGACCCACATGAAAGACGTGACAGCCACAGTCAGTGACGGTCCCGCCAGCAGCCCTTTCCAGATCAGCCCCGGCACACCGACTGACGGCATATCAAAATACATATCCAAAGCCAGCACCGCCGTGGAACTGATCATCACCACCCACGCATAAGGCCGGTTTTTAAGCTGCGGATTCTTCTTCCGCTCCCTGTCCGCCATCGCCTTATCACGCGCGGCAGATTCTGCCAGCGGTTTCCTGTATATCCAAAGCAGAACTATCAATATAAAGATGACAAGGTGCAGCAGAAGCATCCCCACAAACATTCCGCCCATCATAATTCTCCTTTTCAAACGGCCGCCGGTTTACAGCAGTTTTTTCCAAAACCGATCACAGCCGTACGCGGGGGCATGCACATAAAAAACCGCTCCCTTTACTTTGTATTATATCAAAAACAAGATTTATATTCTTTTTATATGTGTTTATTAAAATTCTTAAAGAAATAGATTTTATCGAACGTGATAATGTGCTTATGTGTTATCACGTTTTATATTGTCCCACGCAAAGACATTGATTTATTTTTGAAATCAGGGTCAAGATTGAAGCCAAATATCATAAATTTTATCCAGTTTTACAATCATCCAATCCTACCACATCTTACCTGTCGCTTTACCTGTATTAGGCCTGTTACATAGTAAAAACAATCCCCATTTTTGCTCTGGGAAGCGTTTTTCACATCAGACAACCTTCTTTTGATAAATTTACCCGTTGCTTGAAATATCATCATTCAGAAAATGCTCGTTAGGCACTATTTTCTTGATGTCTAAATGATTATCGGGGGGCATGGGAATCGTTGCGCTCTTGTTTCAGTTATTAGGAATATCCTGAAATCAAGAAAATTATATTGTATAGTCTACTATGTGAATTATTTCGACCTGCTTATATGCCTTATATGCTGTTATTGGCAATCTGCATAATCTATCTACTGTTATTTATGCAATAAAAAACAGACTGCTTGTTATGTCAGTCTGCCGTACTACTGTTATGTAATTGTCTTATCTGTTATTGATTGTCACGCTTTTTAAAAACTATGTCGTACCCAAGAGCGGCCGCTATGTTATATAAATCTATTGCTCTTAGCGATCCCCTTGAAATTTTATTGTTTAAATTTTGCGGTGTCATATCTGCCTTTTGTGCTGCACATGCCGCTGTGACATCTGCTAATGCAAACAGTATTTTTAACTGTCTGTGAAACTCTTTATTATCCATATCTATATGCCTCCATTATTATATAATAACCTATCGTTATTATAGCAAAACAAAATATATTTTTTTATATGCATTTGCTAAACTCCTTAAATAAGTAGATTTTATTGAATGCGATAATGTGATTATGTGTTATCACATTTTATATTGTTCCGCACAAAGACATTGAATTATTTTCAAAATCAGGATCAAGATTGGGATTAAACATCATAAATTTTATCCAATTTTACATTCATTCAATCCTACCATATCTTATCTGTCGCCTTACCTACATTAATCCTATTACATAGTAAGAACGCTCCCCATTTTTGCTCTGGGGAGCGTTCTTCACATCAAGCAACTTCCTTTTGATAAATTACTATAGCTGATATTCCATTATTCAAAAAAACACAAATTTTTAATCTCCTGTTTTAAGAGTCATAAATAAAGATTTCGTTCATAGAACCTCCCCTGCTTATCCATCAAAGCTCTTGCAACTTTGCCATATCCCGCCGGAAAGTACTTTCACTTTTTACCTTGTACAACCCATCATTACAAGTTGTGGAAAAGGTCAGAAAGAAAGTATCATCCCTGCCTTTAGCCGCTGCATATACAAAAGATACAAGGATTTTTGCGTGCCGCTTAAACAACGAAATGCTTCTGAATGGGTCAGCATAGTTTAATATATTAAGCCTGTCATCTTTTCGGGAGCTTTGCCACGGCGGAAATGGCTCTTTCTTTCACATACCTTCGGAATGCCCACAAGGTTATTTCCTGGCTTTTGATACGCCGTTCAAATGAGGCAAGCTGGCTCTGTATCTCAACATCATTAGCCGGCATAAAATATCCCCCTTTTCCCTCCATCCTAGAACAAATCAATACACCGGATTTTCTTTCATCTTCTACTGCTTTTGTAATTTCCCGTATCGTCTTGCCTGTTAGAATGCGGGTTATAGGACATTTTGTGTTGATTTTAATACCGATGAAGTTAGACATTGTCTGGCTTCATCGGTATTTTATCCTTTTCCTAAGAAGATAAAGGGTGGACAAAATGAGTTGGTAAAAAATCCGAAAATGATTGCTATGACTGCTTTAATTAGGGTTATATCTTTTTAAAATATGTTTATTTTAAAAGGAGAACCTTATGAAACAAGTTAGGTGTTTATATTGCGGTTTCTTTTGCTCAAAATATGGTAAAACTCGTACAGGAAGGCAACGGTGGTACTGCAAAGAATGTCATTCTGTCTTTGTGAATCCGATTAATAAGACGGTTCATGATTTTAAGCACTTTATTCAGTGGTTGTTTGGTAAGGATGTGCAAAAATCCATGCCTGGCAACGGTCGTGGTTTTCGAAGGAAAACCTCTAAATTTTGGGAAATATGGCCTATGCAGCCTAAAATTGAGAGTCCGATGAATGTCATATATGTGGATGGGATTTATTTAGGAAGAAAAGCATGTATCCTTATTTGTTGTAATGAAAGATATGTGCTTGGATGGTATTTGTGCCGCTATGAGAATTCCAGAGCCTGGGAAGCATTGATGCAGAGAATTGCGGCTCCCGCTATGGTCGTTTCTGATGGAGGCCACGGCTTCCGGAAAGCACTAAAAAGAGTCTGGCCCAAGGCTAAGTTGCAGCATTGTACTTTCCATGCATTCATCCAGGTAAAGAGATATACAACCGGTAGTCCTAAAACCATTGCCGGCATTGAGATGTACATGATAGCAAAGGATTTGCTGATGATAAAAGACATGGAGCAAGCAGGTCATTGGGCAACCCGATTGATAAACTGGAGAATAAAGCATAAGACCTTTCTTAGTGAAATGACACAAGATGAAAAAGGCAAACTTCGCCCTATGCATGAACGTTTACTAAAGGCCGAGCGGTCACTGGTCAGATTAGTACGGCAAAACACATTATTTACCTATTTGGATGAATCGTTGTCTTATGGAGAAGAACTACCATCGACAAATAACCGTATAGAAGGCGGAATAAATGCACAATTAAGAACGATGCTTAGAAACCATCGTGGGATGTCCATTGAAAGACGCATAAAAGCGGTTTTCTGGTGGTGTTACTTCCACACACCGAAACCGCTTTCTGCATCTGAAATCCTAAAGGTAATGCCCACTGACAGAAGCATTTCTAAACTGTATAAAGCGATGAATGAACGAGCCAAATTAGAGGATTCAATTCCCACATGGGGAGATGCTATTGTGTGGTCAGAATTACATAAATCCGATTCATTTCCTGCTTGTTTTTGGGATTAACCACCAACACAAAATGTCCTATAACCCTAGAATGCAAAGTTCTGTTATTGTCAGGGCGTTTTCTATGCCCACGGCATTATGCTCCGTTAAAACAGTTTCTATCATTTTTCATCACGCCCCATTCTGTTCAATGCCCTATCAATGACCGACTTATCATAAAGGGAACGCCTGCCTATCTTTTTCAATGCGCCTACCCTTTTGCCGAATTCAAACGCCCTATTTTTTCCTAATCCGATATATTGCTGTAATTCGTTAATACTCAATAAGCTTTTTCCGTTAGATCCTGAATTTGTCAATTTCCGTTAACCTGCTTTCTGTTTAAATTAACCTAAATTACCATGGTTGTTCGGTCATATAATATCTTTGAGCTCTACATAAATGATACTGTGTGCTAGAATGAACAATAAGATGTGGAAAAACATCGTTTTTAATACGCTTATTTTTTTAAGCGTATTAGCTGTTTTGAAAAGGAGATATTTTTAAAATGGGCAATATCAGCATGCAAAACAAAATGAATAAAAAGATTTTTATTGCACAAGGAAAATCCACGCTAAAAGCACATGCCAATAAATTTAATATACAAAAAGTCTGTGAAAACATAATAAAGGTCTATGAGAAACTATGTAATACCGGAGCTTGTTTATCACAAGAAGATTTTTATCGTTTGGTTGCCGTTACTAATAATTCTCCTGAAAATGCACGTACCCAAATGGCACGTATAAAGAAAGGTAGAATCAAAAGTTTTGACTTAGAATTTATACATAATGTCGCAACTTTAGGAGGTATATCCATTGACGATTTAATATATGGGGAAGTTAATATCAATATACCGTCCAAAGCTCTCGGTCTTGGATATCTGCAAGCGCGATTAAACCGATTAGTTCCCCATGCAACTATCGGAGAAGCAATGAAACAAATGGGATTCGATTCAATAAAATCCTATTTAAAAACAATCCAATAAATTACACAATTAGCACAAAAGGAAAAAGCCTCCTATAAATTAGGAGGCTTTTTCCTTTTGTGTGGTCAGAATTAGGGTCAAATAAGGATAAAAATTCTCTATATCTATCGAATATATCAAATATCGTCGAATTGTTTGTATTATAAAGGAAGCGGTTTTATAAATTCCAGTTTTTCAGTCTTATGATTCCACTGCGCTTTTCAGTTCCTCTACGAAAGTATCAAGCGGGCGATAGCCGGACATGCGCTTTACAGGCTTGCCGTCTTTAAAAACCACCAGAGTCGGAATGGACATGATATCAAATTCAGCGGCCAGCTGCTGCTGCTCATCAACATCGACTTTTACGAAATTGATTTTGTCACCAAGCTGCTGTTCGGCGCTTTCCAGCACAGGCGCCATCATACGGCACGGCGGGCACCAGGTCGCCCAGAAGTCCACAAGGGCGTATCCTTTGTGATTGGTTATTTCCTTTTCAAAGTCTGCTGCGGAATGAATTTCTTTGCTCATCATCATCTCTCCTTTTTAAATTCTATTACATCTATATCTTTCTATATACTCATTATAATATAGACATCTTTCAATGTAAAGGCTCCAATAAACATTTCTTTGAAATCTTTATTTTTATCGGCTGTTTTTTGCCATATAGTATAATGAAAGCATTACAAGACAGATTAAGGAGAATCTATGAAATCAGGATATTGGACACGGGAATTTATTGTGGGGCTTTTCCACCTGATTACCCCTTATTGGAACAGCGAAGAAAAGAAATCGGCACGGCTCTATCTCGCAGGTATCATTACCCTCACAATTGCCGCCGTATATATGACACTGCTTTTAAACGAATGGTTCAATTCTTTTTACAGCGCTTTGCAGAATTATGACAGCGGCGCAGTTTACCGCGGGCTGCTCCGTTTCACGGGACTGGCCTTCGCCCATATCGCCTTTGCGGTATACAGCTACTACCTGCAGCAGCGCCTGGCGCTCCGCTGGCGGAAATGGATGACGAAAAACTATCTTGCCAAATGGACCGGACAGCAAATGTACTACCGTCTTGAAATGTTTTTCCAAGGCACGGCAGACAATCCCGACCAGCGTATTTCCTAAGACATCAATCTTTTTACGGCACGCACGCTTTCCTTCATGAGCGGGCTGCTCCGCTCGGCAACGACCATCGTGTGCTTTATCTTTGTTCTCTGGAATTTATCGGAAGTCCTGTCGTTTTCTGCCGCAGGACAGGAAATTCATATTTACGGCTACCTTGTCTGGACGGCGCTCGCCTACTCCGTTCTCGGCACATGGATCACCCATAAAGTCGGCCACCGCCTCGTTTCCCTCAATTACCTCCAGCAAAAACTGGAAGCCGACTTCCGTTTCTCCATGGTCCGTCTCCGTGAAACGGCGGAAAGCGTGGCATTTTATAACGGCGCGGCAAAAGAAGAATCCTTCCTGTCAAACCGTTTCATGACCCTCCTCAGAAATACCCTTTTCATCATCAAAAAGCAAAAACAGCTTTCCTGGCTGACAAACAGCTACGCCCAGATTGCCATTATATTTCCCTTTGTCGTCGCTGTGCCGAGATATCTATCTCAAAATATTTCCTTAGGCGGCTTGATGCAGATTGCCAACTGCTTCGGCAAAGTCCAGGACGCCATGTTCTACTTCGTCGATGTATATGCATCTCTGGCGGAATGGCAGTCCTGCGCGGAACGTCTGCTGTCCTTTGACAAGCACATAGCGGCCATCGAAAAAGAGACAGAAGAAAAATCAGGCAGCCTTGTCCGCGAAGAGACTCCTGACAGGCTCCGCCTCACGGATGTCACCATTTCCGTGCCCGCCATGGATGAAAACAAAAGGACACGGGAAATCATTTCATCTGCCGCCTGTACAATCAGATCGGGAGAACATGTCATCCTAAAAGGCCCTTCGGGAAGCGGGAAATCCACCCTTCTCCGTACGCTGGCAGGCTTCTGGCCCTACGTCAAAGGACATATCTCCATGCCTGCCTCCTCTGAAATGATGTTCATTCCCCAAAAACCTTACATTCCCATGGGCACCTCTGCCGAAGCCTCATCGTACCCGCTGGAAACGGCGAACAAGGAAATCCTTTCCCCTCTCCTTATGGAATGCGGCCTTTCCCATTTAATGGAAAAGCCGGATACCGAGGCGGACTGGAGCCACATCCTCTCTTTAGGGGAACAGCAGAAATTGGCTTTTGTCCGCGTGTTCCTCAGAAAACCGAAATGGGTCTTCCTTGACGAAGCCACCAGTGCCATGGACGAAGAAACAGAAGAAAAGATGTACCGTCTTCTGACGGCGCTCCCCGGCACAACGGTCATCAGCATCGGCCACCGTTCCACCTTGGATAAATGGCACGACAGGGTTCTCCGCATTACAAATGGAAAGCTCATCGGATAACAACACCGCTTTTTTCCGTTTCACCGCATAGGTGCCGTCAATAAGACAAAAGAAAACAGTCCGTCTCTGTCAGTCCCGGTTTCCCGGACACAGATACAGACTGTTTTTATAATGGATAAGAAATGGAGACGGGCGTGCTCATAGGATGGAATGTCCTGTTTCACGCTTTGATTCCCATCCCCACGCGGTCAGCTTCTACAACTTTTCTGAAATCATCCGTACTGTATACTTTCCCATTATAAGTAAAAGTTCTTGCAAAAGGATCCACCGCCACATGGTAATATACATGTCCTTCCGGATATATGCGGAAATCTATTTCCAGGCGATTCCCCGCTTCTTCCATATGCTCCAGGTTATAAGAATGGCACAGGGGTATGATCTCCTCTCCCGTCACCGCATCAGACAGGCCGAACCCGTTGATCCAAAGCGCCATACGGAACTCCATAGGGTCTATGATCAGCTTTACCCGTCCCTGGAGCAGCCTTCTTTCCCGCCTGTATTCTCCCATCATATCCTTCTTTCCGCAATATACGCCCCTGCTTAAGATTTTTCCGATTTCATAAACTCACTGATCTGCGCCCCGGCTACTTTTTGGTAAATAAAACTTTGCCAAGTAATGACCCGCTTTTCTTAAATCCCTCTTTGTAAGATGCCTATCCACTGGCACAAACTCATTATCATTAATAGTATAAAAATCTATTTTCTCCACCTTACCCTCTTTATACCAAGCAATATCACATACTTTGGATGTAATAAAGATATGTGCACCAATTTTATATTTATATGGTTCTTCTTCAGTTTTAGTAAATGCCTTTAACTTTTCTTCATCATGCTTAAACCCAACATCATACTTTGCTTTAGACTTTATCTCTAAGACCATACGATTATTTTCTTGTATTTTACGCTTATGCACAATTAAATCTGGATAAGTATATTTTTTCCCTACTAATGCCTTGGGTCTATCTTCTTTCCTGTTGTATTCAGAATCAACAATGAGCCCCTCCTTTCTAAAGAGTTCATCTAGATATATACCCAGTCGAAATGTGATAGAACGTTCGTTTGCTCTAATCTCCAGTAATTCACCGTCTTTTTCATATAGTTCTTCTAGAGCTTTTAATAACTTTTCTTCATCAGTCATAGCAGTTTCTCCTTTAATATCACAAAATTCTTTTTATAAATTTATTTATAGTATAAACAATAATTTTAATGCGCTGATAAATGGAGGTGTTAAATCATATGAGCGGTAATAATCGTATAACTATATGCGTTAGTCTTTCCGCGATATACGCCCCTGCTTAAGATTTCTTCGATTTCATGAACTCACTGATCTGCGTCCTTGCTACCTTTTGGTAAATAAAGGCCCCTTCCGGATCACATTGATTCAGGTCTGAATAGGATGTCGTTTTTTTCAGATCCAGCGGTTCCACTTCCACCACATCTGTCGCTTCCAGCAGTCCCGCTCCATTCTCCGCCGCATCCCGGAGCGCTTTCAGAAGTACGGCCCCGTTCTCCATGAAATAATCATCGACCGCTTCCCGTATTTCCTTATTTCCTTCATAATCGGAAAGAAGTTCTTTCACATGTTCTGCGGACAGATAAACACCGGCAGAATAATTTTCGACGATTCCCCGCTGTGCAGGGGGTAAGATGCCTTCAGGAAGAATATCCTTCCATGGCGTGATATATCTTTCCATCAGCGGGTACTCCTCCGCCATGAAAGAAACGGCAGTCCCCCGCACATAATAATGCTTGCGGAAAAACCCCTGCACTACCGCCATATAAAACCCGTGGGTGGTTTCAAATCGTTCTGAAGGCGGCGTCCCGGCGGCATACTTCATCAGATCCCTGTATTTATTTATGTAAAACGGATCCATCCCCGCTTCTTCCGCCACCGCCTCCAGCCGGGACGTATCCCCTTTCGCCAGGCCGTCCAGCAGGGAAAAATACCATGCATCCATCTGCTCTTCGCTGATCGGATGGAAAGTGATGTCATACCCCATATCCATTCTCCTTTACGCTTTGAATCCTTTTACATCATGATGAATCGGTACAGTAAAGCATGAAACGCCATATTATAACAAACCTTACAGGCTATACTTCATCTTCCCTTAGCTCTCTGAAATCCCAAAGATGATATCCAAAATAACATTTGCCCGATCGGCCTATAAAAATTCCATGTTCCGGCATGTTGGCCAGTTCCCCCAGGTAAACTAAGGGCAGATCATCGGAAAACGGATAATCAACCGTTATTCCTTCTTTGAGCGTGACCAATGTTTTTTCTTTCAGCTTACTCATGAATTGCCTCTCTTCACATCACCCGTCCACGCTGAAATGACTTAACTGCTTAAACTCGTCATCCAGGTATTCCAGCGTAAAGATATGCTCGTAATCAAACGTATGCTCCAGATAATTAATTTCTCCCATCGTAAGGTCGATGACAGGTTTCCCCAGTTTCCTCTTTATCTCTCCGGGATCCGTAACTCCATACATTTCTTTCAAATCCGGGGCAATATGCCGGACGATGTCATCAAGCCTTTCGTAATAATTTGCTGCCAGTTTCTTCACCGTATCAGAAAAGTCTTTCTCCGGTTCCTCATCCCAGGCAAAGACGATCCCTTCGTACTCATAAACAAACTGACGCAGGTTTTCATCAAACCGCATACTCTCTTCCCCTTATCCGACATGGAATCAATCCGTTTTACTCCGCACATAAGTTTACAGCAAGCCGGCCGCCACAATAAATGAAACAGCAGATAGTTTGAAATGATAAGCAAACAACCATTACCCGGTATGCTTATTAAAAGTCAAGGTAACCCTTCTTACTCCTTTGTAGTATTTGTTCATTGTAAATAAAATTTTAATGTTTTTATATGGCACGCCTTCTGCATTTTCCTCCTCTGTTTCCGGCGGAGAAATCCCCAGCATTTCATAGGGATCTTTCCATTCCCTCCGTTCATCAAAAGCAAGATCAATCCTTACCGGATCGACATATATTTCTTTCGCATCATCTATGACTGCTTTTACAATCGCTGCCTCAGGCAAAGAACAGGGCGAGTCCGATACGTTTTCAGCCTGTAATGTTATCGTTGTAAATTCATACCGGCTCTCACTTTTGAAAATATAGGGTCTGCTTATTTCTCCGGGCTGCAAGATGATATTGTCCAATTCTTCAGGCGTGCCGTTCTTTAACATAAGGTTTTTGTGAAAGCAGTCACCAAAAGTATCGCTGCCCAAAATAAATGATTTCCCTATATCTGCGTGAAATGTAAAACCGTCCGGATTATCCGCATGCGTTTTTAGCTTCGGCGCTAATTCCTGACAAATTTCTTCGTATGACACAATGCTGAGACCGTCTTTTTTTGCTTTGGATATGTGTTGAAATATCAGGGTATCGTCATCATCTGCACCTTTCAAACGGATACCGGTAATATCCATTCGTATATTCAATAACCCTTCATCAATAAGAACCGGATATTTTTCGGAAACAAAGGCAATAAATCCCATCGCCCTGTCATAAGGCACTTTCAATTCTTCAAGGGATTTAACTTTTGTGTGATATACGAAATCAATGGAATCATCAAAAACAAGAACATCATCACCAAGTGCATGCGTTTTTTTGTATTCTTCAACTGCATGCTCACTGAAAACTTCATCAAAATTTGTCGTTATAGAAGGTGATGTCATGGAAAGAGGATCACGGGATACCGTATAGTAAACAGTAAGATCCGGATATTGGTTCAATGTCACAAACCAGCGATAATAACTCTCATCCTGCTTAATTGTATATGTATCCTTTCCAAATCTGTTATCCAAATACCGGATGATCCTTTCTTGATCTTCTTTTGTATGACCACAGCCGCCGGATAAAACGGTACTGAACAGCAGGAATAAAATGACTATCGGTTTTAAAAATTTCATCTGCCCCACCTTTTATGTTACATACGCAGATATTCTCTACGCACAGAATCCCCTGATCCTTCTATAAAACAGCCGGGAGAATAGCTCCCGAAACCATTATGACGGCGCCGAATATAATCCCCAGTATACACAGGGATAAAACCATACCGGATGTATGGCGGTACACCTGAATAGAAAACAAATTGTAATCTACGGGCCGCTTAGTTACGGCATTCACAAGAAATGCGCATGCTTTGTCTCTGATACGCACTTCATCATTCAAGGAAACCGTATATGTGCCGGCTTCCGCCTGAAAGGAATACAATTTCAGCCTGGACTTGCTGAGCCCAGTCACAGCGGTACGCAAAAGAGGAGCACACAGGGGAACGGATTGTCCCGTATCCCGGTTGACAAGGGTCAGTCCAAATTCTCCGAGTGGCGCTTTTTTAAACTTTTCCCCGCTGAGCCATAAGCCATATTTCCCCCTTGCAGCAAGCGTAAATGTACCTGTTCCCCTGCTATAAGGCATTTCATAAATCATTTCAGACTTAGCAAAACGAATAACATATTTGATGCTTATAATCAACAGGAACAGTCCTGCCGGTATCAATAAACAAAATAAGTATTTCATGTTTCCCTCTCAAACAAAACTTTATAAAAACACAAAACTATCCGCCTGCCGTACCATTTTTTCAGTCAGCCGCAAGTATCTGTACAGCAATAAATCTGAGTAACCGGCTTTAAGCACGGCGGATAAGCCATAGTGAGTATTACAGCAAGCCATCCACAATCTCAATGGTATACTTCATTTCCGATCGCCTGCGGATACGGCTGTTTATGAGTTCCTTTGCCAGACCGCAGGCCTCCGCTTCATTCTTACCGCTAAAATAATAAATACTGTTATCATCCATATCCGCTTCACTGTCCGTTGCTTCCAGCTGCAGGCCGGGAATGTGCCGGATAAGATACTCATCGACTTCCCGGTTAATCTCCAACTCCCTGCTCACATGGAGCTCACCGCCGCCATAATTATAAAAACAGATTCTAATCATTGTCCCCCTCACAAAGACCTGTTCTTTTCGTAAGTCATATCCGCCGCTTCAAATGCGGCAAACCAATCCTATAACCGAATCCATTTCAGGCCATGAACATCCTGCAGCCTTAAAGAATGTCCGTCATGGCCGTTTTTCAATTCTATCCCCTTCTCTTCCACAGATATACGGGAATACCGGTGTTCCAGGCCGGCATACTTCCCTCTATGAATGTCAATCATGACACTGGTTATCGGCCTCCATGTATTGTTATTAACTGTTTCTGCCAGTAAATAATAGGCATCTAAAAACAGCAGGCCCCTTCCATACACCAAAAAGGGAAGAGCGACGTCCAGCAGCGGAAGTCTTGCCGAATAAATTCCATCTCCCCGGGGCGATACAATCGTCCGGTTCAATTCTATTTCGCTTCCGTAATAAGCAATAAGCGCATTTTGATCGCAAATATATAATGGAACACCTTCTTCGGCTACGTAAAATTTTTCCGTGTCCTCTTCCCTTTCTTCTGTTTTATTTTCAATTTTATTGACCGGTTTATCATGCATATCAATCCATCTCATCGATCTTTCGGTTACTCTCTCATATCAAATCGAGGTCAATCATGCCGATCCGCATATCTGCCACAAATCATATCCTTGTCCCCTTTTCTTCAAGCTTCCCTCTCCGGTCACCCGGCGATTTCCGCATCCTCTATGTTTCCGTTTTTATCCATACGCACAATGATGCAGTGTCCCCAGAAAATATCCCCGTCATCATAATACGCTTCTATTGATCCGTCGTTACGGAAAGCCAATTCGGACAAGGTGATCCGATCTGCAAATTGCTCTGCCGTGATTGGTTCCTCATCAGCATCACCCAGCCAGTCGTTCGCTGTGTCCAGCATATGACCGGCAGCATAGGCGCGAAGCTGCCGATCCAGTTCGGGCATATTCATTTCGTGCTTCTTATATGCGGCTAATGCAGCTTCACAGGTCTCGTCAGAACCTTCATCCGCATCTAAGGTAAAACCACAGTCCGGTGTCTTCATTTCGTACCATTTATACTGCCGGTTTAACAGAAAGTCTCCCCGCTGTGTGTGAATGTATTTAGGCTGCTGTAAATAGGCTGCCAGGGCTTCCAGCTCCTTCTGTCCGGCATCCCATTCCAGAACTTTCAGTACCAGGTACCGATTGTTCCATGACGCCACCCTATTCTCATCTAATATTTTGATTTTTGCTTTTTTGACTAAGAGCCTGTAAATCCCATACTGCTTGAAGTCATAGCCCCAGCCCGCTTCACGATCTGACGAAATAAGCCAGGTAAGAATCCCCTCACGCCGATCCAGCACCCCTGTTTTGCAGTCTACGGTAGCCTCCGTATAGACAAGAGGCCTGAGATAATCCTTCAAGTAAGCTGCGGCACCATTGGGCGCCTCTCGAAGCAGTGCATAGATTTCAATTTCTTCCTGCTCAAACTCCTCTTCAAATTCTTTTACACGTACAATACCCATAATGCCTCCTAATTTTTTAACAACCTGTTTTTATATAAGGATACCATATATTTTCTTCACAGAGTTTATAACCGGATTCCTATTTTATTTATATTCCTTGATTTCTTCTTCTGTCATGTTCAAAAGCCCGGCCACCCACATTCCTATGATATCGGAAAGAACGGGGTCACACCTGTATTCTTTTTCTCCATCCGGGTATGTACAGGAAAAAGCAGGTCCCCTTACAGCGGCTTCATAAAACTTCATAGCCAAACCTGCTAATTGATCGGGATTAAAAGAAAGAGATAATTTTTCGGCTATGGCACTGCGAATATTATCCCAGTCCCGATTCCGCTCTTTATAATCGTCTCTTACCTTTGACACATATGCCGCGCAAAAGGTATGAAGCAAAGTTTGATTTTCATACAGATATTTACAATCAAAGTCAGAAATACATCCGGCATGGAGCAGGAACGTCAATAATTCGTCCATATTTTCCGCTACTCTCCCGACACTGCCTTCACTGCTGATGAAACCGATACTGCCGTCTTCAAGAAAAACATATTCTCCTCCGCTGCCGTCACAGGCAAAAGCCTTGCATGGCATGGAGTAGGTTTCCTGATTTTCCGAAAACTGCACGTCCTGAAGCTGTTCATAAAAATAAATATCACATTCATGCATCAGCATGGTATTCAATTCTTTATTTTTTCCTATACTATTACAAAAGAAGCTGTCCATATATCCCTCTCTCCATACGCCTTACAGCGGATGATATTACTCAAAATATAAATAAGGATGCGCCTGTATCAGCGCATGCCAATCCCTGTCGTATTCTATAACACTTTTTATGGATAAGTATATTTATGATAACAACAATGGTCTATGGCATGAGCTGCAAGGCGATCATTACATACCCTGCCTGACAATTCCGGAGGAAGAAAAACATTCCATTGGCATATGGGAGCGGCGCAGGAAACGGTGCGACGGCCTTCTGTAACTGTTCTCCTTGTATCAGGATTATTATTTCTTGACCATTCATCAATTATTGGAAGTGCTTTCCTTAATCCATACCAATTATTCTCCAGCGGACTTTTATCGTTCAATCATTCTTCTTTGTTGTCTTTGGAATTGTTCCATCTGCTGCATAAAAAATTCCGATTCTTTTCTATCCGCGATGATATTTACACCCATTAACTTATTTAGTTTCTTCTCACGAAACCCATAAAAAACAGGATTCCGAACTTTGATGGTCAGCTTTAGGCAATTAAATGGGCGCTTTTTAAATTTTATTTGTTCTATATCTTCGAGTTTAAATTTAAAATGCAATACACTCCGCCCTCTGCTTCCATAAGTATAATATTTAACGATATTATTTTCGTAAATTTCTAATTTCACTCCATTTATGAAGAGATAATATCCCATAAACCATATAAGGAGCGGAGCGCCAACCAGTACTATTGCCATAATAATTTTATCTGAAAAATCAGTATTATAACTCATAAGATGATTCAGTATCCACAGAACAATAAAAGATAAAGATACCATGGATGAAAAGCCTATCCTATTAAATGTAGACTTATGAGGATATGCCAAGATAAGTTTTGGTTCATCCTGTAAATGATCTACTCCCATAATTTACCCTTTCTCACTTATCATTTCATTTTATTTATTATTTAAATCCTGATTTATCCATCACTAAAAACGGGATTTGTAAGGCTCTTTTTTCCTCTTTGAAGCCATTTTCCATCAAAGAAATTTTTTCTATTGCTGCTTTCGTATCGTGTAGCATAAAGAACGAGTCTAATGCCCTGAACACACAGATGATCATTACAACGTATAGTAATGCTGTCCCAACACCAAGCTGCACGGACTGAGTTTGATTTCATCATTTGCGTCAAAAATCTTACCATGGCGTTTCTTCACACGCTCAAAGATTTTTCCGGTTCTGTTATGGACAGTGAGCTGACCGTCAGGATTGGAACGCGCATCAGAAGCAGTATAAAACTTCAAGGGACTATGAATATTACATTCGTCCTCTTAATAATCCTTTAGAAAGAAATAACGGCAGGCAGTCCAAACCATTTCGCAATCACACCATACAGAACCCAGGGCAGGAAAAGAAACAAAGGTGTCACCAGGAAACACACGGCTTCAACTGCCGTTATGGCTGCATCCAGAAGCGCTCCGCCCAGATAGGCTGTATCCCAACTTTTTATGGCTTGATAGAGCACCAGGATATCTCCCCTGCTGTAAGACGAAGAGATGAGTTTTTCCCGGACTTTCCAACTGTAATGGTACACAATAATCTTCCACACGGAGAGTACTTCCAACGCAGGCAGGCAAAAGAGAAACAGTACCATCCAGAAAGAGCCTCCCCAAACGGCAATGCGGTTTATGATTATATATTGAAGTATATATATTTTAATTAACATAACCAGAAAGAACAGGGGAATCAGCAAAAAAATCAAGGGAATTTGAAAGAGTCGTTTAATGTCCATCATCTACACACCGCCCTTATGTCATCACAAGTTTTCAGAAGCATCACGGTTCTTTTATCAAATCCTGTACTTCCATGCATCCGCACAAGTGCAGCTCAGGAACACCAATTCCGTTCCTTAAAGCATTGGACCCCATGCTGCCGAAGCTCTTTCATCAGTAAATCCGTGGATAAATCAATGATGTGTTCATTGGTAATCCAAACTATATGTCCATAGTACACGCTGCCGTCAAAAGAAATCCACCGGCACCGATGACCATTCATTTTAATCACCCGTAATTCACCCACATAACCGCCCAGACTCCAACGGCCTTTTATAGGAAATTTTACAAATTGTACTTCTAAAATTTCATTCAGCTTATATGTATGAGCAAACAGTCCGTATCCTATGGTCAGGCTGTCTCCTTTGAAGCGGAGAACTTTATACCGTTCCCGCGCAGGAAGAGAGGAGATTTTCATTAAATTATACGTCGCGGCTCCTATACAGACAGCCGCTATCAGCATAAAAGCCAATAATACCGTTTCCATCATTCCATACCCCGCTGATAAACATCTTCTGCTGTCTCTTCAGCCCGTTTTTCCACTTTTTTCTGCCTTCCGTTATTTCCTATAGACAGAAGAAATACCATGTCTTTTTAACTCCTCCCGTAAATACGCTATGGTCCGCTCGATATCTTCTCCGGAATCGAGGATCGGGCAGAATTCTCCGGTGCGGGATCCGCTGTCAAACTGGAACGGTCCGCTTCTTGTCCCGTCTTTCATGATAATCAACATCTTTCCTGCATGAGCCCATGGAATGCGCCAGCTGTGCATGCAGGAAAAAATGATCGTTGCTATCTTATTCTTTTCATACCTGACAGAAAATAACGCACGGACAACCAGCTGATTTCCTTCTATGGTAAAGATTCCGGTGTGCAAATGAAATTTCTTCACTAAGAAATCCAGCATCCATTTAAAAATATACAGAAAACCAAAAATGAAAACCAAGCATTCAAACAATTCATCCATATAATGCCTCAAATCACAAGATAATTTACTTCTGTAAATAAGGCCTCGGAAATATCCGGCCGTTCCCTGAATCAAAAACAGGTACCAAGGGAATCCTTTACGCAGAAGGCTAACCTTTCATACCTGTGCGGATTGTCTCCGCCAGCCTGGCATACCCCGGCGCGCCTTTGTATTTCCGGACAGATGCCAGCAGCCTGCCGTCCGCATTTTCCTGCAGCCATAATTCGATACCGTCATATACATCATAATTGAACGTATTTTCATATGTTTCATCAAAATACAAATCAATCATTTTTTCCAGAGCGGCAGGAAGATCGCTTTGCGCCAGCGCTTCATACTTTTTCATTAATCTTTCCATTTCATCATACGCATCCGCCATGCTTTTTCCTCCTTCGGCCGCCGTCGTCCGGACACAAAAAAAGAAACGAACCTTCATTTCTTAGGCCGATCCCGCAAAACGGCTCCAGGCAAAAAAGAGAGCCGCGCCTTGCAGACTCTCTTTATATGTCATCATCTTATTCATTCTTGGAGCAGCATTTTCAAATCGTACCCATAACCGGCAGTGCGGTCACAGGCAGTCTTCTGCCAATCCTCATGAGCCGTGCCGTCCTTATGGAGGAAGTACCCGGAATCCAGGTAACGGATGATGACAAATTCCGAAGTGCTCTGCCCGAAACCGTCACCCCGTGAGAAATCAATTCCATGCCCTGTATTTCTGGTCATGACGGCTTCCAGCAAAGGAACGGTCAAAGCGTTCAGGGTAACGGTCATCTTCGGCATGTCAAAGAAAAATCTTCCTTTATCCGTAGTATAGATGCACAGATTGCTGATCGTACCGTTTGTAATGCATTTGACCCGGCGGATATCATGGATGGGGATTTCCTTTTTCCCATTTGTAATCACCCCTCCGGACAGGCGGGTTTCCCTCTTTTTAAAGTAAGAATAATCCAGCGGCAAGTCCAGTGTGTCCAGATTGTCCGGAAAATCATCAGTCAGCTTATGACGGGCAAAAGCGGTAATAATGGCTTTGGTCTCCCGTATATTATGGCCGCCAGAGGTATTGTACCGATCCGTATCCAGCTCAGAAGCCATATTTTTCCAGTTCCGGCCGCGGAAAATAAGGTTATAACTGATGTTCGAATTCAGGTAACGTAAAGGCAGAATCCCATTTACGTCTTCAAAGTCCACATCTTTTAAAACTTCCCCATTGCTGTCTTTATACAGCAGACCGTTTCTGCTGACCGTCAGTACATGTCCGTCTTTTTCTTCCAGAATGACGGGCTGCGTATCAAATACAGATATCATGTTTTTCCTCCTGTGCACCTATAACGTTTTCAAAATGATTTCTATGACAAGCCCATGATTTTATTCAGCGGGATAACTCCCCTCTGGTTTTTGATTATAGCATAAACATAACGGCAGCGGTATAAATCAGATCGGCCCGTTATCACTTATTTCAAGCTTTCTGCCCGCCGGTTCATAGCGGAGTATATAGCGCCTGCCGCCGGTAAATCGGACCGTCCGCTCCTGCTGCTTTCCCTTACTTGGAAAAGACGGTATATTCGACAGCTGGTGCCGCAAGGTATATCCCGCCATTTCCAGCCTGTGCTCCCCGGGAAGAATATATACGCTCTTTCCGACCACAACAGCCGCTTTCGATTTTTGAATCGGCACGCCGTCTACAGAAAGGATTACGGCGCCGACGGCTTTCAGGAAACCGCCGCGTCTTTTCATCCGGATAAGGGCATGAGACGGATTCCTTTTCCGCCACCGCCATGCCAGCACAATACTTCTCATGTACACAAGGATGATACCCAATATAGGCATGCCAGGCGCCAGTAAAAATGCTTTTTCCCGAAACCGGGTCAGCACAAAATCCAATCCCAAAAAGAGCAGGGTTATCAAGGTGAAAATGATGCCTCCTATTTTCAGCGCCTGCTTCCAGAAACTCTCTTCATAAGCAGAGCGGAGCTCCATGATCACCACACTCATATACACAAAGAGTATGGTCCCCGTTGCTATGATCAGGAACGGCAGAGATATGGAATTACTCATGACCTTTATTCTCCTTGGATGTTTTAAAATTGGAGAAGCTTTTCTCCTTCTTTGCCAAAAGCATTTTATACCTTTCTCTTAAATCAGAAGAATATACTTTCGGTAGGTCAGATTCTTTCACTGCCTGCCATAGGGCAGCCGCCATCCGCAGCGGATAACGAAATCCCGTGTTCCTTTTATCCCGGAAGAAATCTTTTACAAATCGGTTCCACTCACAAACCGATGCGTCATACTTTGCATAGTCCGATTTCCCCCGGTATACATCCAGCATATCCTGCATGGTAAACAATCTGTCTTCTTCCTTCTTTACTTTCCGCCATGCCGCCGCCATATCCGCCGTGAATTTAAAAGGCCTGGTTCCTGTCTGTTTCGCAAAATACTCCCTGAAAAAAGCGTTAAAGGAAAAACCGCAGTCCAAAAGCGGCGTATGTAATTCTATATCAGATACTTTTTTAGAAAGGCGCGGTACATCTTTCCTTTCCGCCAATTTTCCGCAAAAGTACTCTTCTATATGATGATTCAGTTCCTGTTTGGTTCCCCTGTATTCGATCCCGAGCCTTCTGCATATACCGGATAGTTCTTTACGGTACCAATAATATTTTTTAAACTCTTCATAAGAGGCCAATGTCTCAAAATCAGGCCGTTTTTCCATTGAATCCTCCTGAAAATAACGCTGACAGACAGAATGCACCTATCCGTATGATTGTCATTTTCCCTCATTAATATTGAATATCTTACGTTTCCTGTCAAATATAATTTGATAGCGTCGGCCGGCTTTCAGTGCAACGGTCTTTTCACACCGCCCCTCCTCCACAGGAAATGAAGGCCGTTTATAGCCATGCCTTGCTGTGTATCCTGCCAGCTCCAGAGTGTGTTCCCCCGCGCGGATATATGCTGTCCTTCCCGTAACAACCGCATCATTGGAATATTGAACGGGAACCCGGTTTATGGAAAGGAGCATGACGCTCCGCTCTTTCCACAACCCATAGCGGTATTCCATCCTGACGACAGCATATAAAGGATTTTGTTTACGCCACCTCCGTGTTTTTCTGTAAGTAAAAGCAAGCAATAAACCTATCTCAAGTACCGCAATTCCTGTGAGCCACAAAAGAAATGACGGCCCCGCTTTCGCCCATGACAGAAACAGATTAGAAAGTGCTCCTATCCCCAACATGAGAACAATAGAAGAAACTGCAGCCGCCGTTACGATTTTCCCCTTCCCTATCGGTTTCTGATAAGACGAACGTATAGGAAAGCAAAAAGCTGCCACGATGAGAAGAAATCCCCATCCCGCCACCAATCCCAAAATTTCCGCCGGTACGCTTGAAAACATCTCTCTCCCCTTCTTTTAATTCGCCGGATCCTTCCGCATCCCCTCTTCCACAAACGGATCCTCTGTCCACAAAACAAGCACACCGGCAACACTGCCGCGGCAAGGGACATGTAAAGGCTTTTCCTTTACCGCCCGGCCATCCATCTTACAAAAATCAGACTGGCCGCAGCCATTCCCGTAGCAACAGCGATCGTAGCCCCCATGGACAAAATAATGGAAAAATAGTAAAAGTCCCTCCGCAATTCGGGCACAATTCCGGAATCAAGGCGCTCGGACTGCCGGGCTTTCCACAGAATCCACCATCCAAGAGGCACACCGTTAATTACACCACAGACAATATACGCCAGAAGGAGAGCTGCCATCATGCCCACATCAGACTCATTAAAATACCACGTATTCATGCCGAGAATAACCGTAACGGCAAGCCATGCTCCCAAATCAATCTCTATCCGTTCTGTCAATGTCAGATTTTTCAGAAGCCGTCCGAGTCTCACCCGATATCTTTGCAGGGAGCGTACCGTATCCAGACCAACAAGCAGGACAGCAGTCAATACAGCGACGCTTCCCAGAAACCATTCCATACTGTCCATTCTGACGAAGCTCCTCTCATTGCCTGTCTCTCTTTACTATATGATTATCTTTGATAATGCTGCCCACCACGTCTGTTATATTTTCCGCCGCATAAGTTACACTGTCCGGATCATGCACGTAACAGAGAAGCTGCCCCTCTTTCCCCGCCTTTCCGGGCGCAAAGTCCAGCATCAAATAGCAGCTGTCACAATACTCCGCAAAGGGAAACCATTTCGTGTGAAATAAATACGGCCGCAGTCTGGCGTCCGCCATCCGCTCTATATCTTCTTTGGAAAAATAATCAGGAAAATCTGTCAGCAGTGCATCCCTGTTCTGAAAGTATCCCTTTACACGCCTTATCTGTTCTAAAGACAAGAGGGAAAATGCATACTCTCCTTTTCCCAATACGCAGGGCAGCATGCTGAAAAAACCGCTGCCGTTCTTATAGCGGTAAAGCTTTTTCCAGTCTTCAGGCAGAGAAACTCCATAGTCTTCCTCAAAGGTTTGAAGCTCCTTGTCCGAAGCGCCTTTTATTTCTTCATAAGCAGAAAAATATTCTTCCTCTACAGGATCATCCAGCCCCAGTTCTTCAAAATTTTCGCATACATATATCTCTATTGCCTTTATTTTTTCTATGAGATTCATCTGCTCCTCCGTTTCAGATACACCGCCGGTCTAACATATCACTCCAGGAAAATATGCCACCAACTCAATATGTCACTCAATGGAACGCCACCGATGAAATACGCCATGAATCCCCATATCACCCACCCCACTCCGTACAGAAGCACCTTGTAAAGATAGGGCGCCGCCAAAAGAAATATAATAACTACCCCTGCTATGATGACAATCTTTTTCATTTTATTTTCTGTATTCATTCCCCATTCTCCCTTCACGAGCCGGATCTATCATATCTTCCCATTTGATGACTCTCAACTCCCGCAGCAGACATAAAACACAGGAATCCCGTCAGGATTATCGATAAGCCCGTTCCCTTCGCATTCATGTCCTTCATACTCCATTCCTTCCAGAAATACATGATCCCCCAGCTCTTTATCTGCCATCAGGTTCTGTAACTTGAAAATGAGTTCCTGCAAAGTAAATGCTTTCCCGTTATCCGCTTTCAAATGTGCCATGATTTCTACCTGCCACATATCATTATCCTTATTTTCCTCTTTCAGATCATCTTCTTCATTCAGCCGTTCATTGTCATATAGCTGTGCCGGGCTCCGTATCCATGCTTCATAAATGACAAGGATTTCCGGTTCCTCCAATACAAACTCATCGGCCCTGCCCTCCGACCAGTCATCAGGATACCGTTTCGCCATATACATATTGAAGTCACGGGCAAATGCATCCGGTAAGTACTCCTGTTGGTTAAAAATCCATTCTATGGCTGAAACTTTTTTATACTTTTCCTCTTTTCCACTGCCCTCATTGTCCGGCCGCGCCTTCAAATAATAAGCACTTAGCCGGGGAAATGACGACGGATTCATCTTTGCCAGTTGAGTCAAATCCGGCCGTAAATCCATCATTTCCAGACACCAGTCAATCACTTCCGGCGTCTTACTGCCTGTGATCGCCTTTTCAATCATTTCAAGCGCTTTCCATTGGTACAAAAACTTCTTTTCCTGCAGACGCAAAGAAATAGCGGCATAGGCATAGCCGTACCGGTAATACCACTTGGCATCCCGCTCCTGTTCTTTGACCAAGTCCAGCGTTTCCATCGCCTTTTCAGGCTGAATACTGTTATTATAAGCAACGGCAAGCTGGTTCAGCAGTTCCGCACTTAATGCATTCG